>JACZRV010000173.1 GCA_022574555.1 SAR324 cluster bacterium
CGCACGAAGCCTTCGTCCGTCTGGCGAATCGACCGGTAGGCAATCGTTACGCCCACTGTGGTCTGTGAGATTGTCTCGATCTCGACTGTCTTGGCCCACTCAACGAATACGACATCAGCGTCCGGTTCGTCATGCGGAAGATCCATCGATTGAAGATCCGGGGACAGGACCGCGCGGATGGATCGAACGGTTTCGCCTGAGCCGTCTCGTGTGAACCAGTCCGTGACAAACCATTCCGCGGTGACCTCGGCAAGGAGATTGCTCGATGCCTGCACGGGTACCGGGGCCTCGTCCGCGCGAAGATCAGCCTCTGTAACAACCATTGGAGACGGTGTGGGTGTGATCTCGACCGCGGTCACGGCCGGAAGAGATTCCATTGGCAAAGGCACCGGCTGGCCACTGCCGCCGAACATTCTCATGCCGAAGATCAGCACCACCAAAATGGCGACCACGCCGACACCCATGTAGATTCGTTTGTCGATGCCGTCCGTCTGCTCAGCGACAAGATTCGCCCAGGGAATCTGTTCAAGTTCGTCGGATTCCATGTTCACCCCGTAGGGAGTTGGAGCACCTGTCCTGGGTGGATCAGGTTGGGATTGTCGCCAATGAGTGTGCGATTGAGTTCGTAAATGGAGTGCCACAGGTCTGAGATCGAGGAGCCGCTGGCCAACTCGCCACGTTCCGTGAGTATCTGGCGAGCGATCTTCCAAAGTGACTCGCCGGACTCGACGACGTGCGCACCGCTGGCCAACGAACCCGCGATTGCAAGGAAGGTTGGCCGTGTAGTTGACATGTCGGACGCAATCGTGTCGGCAACCATATCGACCAAGCGATCACTCGGAGGCCCAAGAGTTCCCTGAGCCACACTCGGACGAAACACCCCAACAAGGAGCACCGCTGTTACGGCGAACGCCGCAACCTTCCGTCCGACTGGTAGCACCGCACCGATACTGGACAAAGCATCAATCGCTGGCGTGACCGCCGAGGCGACCAGCCACAGCCTTCCTCTCCCGCTCAGCGAGCACCTGCTCCTTAGAGGGGTTGTATTCTAGAAAGTCGTGTATTGTCCATCCTCGTCGCTTGCGTTTCCACACTCCTGCTCGCTTAAGCTCCTGTAATTGCTCCGGTTCAGCGCCCAACATGGGGAGCACCTGCTTCCGATGGTGGAGCTGATCGAGACATCGAGAATCGCCGTGGGAGAGCTGATCGACAGGTTGGGCCGTGCCAATTTGGAGGCGGTGCTGCATTTGTCGGCAAGAAAGGTGGCCGGCGAGAAGCACCAGGGAAGCAAGGGCGGTGAAATCGCCTGGCACGGCTCACAGCCCGGCACGGTCTGCCTGGGAGAACACAAGGTTCGGGTGAACAAGCCCCGGCTGCGCAGGAAGGGCCAGGCAATTGAGCTGGCTAACCGTTCCTTGTCGTTAGACGATCTCCTGCCCGATGGATATGCCCAACTTGGATATGCCTACATCGCCCAAGGAGAGGCCGACATGGCCATCGCGTTTGGAGAAAAGGCGGTCGCCCTCAATCCAAGCTATTCTTTTGCCGCCGCGATGCTTGCGGATTTCCTGATGTATGCAGGAAGGCCGGAGGAAGGGTTGGTACAGATCAAGAAGGCGATGCGCCTCAGCCCTTTTTATGACCATTTTTATCTGGTGATTTTGGGGGACGTTTATCGTCAGATGGGCCGCTATGATGAATCCGTCGACGCTTTCCGCGAGAACCTGCGCCGTTCCCCCAACTTCCTGGCCTCCCATCTTCGGCTGATCGCCACGTTGGTCGCGGCCGGACAGGACAAGAAGGCACGGGCCGAAGCGGGAATAGTCCGGGAAAGACATCCGGACTTTTCCCTGGAAACCTGGGATGCCAAGGGGATGATGAGCTACAAGGATGCGGCGGAGACCCGGCGCATCGTCGATGCCCTGCGCCAAGCCGGGTTGAAGTGAGGCGCTACCGATCTCCAGTTGATTGGTGATGATTTGTCGAGCACGCTTCACCCGCCCGTGCCGATACGACCGAATATAGAGATGTTGCACCGAACGCCGCTCGGAGGGCGTCATGTCCGCCAATAGAATAATCCTCATCGTGTCGGCCGTCCTGGCACTCGCCGCCATCGGGCTGGGAATTTGGTTTTATTCGATTGAACAGACTTCCTCCTCTCCATCGTCGAGTTCGTCATCGGGCAGGCAGGTCTGGAAATACTCCATATTCGGTCCGCCACGCGCATTTACGCGGGGCATCGAACGCGTGAAGGAGATTCTAGAGGAGGCCGGCGGGGGGAACTTTGAGCTGCAAATTCACTACGCGAGCGCCCTGGTGCCCGCCAGGGAGCATCTCGACGCGATCGAAATGGGCTTGATCGAGTCCGGCACGACCTGCATCGGCTACCATCACCGCAAAACGCCATTGGCACAGGTGTTGGAACTACCCTTCCTGATGACGGACGACATCGTGGCCAATGCCAAGATACTCGACGCGGTTTTCAGCCATCCCTTGATCGAAGAGGAACTGGCCCGCTGGAACGCGAAATACTTTTTTTCCGGTGTGCTGCCCAACTTCGAGTTCATGGGCAACAGGCGCATCGCCGGTGTCGACGACCTGCAAGGGGTGCGCATGCGCATCTCGGGCGCCAATCAGACCTTGCTGCAGATGTTCGGCTCCGTGCCGGTCATGGTGACCGCGCCGGAGACCTATACCGCCTTGGAGCGCGGCACCATCGACATGGTTGGATTTCCGTGGACCTACGCCCACGGCGCGTACCGACTTTATGAAGTATCGCAGTACGCGACCGACGGCATGGCCATGACCGGGTTTGCCTGCATCAACCTGGTCTCCATTGCCGCCTGGGAAGCGCTGCCCGAACCGCTGCAAGCCTTGCTCCCCCGTCTGCGCCGGGAAGCGGTCGCTGCCATGTTGCGCGGGTACGAGGAGGCGGACGCCAAATATTTGCCCCTGTTTCGGAAAACCCTCGAGGTGGTGCCCTTCCCCGAGTCCGAGCGCCGCAAGCTGATCGCCGCGTCGGAACAGGTCTGGGAGCAGTGGGCCGCCGAGATAGACGCCCAGGGCCTTGCCGGCACCGAGATGCTGCGATTCACCAAGGAGCAGGTGGCCAAGTTCGGAAATCAGTGAGGCCGTTTCAACTCGCCCATTTGACTCCAGACCTACCGTTCTCTCCAAATCTCACGACCGATGATGGACTAACCCCGGCAGCCCGGTCAGGGTGGCTTCGACGATTGAGACAACCCGCGACCTAATTTCCAATGTTTATGTTCCACGTGAGCGGGATAAGGTATACTCGTTTATTAGAGACCGGTGCTGGTGTGGCCGCAGGCCCCAAACCGACGGATAATGAAGCGACGCACCTTGGCCCTGCCATTTTCGCTCCGTGGACTGAAATCTGGCAAGAAACAATAAGAGCGCCACGGAGTTCACATATACAACGGCGGTCTATCCCGGCCATCGCAGGGTGATGGGGCGCTCACACGCCGGTGCAACTATGGTGGCAGTGCCGATGACCAATAGCCGATGACCCGTGAGAAAATGACAGCCGAGGCGTGGCTGGACGAAGCCGTTCTTCGCTTGCGAGCCGAACTCGATCCGGAACTCGTGCTGCTTTTTGGCTCCAGGGCACGCGGCACGGCGACTCGGCGCTCCGACCTGGACTTGCTGATCGTGTGGAATACGCAAGAGCCGCATCTTGCCAGGATCGGGCGGGTGCTTCATCTGCTTTCGGACAGCCCCTGGCCGGTGGAGGTGATCGCTTACACGCCGCAGGAACTCGAGGCCAAGCGGAGCAGCCCCTTTGTGCGGGGGATTCTGAACGAAGGGAAAGTGCTCTATGAGCGTCGAGCGGCTTGATGCCGATGCACGCCGCTGGTTTTATCAGGCGAAAGATGACCTCGAGGCGGCAGAGGTTCTCGTGAGCGCGAGGAAGCACGCTCAAGCATCGTTTCTGGCCCAACAAGCCGGCGAAAAAGCGCTCAAGGCGGTTTGGATCCGGCTCGATCTCGATCCATGGGGTCACTCCCTCGGCCGTCTAATCAGGGACCTGCCCACACCCCGAAAAGAGCAATTGGCGCATTTACTGGACACAGCGCTGGCCCTGGATAAGCTCTACATCCCCACTCGCTATCCGGACTCCTTAGCTGATCAGACCCCGGCGGAAGCCTATACGATGCCGGAAGCCCGCGCGGCGGTCGAACACGCGCACACCATTCTCGACGCGGCGATGCGAACGCTCGACGAGATACGCAAGCAATCTGCCCCGCTATAATTGCCCGGCGCAGAAGGATCGCGGCAGCGAGCCATTTCGATACTTATATCACGTTGCCTCACCCCGGCAGCCCGGTCAGGGTGGCTTCGACCCGGGCGATGACGAGTTCCTTGCGTGTACGCTTGGAGTAGTCGGCGTAGTCCTCGATCACCTCCTCGCGGAAAGTCAGTTCAGGCGAGGCCAGCCCAAGATCCGCTGCGCGTTGGCGGAGCCGGGCTTCCAGACCTTGCCTGGCGTGGGCTATGCCCTCGGCGAGGGTGGGGAAGGCGCGCTTGCTGTGGTGGTCGAACAACTCCACGCCTCCGTAGCGCAGGGGCTCCAGGGTTACGGTATCGCGCAGCAGAAAGCGGGAGGCGATGGCCCCCACCGCATTGGCCACGTCGCCATCAGGGGTGACATCCATCCAGCCGCGCAGACCCTCCGGGGCGCGCTCGTAGAGCAGGGGTGCTCCCGCCCCGACCAGAACGATTTTGCAGCCCGGTTGCAGGAAAAGCCGCGTTTGGCCGGCCCCGTCCTGGCCCCCATCGGCGTCGCGCAGCAATTCGGAGAGCCGTTCCAGGACGCGCGAGCCCAGTTCCAAGGGAGGATCGAAGGCCACCAGGAAATCGGTGAGGATGCCCGCTGTCTGAGTGCGGATGGCCTCCCACAGTACGGCGCGGAATTCCGCCGCAGGCAGATCGACCATGCGCGCGTACAGGTCCAGCACGGCCTCGGCGTCAGGCTGGGAAAAGGCCGCAATCTTTCCGGCGGCGCAAAACAGGTCGGTAGGGGTCAATCCGATGCGAATCACGATTCTTCGCCGGAGAAGGGATTCGATGGCACCGGCGGTCTCCGCCCCACTGAATTCACCAATCATCTCCCGCGATACGGCTCTCTCGCGCCGCGGCCCGGCACGGAGGGCCTCCATCACGGACTGCTCCGCCGAAGCCACGCGAACCCGCTCATTGGATGGGGTGGCCGCTGCTCCGGCATGATGCTCCGGCGCCAGCAACTCCAGCAGTTCGGGATCGCCGAAGTGCCATTGGCCGGTCAGTTCGGTTTCCAACGCGGCGACAGAGAAGCCGGGATAGCCTTGGGCCGCGCGGCAAAAGGGCAGCACGCGGGAATTGACGAAGCGGAACCGCCCCCCGCCCGCGAGCCGCAGGCGGCTGTCGCCTCCCAGCCCGAACGTGGCGATGTCCAACCCGTCGACGGCGATGGAGCGGCCGTTGATGCGCACGCCGCCCTCGCGCAGGGTGCCGAATCCGCCCCGCACGCGGCCCATGTCGGTGGTCGTGCCACCCACGTCGACCACGATGGCTTCCGCGAGCCCACTAAGGCGGCAGCCTCCGTTGAGCGAGGCCGCCGGACCGGAAAACAGGGTGTGCACAGGCATGCGCAAAGCCTCCGGTTCTTCCATCAGGGAGCCGTCGCCCTTGACCAGATAGAGCGGGCAACGGATGCCGGCGCGGGCCAGAATGGATTTGATCGCCTCCAGCCATTCCAGGATCACGGGAAGCAACCCCGCATTGAGCGCCGCCGCGCGGGCCCTTTGCATCAGGTTCAGCCGGTGGGTGAGCTGACTGCCCAGTACCACGGGCTTGCCGAAGGCTTCGGCCAGGATCTGCCCGATTTGCTCCTCGTGCCGTGGATCCCGGGTGGAGGCGTAGCCCGATACGGCGAAACTTTCCACCTGGCCGGCCATGGGCTCGGATTTTTCCAGCACCTCGTCGCGGGAAACGGGCACCACTTCGACGCAGTCGAAATCGATTTGGCTGCGCAGCAGAACGAGGCGCGGATGGAGATCCTGCGGGATGCGAATATCCCCTGGCTCCAGGATCATGCCGGTGGGATGGATGCGATTCTCCGCCACGGCGTTGGTGGCCAGGGTGGTGGAGAGCACCACCCGGCAAAGCGCCGCCGCCTCCCCTGCGCTCAGGTCGATCGTGCGGAAGGCCTCTCCGATGCAAACGGAATAGTCGGCGTGGGTGGTGGGCGTCTTGGCCTTGCGCACGATCAGCGCGCGCGGCAGATCGTACAAAACGATGTCGGTAAACGTGCCGCCGGTGTCCAGCCCGATACCGATGGGGTGAGGTTCGGTGCTCATCGTGGCGCCCGCGGGGCTTGCTCTTCCCGACGGCCGCATTCGACCGGACAGGGCCCGGCGAAACATACGGCACCGGATTCCCCGGAAATCTGCGCCGGCCAAGCCCCACAAGAAGCGGATTCAACGATTGCAACGGCACCAAGCGAAAATGAAAACATCAGCAATTATGTTGTGCTGTAATGAGAGCTGTGTTACTTGCAGAAAAACCAAATAAACCAGGGTATTTGCAAAGCCTACGGCGCGCCAATCCCTGACTGAGCCGAGAACCGGCAGAGGAGATACCCCACCTATGGCTGCCAAAGTTCCGATTCACATCATTACCGGTGAACCAATCACCACGTATCGCAATGAGTACACGGATTCCCTGAAGAATATGTTCGTCGAAGCCTGCCGTGTCGATCCCAATTTCTGTACCTACCACCGCTGGGATAGCACCGATTACTCGGGTCCCTACTCGGAACTGAAGAGCGGATTCCTGTCCTACATCAGTTAGTTCCG
>JACZRV010000174.1 GCA_022574555.1 SAR324 cluster bacterium
ACGAGAACCCCTGATCGCCGCTCAGCGATCAAGCTCACCGGCGATGACATTCAGCGTGGCGAGAACGGCTACGGCATCGGACAGCATTGAGCCTTCGATGATTGTTGGCAGGGCGTGGAACGCTTTGATCGACGGGCTGCAGAACCGCATCCGGTAGGGGATCGCGCCGCCGGTGCTGAACAGGGAGCTGAAGCCGGTCGGGGTCGCGTTGCCCGCGTAGTCGCGCACCCCGCCTGCGGGGACCAGAACTTCGTAGACCGCGTTGGGGGCCAGGGGCGCGTCGGGCCAGAAATTGACGATCCCCGTCTGGTGGCTGAAGCGACCGGGCAGCGGCGCCAGGGCGCCGCGGCGGCGCACGATCACCGTGCTCAGGTCCACGCTTGCCAGGTCGACCTGGTCGGTAAAGGTCAGCCCGACGCGGCTCGTCACGGGCTGACCGGACGCACCGTCCTTGGGGTTGACCATGTTGACCGAGCCGGCCTTGTCATCGCGCCCCCACGGATTGTCCTGCCACCAGCAAGGATTCCAAATAGCGAAATCGGTATCGGCCGCCTCTGCAGATTGCGGCAGGGCACCTATCGTTCCCATAAGCGCGCCGGCCATCATCATCACGCCGGCCAAACCGATGGCCACCGCGTGGGTTAATTTGTTCATCTGAACCTCCATTGATTTTATTTATTAAACCGCCGCCGGGGTGAAATCAGCGCATCATCCGATGGATGACACACCATACGCCTGGCTGGCGGTACCGCCTTCGACCACGCAGTTGCCCAGGTGCAATCCTGCAATCAGCGCATCCCGGCGGCAAGCTCTCCCTAACAAGTCCGGGTCTGCAATGCAACCAAGGAAGTGTAAGATTTTGCAGCCCTGCGAGGGGGCCGCATCGTGAGCGAAGCGTGGTCCGCGCGCGGTGGTCTCGCTTTTGCTTTATTGGGGGTATGGCCCTTGGACGGCTAGACTTTGAACGGCATGGCCCTCCATTTTTTCCCTATTTAGTGCCGAATTGTCTGCGAAGAGAAAATTGATGTCGCCTGACTCTGTGGAATTGGAAGAATTTTTCGCCCCTCACGATTCACCCGGATCGCTGTCCCACCACGATTTGCACGGTATGGAAGGACTGGGGGATTATGCACGCTTCTTCGAAAAGCTGGCCACCTTGGACGATATGCCTTGGTACATGGACGACGCGGACGAGCAGGGTGAGACCGGTAGCGCGGAAGGACCCACCCTTGCCAAGGGCCGATCGAAGCCAAATAAAAAACCGGCAGGCAGGCGCGGCCGAGCAACCGCACCAAAAAAGAAAAAAATCAGCGGCGGCGAAATATTGGCCGGGCAATTACAGCCGGAGACCCACGCGCGGCCTGCAATCCGTAGGACCGGAGCGGCCCTTTACCATAGCCACGAAATCAAATTGCCGGCACCCGAGCTGGTTATCAATTTATCGCAGACTGCCGCCGCGCACCGGGATTCTCCATGGCCCCGCGCGATGGCCCGGCTGCGCATGGCGACGCTGATAGGCGGAATGTGTAGTGTTTTGTTTCTTCTCGGACTGGGCGTGGGAGGGCTGGTACTTTCCCTTCCTGAGAAAAGCCTGCCGTCCCCGGACCCCGTGGCTCCCGTGGTGCAGACTGAATCCACGGCCGCGGGCGGCTCGGCGGCCGATCTCCGGCAGGACCCGGCCAAGACGGATCCTGATTCAGGGAAAGAGACCCATATCGCCGCGGGAAAATTTGCCCCAGGGCAGCAGGAAGCGACGGTGCAAAAGGATGCCGGTTTGGACCAGATCGACCTGCCCATTTATTCCAGCGGATCCTCCGAACCGAAGCATACCGGCGCAAAGCCCGGAAGCACGGCGGACGGAAAACGGCAAATCGGGCATCGGGGAGACTATGCCCTGCAGGTTGGTGCCTGTAGATCTTACGCCTGCGTGGAAGCCTACCGGGAATTGCTGGCCGGCCACGTCAAGCCGCAATCCATTCGGGTCTTGACGGCGAACCGCGCCCAGGGGGGCGCGATTCAGCGAATCCGGGTGGAACCCTTGCGACGAGAGGAAGCCGATCGGCTCAAAACCACTCTGGCGGCGGTTGACTCCCGTTTCGCGAAAGCCTACTTGATCTCCCTGCAATAATTCCCACGGGCTGCGACTCCCCGCGGTTTGCCCGAGGCAGATGCCAACCCTGCGATGGGGCCGGTCAGGGCAGGCGTTTGCTCCGCCCGGTCGTTGCCCTCAAGGGCAGAGTATTCAACGACGGTGCGCGCATAACCCTCGGTCAGGGCCATCCCCATGCCGGTAGCGGCGGCGCCCTGAGTGCTCATGCCCAGACAAGCGTTCCTCGCCCAACACGCCACGTGCCGTGATGCCGGTTACGGGTGATCCTCCCGGCGCTGCGGGACGACATTTTCCGGCACGCGTCCGGGTCCCTGAACAAGTTAAAATCGAGATTCGAACCCGATCACGGCGGGATGCGGTGCGCGTTTTGGTATTGGGGCCAGTCCGGCGATGCGATGCCGGCGGCGGAGGGGAAGTGGTGTTGGAGGCGGTAGGATTCCCCGCCGATTCAACGCGGCGGGGATAATTTGGATTGAATGACGCGTGCGCTAGAAGCCGAATTTTATTCCCAAAGACGTCATCGTGCCGCTGAGGTCAACTTTGTCTTTGGAAGTCCCGGAATTATCGGTTACGAGTTTCACATCGGATTCCCCGTCCAACACGTGATATCCGACATGGATATCGAAGAGCAATCCAAACGGAATACCCAAACTGATGAAATATTGCGTAATTGTCGCGTCGCTGAACGTAAATTCAAAGTCTCCATCAGTTGTATTTGTTCCGGTGACATCATTGATGCTAGCGCTTCCGGCACCGTAACCCAGTG
Organism: SAR324 cluster bacterium; assembly: GCA_022574555.1. GTDB lineage: Bacteria > SAR324 > SAR324 > SAR324 > JACQKK01 > JACZRV01. The sequence goes on from JACZRV010000174.1 coordinate 2,877, forward strand.
CGATATTCACGATGGGAAGTGGGAGGTTTAGGAAAATGTCGATAATCTTGAAATTGATTTCCGTATCGTCGGCGCCGCTGTTCTTCTGAGTGACCAGGTAGTCTTCATAGCCGATCCCAACGATGATTCCTGGGATGGCGAGACCGATTTTGTATCCGCTCACTGAATCCGCCGATCCGCCGTCGTCGAATTCAAACGCGATGGGCACATCGGCGGAAATCGATATGATGTCGGCCCACGCTGCACTGGTCAGAAACAGGGACGCCATTCCAACAAAGAGGGCAATGAAAATCCTTTGCATGGTTTCTCCTATGGTAAATTTCAAAAATTGCAGGAATCCAGACTTTCAATTTAGTCGATTATGCAAGTATCAAGCCGAGAATAATCGCCAAAGGATGGCGCGGGTTCGACCGGCAGACGTTTTCTTGATACTGACGTCCGGCGGTCGGCGTGCGTCGCATAACGCATCACAAAAATAAGGGTGACGCCAAAGATAGACACGAATAATAAGTGCGGAAACGAGTCACCCTTGCCCTCAATTTGGGAGGTGTGAATCAGATCGCGGTATGATCCCTATTGCGGTGGGGTCCAGAAGGAATAAAGGCCGGAATTCTTCTATAGATCGAAAATAAAAACTATATGTGTCAAGGGAGCCTCGTTCCGCACCAGGATAATCTGTAAGGATTTCAAAGGGGCAAAAGCCCTTTCGGCCGCCGGAAGCATTTGGCCTCAGGGATTATGGGAGGTGCCCTGGAGGAATAAGTGATGCGTCGGATCAAGGTGCGTATCGCTAACGCAATTTTTCAACCGACGATATAACTCACTCCCAGGGATAGAAGAAGAAGACGATCAGTTGGTTGCCCTCGTCCCCTGTCGCGAATTCGGCCTTGTATACGGTGCCTGAGCCGGTGACCAGCCTAATTGCCGTGCCGTAGGATTCGCGCGATTCATCCCAGAGTTGGCTGGACTTTTCCGCCACCGTGCCGGTCTCGTAGAAGAAGGCCAATTGGACGCCGGTGCGGACATCCTTCCAGATGAAGTAATCGAAGGGTGTGAACTCCTCGGTGAGGTTCCAGCGAAACTCCGTACCGTAAAAGGCCATGTGAGCGCCTTGGAAACGCCCTCCGGGGTAGGCGCGCAGACGCTCCTGCCCACCCAACGAGGTAGCGCTGCCGTACTTCCGTACGGTGATCGTGTTATTCACGAAATCGGATTCCGCGTCGAGACACTCGGTATCGGAGGCATCGCAGTTGGCGCCCAAATCGTCGATCAGCGCTTGCCGGCCGGTATTGCCTTTCTGGCGAACGATGGCATCGGACCGATAGTAATTGAAAACCCAGGTGCTGATCTCTCCCACTGGTATGTAGACCAGGGTGCTGTGGTCGATCGTAAAATAATCGGGGTCGTCTTTATCGTTTCGCTCATTTTCAAACTTCTCCGCCCACAATCGCAGTCCCACCCTGGGGTCCTCCCGGTCGTCGGTCAGATCCAGCCGCAGGCCCAGCCAGTTGCCTTCGGACTCGCCTTCTAGCGGCTCGTCCAACTCGAAAAGGATCTTGCCTTTGGAATTCCGGATCGCCTCGATCGTTTGGCTTTGCATCTGGTTTCCGGCGAAGAATTCCAGCCGTCGATCGAAGAAATTCAGAAAAAGCTGTACACTAGTGGCCCTTACCGAACTAAACTCGACGATATTGAAATCGTTTTTGTCTGTGTCCATCCCCCGTTTTTCGTAACTGTTTACCGCGGCCTTGGTGATATCCTGGTAAAGGAATTGGAAAAGGAGGCGCCTGGAATATACGGGAAGCTCATCGAGGAAGACAACACCGCCTTCCGCATCTCCCGTAATGAGAACGGCGATCAGATCGGTTGGCGACTCAGCAATATTGGAAAACCACCCCAGCAGGAACAGTCCCGACCCGATACCCGGCAGGCTATAAGGAAATGGGGCGATTAGATGAGCCGGTTCGGTTTGAAATTGCTCCCTGCGGCGATCCGGAATGACATCGGCGTGCACGCCGCCGCTGCCCAATCCCGAGATGGCCATCCACGTGCAGATACATACTGATACGGTTTTGACTGCCAGCCTGATCACTTCCCGCCTCCTTCCCCAGAGCCACAATATCTGTCGGCATAGTCCCACCATAAGCGACACCCGCCGCAACTTTCAAGCCATGCCTGAAAATGGGCCCTGATGGAGCCAGCGATAGGGAAGAAATAGAAGACCAGACTCCCAAGAATCGCGGCGGTGCCCGTCGATCGTCAAGGCATCTCGCCCAGCTGCACGAGCTGCTTGCCGAAATTGGCCCCTTGCAGCAGGCCGATCATGGCCTGGGGCGCATTTTCCAGCCCTTTGACGATATCTTCCTTGTACTTGAGCTTGCCTTGCGCCAGCCACTCACCCATTTGGGTCAGTCCCTCGCCCCATCGTTCGGCGAAGTCCGTGATGATGAAACCTTCCATGCGTGCCCGGTTGATGAGTAGCAGGGGCATGATTCGGGGGCCCAGTTCAGGTGTCTCGTTGTTGTATTGGGAAATCTGGCCGCAAATGGGAATCCGTGCCCTGAAGTTGATGTGCGCCAGCACGGCGTCGGTGATTGGCCCTCCCACGTTGTCGAAATAAACGTCCACGCCGTCTGGGCAAGCCGCGGCCACGGCCTCCCGCAGATCGCCGGTGGTCTTGTAATTGATGGCGGCGTCGAATCCCAATTCGTCCTTGATGTACCGGCACTTGGCATCGGTGCCCGCGATGCCCACGGCGCGGCAGCCCTTGATCTTGGCGATCTGCCCGACCAGGGCCCCCACCGCCCCCGCGGCACCGGAAATAACCGCCGTTTCTCCCTCCTTGGGTTGTCCCAGGTCCAGCATCCCGAAATAGGCCGTCATTCCGGGCATGCCCAGGATGCCCAATGCCGTCGAGATCGGCGCGAGAGAGGGATCGAGCTTACGCAGGCCGCTGCCGTCGGATAGGCCGTATTCCTGCCACCCCAGCATGCCCTGGACGAATTCCCCCACGGCAAAGCGGCCGTTGTTCGACGAATCGATTACGCCCACCGTGCCGCCGACCATGACCTCGTCCAATTGCTGCGGCGGGGCATAAGATTTCACATCCCGCATCCGGCCCCGCATATAGGGATCCAGCGAGAGGTAAATATTGCGGATCAGCACCTCGCCATCCCCCGGCCGCGGGATGGATGCTTCCTCCATGCGGAAATCGCTCTCTTGGGGCATCGCGACCGGCCGTCGGGCCAGCACGATTCTGCGATAGGTCTCGGTCATCAGATGATCCTTTCCGTCGAGTGTGAATTCCGCGATGGCGGGCCTGCCGCCGCGGGGCTTTTGTTCTGCGCGCTACAGCCCCACTGAGCGGCGCTCCGCCCGCTTGGTATGCATGACACGGATAAAGCTGCGTGGATACCACAAGATCTGGGTGGTGGCTATGCGGGCATGCGATACGAAAGGAAACCCGCCGCGGTCGAGGCCGTGATTCGTTCGGCCCTAATGGGGCGGGTTCGTCGCGGAAAGGCAAATGAAAGGCGCGCCGGATCACCCAGCCGGTGTTTCCGGCGCGCCGGCGATCTACCCCCCCGCCGTCCCGTACGGCAGGGCCACGTGGCGCTCGGGATGGGGGATGAAACCCACGGGCACCCGCTGGCCCGACTCGGTGTAGAAGACGTACTGGGAATTCCGCCCCGGCGTGGCCTCCAGCCGCGCGGCGACGATCTCCTCCCCGTCGAACAGGGGCAGGGAGGCCGCCGCCGCCACCACCCGCAGGCTGACGTAAATGGTGATCAGGCTGATTCCCGAGGGAATGGTCACGTCGCCACTGCCCACGCCGAATTCATCGAGCAGGACGGTGATCGAGCTCGTCGTCTGCGCCCGCCCCGTGGCCACGATGGTCACCTCCGTGCCCGTGGGGAGCCCGGGGCCCT
>JACZRV010000175.1 GCA_022574555.1 SAR324 cluster bacterium
TGACCAACGTCACATTTAGCGCCAATACGGCGGGCGCTAAGGGCGGTGGATTCTACGATCATTTTTCTTCTTCCACCCTGACCAACGTCACGTTCAGCGCCAATACGGCCGGAACCCTCGGTGGCGGCTTGTACGTTCATTCGTCTTCTCCCAGACTGACCAACGTCACGTTCAGCGGCAATACGGCCGACGAAGGCGGCGGGATGTACATTTCCAATATATCTTCTCCCATCCTGAGAAACGTCACCTTCAACGGCAACACTGCTACTGTTGCCAATGGCGGCGGGATATACAATAAATCTTCTGGCGTTCCCGCCTTGACCAACGTCACTTTCAGCGGCAACACCGCCAATACGAGTGGCGGCGGACTGTATAATACATCTTCTTCTCCCACGCTAACGAATGTGGTGTTCTGGGGCAACGGTGGCGGCGGGCCGGATGTGAGCAACGCTTCCTCATCGCCAGGTATCAGCTACACGTGCAGCCAGCAGGATTTGACGGGATTCGACCCGACCAACAACAAGACGCTGGATGCCTCCACCATACCTATCGGCGACCCGTTCGACGTTGGCCCCTATGGCGAGTTGTTCCTGAACCAGAACAGCGTCTGCGTGGATGCCGGATTGGACTCGGCGGCCGACACCGCCTTCGGGGCCGCGGGATTGGACTGGCGGGACATGACCACCGCCTCCGACGGAACGCTGGATACAGGTACGGTGGACATGGGGCGGCACTACGATCCGGTGCGGGTGACGATCACCGCGTTCACGGCGGACGCCACCGATCTCTCCTGGACCACGGGTTCCCCCGTTCCCGTCGAATACTACTGCGTGATCACCAACGATCAGGACGGCACCGTGATCGTGATCGATGCAGCCGATCTGTCCACGGGCACGGCCGCTCACGGCCTGACTACGGGCGCCGTGGCCACCATGGCCTGTTACGGCATCGGCATGCCCGCCCTGGCGCAGGCGACGGTGCCGGCTCCATAGAAGCGCCAAGACGCCGCCGTCGAGGCCGCGGGATCAATTATGGGCGTCATTGATTTTGTGCAAGGGAGGAGAAACCAAATGTCATTGATCGGCAGCACCTTGGATGATCACACCGTCTCGGGTTTTCGCGATACATACCGCAACGGCACCAAGTTTCTGGATGATTCCGATGGGTATCGCTGCATGGTGCAATCGCTGCAGCTCCTTTCCCGCTCCCTTCACTTCTAATCGGCCAACAGCGAGTGACCGCGTGGGTGTCGCGGACCCCATCGCGGGGGCAAATCCACTGGGGGCGATGACGGCGGCAGATATTAAGCGCCGTCTCCGAATCCTGGGTGCCGACGAGGTTATTGCGGTCCGCCGCGGGGTGTAGACAGGAGTTGCCATCAAGGGGTGGCTTCAGTGCCGTCTTGCATTCGCCGTTGTGCATTCGTTTGGCTCCCATATTGCACCGCCAGGGGATGAGTTATCGCATCCGCGGAAATAGTGGCCCCGGACGGGCCGGATTCCCGCCAAGTCATGACACACTCACGGATGAGTTATGCGACTTCTCCTTCTCACAGGCTTGATCCTTTTGTCGCTCCTGGGCGCGGCCCTGGCGGAAACCGTCATCGTCACCGAATCCTGGGTGCGCGTACGCAGCCGCCCCGAACCCCACGCCAAGGCCATCGGTATCGTGTATGGCAACGACACCCTGGAAGTGACGGGCCACAGCGAAGGATGGTTCCGGATTCGGACCACCCGGGGCATCGAGGGCTGGATCGCCGCCGAAGACGCCTATCCGGTCACTTCCTCCATCGCCGGCAAAGCTTTGGCCTATGCCCAGCATCTGGAGGAAATGGGCCGGGAGCGGAGCGCGCGGACGCAATATATAGAAATCATCCGCCGCTATCGCGGATCGCCCCAGGCCCTCCAGGCCACGAGACACATGCTGAACTACCACCCGGTGGGGGACCTGCCGGAAATCGAAACCGGTGAAATGAGCGCGGGCCAAAAGAGCGCCTTGGATAAATTGGTTGCCATGCTGCTGATAGCGGAAGGTAACGCGCGGCTCGACGAGGGCCGATATCGTGAGGCGGCCGTGGTATTCGAGGATGTCCGTGCAGGCGGGCGCTTCAATCGCACCGCCATGATCGGTATTGGAAGAGCTCTCCTCGGCGACTTGAAAATAGCCCGTGAGACCAACGACCCGCAGCGAATCCAGGCGGCGTCCACGGCCCTGAAGGATTATTTCCCCAACTACGGCGAGTCTGAATTCGAGACCGCTCCCCCGCCTTCAATCGAGGAGCCGGAAGTGGAGGAAGAAGAGTTCCCTGGGGACCTGGAAAAGCGCCTGGAGAAAAAAGGACGTAAGCGCACATCGGCCGGCTTGCAGCCCGACCCGCGGCCCTTTTACGGTCCGGTACGGGTACCCACGGATAGGGGTAAATCGTCGCGGGAACCGCTCGCGGGAAATCTACCCGCCGCTTCGTCTGCCGATACGGCCGGTGGCCCTGCCGAGAACCCCCCAGGGGACAATCCGGATGGTCCGAGTGAATCCCCGGAACGTCCGATTGCCGGAGACCAGCACACGCTTGCGTTCCCGCTCTTGCGGGGCGGCATCGCCAGCATTCCGGCTGCCGAGGAAATCGGTGTGACTGCTCCCGCGCTTGCCCCGCCGCCTCCGATCAGCGCATCAGAAGAGCGGCCTCCGATAACCGAGCCATCCGCCAACTGAACCCCCTGGCCGCCCGGCTGATGCTGTGGCCGCCAGGAAGTGACCCCGCCTGGAGGCGTCGTCTCCCGGCATCGATTCTATCCGGAGGCCGCGCTATCCTGCGGCATTACGGATCAGCTGAATATAAAATTTCACGATCTCTTTGTAATTTCGCACGCTGATTCGTTCATCGATACCGTGGATGCGCGCGATATCCTTGGGCGACAACCGTTGCGGCAGGAAGCGATAGACATTGTCGGCGAGGGGAATGTAATGCCGTGAATCGGTGGCAGCGACCAGGAGCGCTGGGGCCACGACGGTTTTCGGAAAGATTTGCCGAATGGTCTTCTCGATGGTGCGATAGCTTTCCGAGTCGATTTCCGCGACCGGCGAGGGTTCGGTGGAGAAATCCGGCCGGGACAAGATCGCCACTCGGGGATCGCCGATGGCGGCGCGAACGTGCTCGATCACGCCCGCAATCGTGTCGCCCGGCCGGATGCGGAAGTTTACCACCGCCGTAGCCTTGGCGGGGAGCACGTTTTCCTTGTTGCCGCCCTGGATCATGGTGACTGCCGTGGTCGTGCGCAGCAGCGCGTTGGTGGTGGGTTTGCCGGCCAATTGGTCCTCGACCATCCCGCCGAACAGCCAGAGATTGCCGAAGATCACGCGCCGCAGGAAATCCATCTCTGGCCCAGCGTAGTCCAGCATCAGCGCCAACGGCCCCTCGATGCTGCCCGGCAGAGGACTGCGCTCCAGCCGGTGGATGGCGGTACTGAGGATTCCCACCGCCGTATGGGGCGGCGGCATGGAAGCGTGTCCGCTCTTGCCATCTACGGCAAGTTCCAGTGTGAGATAGCCCTTTTCCGCGATGCCCACCATGGCCACCGGCGCCGCCACACCCGGCAGCAGTCCCTTGCCGATGGGCATTCCTTCGTCGAGCACGAAATCGAGCTGGACACCCGCGGACGCCAAGTGGGCGGCGATCGTCGCGGCGCCGGCGGACCCGCCGATTTCCTCGTCGTGCCCGAAGGCCAGGTAGATGGTGCGCCGGGGCTGAAATCCTTGTTCCAGCAGCCACTCCACAGCTTCAAGAGTGCCCATCAAGCCGACCTTGTCGTCCATGGCACCCCGACCCCAAATGTATCTCTTGGTGATCTTGCCGGCGAAGGCAGGGTGGGTCCAGGCGCTTTCGGTGCCCGGCTCCACGGGCACCACGTCCAGATGGGCCATCAGCAGCACGGGCTTCGACCCCGCTTCTTGGCCACGCCAAGTGTAGAGCAGGCTGAATTCGGCAATCACTTCTTTGGTGAGCGTGCCATGGGTGCGGGGATAAGCTTTTTCCAGATAGTCGTGAAGTTCCAGAAATGGCCGGCCATTGAACTGGCGCGGGTCTTGATGGGATAGGGTGGGAAAGCGGATCGAGCGCGCCAGGTTGCGGACGGCCCGGCGGAAATCGGTGAGCTCGATTTTTACCGGCTCCACCTCGATCTGTCTCGTAGAAAACAGCGCGCCGCGGATCACCAGGAATGTTCCCAGCACCGCCAGAATCAAGCCCAACAGGGATAATACCTTGCCAGCGATCCTTACGAACATCGGCGATTTCTCCTCGTACGTGATCGAATTTCAGAATGCCGCTTCTACCGGTCTCTTCATCTGAAGTCTTCTTAGAGGCGTTGTCCCAGAGCATGCCCTTCGTGGATGGCGGCTAGGGGGTTTCGCGGAGCGTAGCAGTCGCCCACCAAATGCACCTCAACGCCCTCCGCCCGCAGCGGCCCAGCCAGCCCATCGTCAGCTATCCGGGGGGTGGCATAGGCCGCCAGCCCCACCCCTTCGGTCTCACCCGTTTCACCATTGAAAGCGTTGCGCCATACCAGCCGCCCATTCCGCAGCCGCACCGGCGACGCGGCTAGGACGATCTCCACCCTGAGCCCATAGAGCCGGCGATAGACGCCGATGGCGCTCACATAGGGTACCGAGCGTGCGATCTGAACTCGCGGCGTGATCAGCACCACCTTTTCGTGGCGCTGGGCCGCCAGCTCCACAGCGGCATAGGTCGGCGCGGTGTGATCCTGATCGAAGATGACGGCAGTGGAAGGGCGGCGGGTCTCGTCGGCCAGCAGCGAGCGCACCGCTTGGCGCAAATCCACCATCCCCTCGGATCCGTCTTCCAGAACCGGGGCCCGCATGTGAGAGCCGGTAGCCAGCACGACCACGTCGGGCTCGAGGCCGAGTACATTTTCCGCCGAGGCAGTCTCGCCAAGCTGGAACCGGATGGCGCCGCCGCCGCCGATCTGACGATATAGGTAGGCGATCGCCTTGGACATCTCCCCATGGCCCGGAAGCCGTGATTCGAGCAGGGCCTTGCCGCCCAGATCCGCGGAAGCACCCACCAACACCACGTCGTGACCCCGGGCCACGGCCGCAGCCGCCGCGGCCAGCCCGGCCAGGCCAGCGCCCACCACCACCACGCGGCGCCGGGCCGGGGTGGGCGGGATGGGCCGTATCACCTCGCTCCCGGCGCTCAGACCCGTGTTGAGCAGGCAGGCGATGGGCTTGCCCGCGTGAATCTCTCCCCAACAAATATTGCAGTAGATACAAGGCCGTACCGCATCATCGTTGCCGGCCGCGGCTTTTTGGGGCAGCTCGGGATCGGCGATCAGAGCGCGGGACATGCCGATGAGGTCCCCAGCACCATCGGCCAGGATGCGCTCGCCCTGCTCCGCGGAGACGATCTTGCCCAGGGCCATGACCGGCACCCCGGGGGCGGCCGCCATGATCGAGCGGTGCAGATGGATGAAGGGGCCGGGCTGCCAGTGCATATCGGGGACGTGGTTTTCCAGGCTCAGGCTGAAGTTGCCCTGGCTGTATGCGATGTAATCGAGATGCCCCGTTTTGGCCAAACGGTGCGTGATGCGTATCGCTTCTTCCAGGTCGATTCCGCCCGCCACTCCCTCGTCCGCGGGCATCTTCAGGCCGAGGAGGAATCCGCTTCCGCACTCGGCACGAATAGCCGCCATGATTTCGCGCAAAAAGCGCGTGCGCCCTTCCAGGTCCCCTCCGTATTCGTCATCGCGTGCGTTGCACCACGGGGAAAGAAATTGTGTGATGAGGTAACCGTGCGCCCCGTGCAGTTCGGCACCGCTGAACCCCGCCTCTTGCAGCCGCTTGGCGCCGTTGACGAATGCCTCGACGATCTCCTTGATTTCCGCGGTATTCATCACGTGGGGCACGGTCCAGCTCAACGCGTCGGGCTGGTGCGAGACCCCCCAGGGTGAGCCCACCGGGTTCCAAAGCTGTTGCCGGCCCACGTGCCAGAGTTGACCCAGCAGGCGGCAATCGTGGGATTCCACGGCCTCGGCCATGCGTGCCAGGGCATCGCCATTGGACGGCTCCGTCAGGTCGATCACCGCCGGCTGGGGCAAGGACGTGGGATGCACCACCAGTCCTTCGGTGATGATCATGGCCGCGCCGCCGCGGGCCCGGGCCGCGTAATATTCGATCTGCCGTTCGGTAATGCGGTTGGCCCGGCCAAGATTGGTCACCGTCGCGATGTGGGCGATGCGGTTCTTCAACGCCACCGGTCCGATGCGGATCGGGGAAAAGAGGTTCGGGTAGATCATGGAGTTTCTGTCGCTGATGACATGCGTTGCGGTGCTCGTGCCGGTCTCAATATCTGCTTCATACCCTCCTTACCATGCACGTCCGGCCCGTTCCAAGGCAAAACGGGGCCGGATTGTTTCCTGATGGGATAATGGTATAAAGCTCGCAGCTATAATATCGATGAGGCATACCCCGCGTAAGCGGTTGGGGGAGCCATGGAATGCCAAAATTGTAATGAACCAAATCCCGCGGGACAAAAATTCTGCGGGAATTGCGGCCAGCCCCTAAGCGCCGTCTGCGCCAAATGCAGCACCACCAACCCGCCGGGGCAGAAATTCTGCGGCGATTGCGGCCACGATCTCTCCCAGCCCGCCGAGGTGCCGGCCGAGCCGCCTCCCTCTAAAGCTTCGCCCACAGCCGACGGCGAACGCCGACAGGCCACCGTCCTCTTCTCCGACCTCTCCGGCTACACGGCCATGAACGAGCGCCTCGATCCCGA
>JACZRV010000176.1 GCA_022574555.1 SAR324 cluster bacterium
CAGGTCCAGCCACAATGCCACCGATGCGGCAGGCGCCCTTGCCAGGCCCATCAGCAGCAGTACCGGCCCCAGGCCGCCGCCGAACAGGACCGCCCCGCCCAACAGCAGCAGGTTACGCCGGTCGGCACGCGCCACGAGCCGCCGGTCGCGCCAAGCCCAAGGCATTGTCGCCGCTGCCGCACCCAGGTAGAGCAGACCCGCCAGCATCACCGGCCCCATCGGCCCCAGCAGGGCTTTGGAGGCGGGCATGGAGGCCCCGAACAACGCGGCTGCCAGCAGACATTCCAAAATAGGCATGCTGAATCGCGTCATAGTGCGCCTTGAATCACGGGGAAACCAGGGTGGGCGAGGAAGTGGGGTCAGGGATTTCCGCCGCACCCGCGATATCGTAAGGCACAAAGTAGCGCCCATCACTGGGTGGCTATCCGCGATCCGATAGATCGTCCGCAGCCTTGCGCAAGACCGGCGCATGGTCGCTTCCCGACGGTTCGCGCCGACCCATTAAGGCGCCGCCCAGCCGGGCAAGGCCGCATGAGACGCTACCTGTCAGCCAGCGGCGGTTCACCCGACCGGGCATCTGGCTGTAGCCAGCGTAGCTGCAGCGCCGATCGCCGCGGGAACGAGCCAGAAGAGTGACGGGCGGCGCCGCTCCAGGGCCCAGGTTACGCCGAGGATTGAGGCGCTGATCCAGAAGGCGGCCCAGTAGGCCACCGCCCGCCAGCCGAAGGCCAAGTGCACCGCGACCAATGCCAGGGGCGTGACGGTTTCCACCCACAAGGTCCTGCGCCCGATCGGCTCGCGGCAATGGCGGCAATTTCCACGAAGCAGCAGATAGGAAAGGATCGGGATATTGTCGTACCAGGCGATTGGGTTCCCGCAGGCGAGGCAATAGGACCTGGCGGGACGGAACAAGGTCGGCTCGGAATGGGGCGATCCGGCTTGGGGCGAGGGACTATTCTTGTATGCCATTCTACCGGGCGCAGTAGTCTCAACTGCGGACGGCGTGCGGTCGATCACTTGATTAAGAAAGCTGCCCCAAAGCCAACCGGCAGCGGCGGTCACGATTAGCGAGAGGCCGCCGGTGATCAACGGCCGGTGGCCTTGCTGAAGTTCTCCAACGCCCTCTGGCTGGCCTTCATCATGTACGATATATCGGCGCCAAGGGAAACCAGCTTATAATCCTTGTCGATCAGCGCCTGGGAGGCTGCCCAAGTGCGGGAGACGCTGCCCAGGGGAACGCCGTGTTTTTTGGCCGCCGCTTCGATCTTGCCGATCGCGTCCTGCACTTCCTTGGCCGCCGGGTCGCCGGTGTGACCCAGATTGGCCGCCAGGTCGGCGGGACCGACGAAAGCCACGTCCACACCCGGCAAGGATAGGATTTGCTCGGCGGATTCCACCGCCCCCACCGTCTCCATTTGGATGATGGTCATGATTTGACCGTTGGCCTCTTTGAGGTAGTCGCGGTCGAGTCCGAATCGGGCCGCCCGCACCATCGCCACGCCGCGGATGCCCTCGGGCGGGTACTTGCACGCCGCGACCGCCTGCTGAGCCTCCTCCATGCTTTGAATCCCCGGCACCATGATCCCCATTGCCCCCAGATCCAGCACCCGCTTGATCACGGCGGGATCGTTGGACTGCACCCGCACGAAAGGCACCGTCTCGCTGGCGGAAAGCGCCTGTAGCTGGCTCAGCAGCGTCTGGTAATCCCCCGCGCCGTGCTCCATGTCGATGAGCAGCCAGTCGAAACCCATCTGCCCCATGATTTCCGCGCCGATAGGGCTGCACAGGCTGACCCAGGAGCCACTCGTAATTTTTCCTTCTGCAAGCAATTGCTTGATGCGATTGGATTTCACAGTACCTTTAGGTGATTCCTTGCGATGATGGCCACGGGCCTCGATACTTGCGCAGGTCTCGATACATCCGCGGGCCCGTGATATCCCGTGATATCGTGATATTCAGGGCCATAATAAATTTGCTGCTGCCGGATGCCCGCCATGGCCGCGTCAGCCTCATCCGCATGCGGGGGGATGAGGTGCCGCAATGTCTCACAACCGCACCCAGCGCGCAATACCGATTGAAGCCTAGGGCACGTCATTTGGGGTGCTGGGCACGGGGGCCGGGCCCCTATTGGGTGGCATAATCGGCCCGGCCTATGGTCTGCGCACCTGCTTCGGCATCAACAGCGTTTTGCGGTCGCTCGGATCGGTCTCCTGGTTACGGGCCGGCCTGGGGTCCCGCAGCGGGGCGCGGCAAGAGGAGGATTCAAGAGGAGGATTGAGGATCATTGGGCGGCCGCACGCGGCTGGGCTGGGCCGGCCTCTTGCCATGGGGCCAACTTTTCCAGCAGGTCAGCGAGGATCATGGCATTGTGCGAGGCCTGATTGGGATCCTGGTGTATCGCTACGCGGTCGGCATAGGTGAACAGGATCAGCGATCGCATCAGCGTCTCCCCGCCTTCCCGCCGCATGTACGCTTCCAGCGCGTTGTCTCCTTCCTCCCCCATCCGTTTCATGACCTCGGCGAGGTCCAGGTGATGATGCACCAGCCAGGCGATGCGCGTCACCGCATCCTCGTCGAGCTTCAATCCAGCCGAGGCCAGAGTCTCGCCCACATGCGGCGCGAACTGCCGCCCGTGGTCAGGGTCGGGCTTTTTCATATCGTGCAGCAGGGCCGCAAGCAGCAGATTGCGCTGTTCGGCGTGCGACAACCCCGTATATTGGCGAATCAGGGGATCCAACTGGCGGCGCACCAATTCAATCTGGTGCAAGGCATTCAGACAGGTCGCCTGGCTGTGTTCGAAAAGATTGACCTCGACCACATATTCCAGATTGTTGTTGCGGACGTCATCCATCAACTGAAAAATGGGCTTGATCGCCGGGTGACTGCGAAGCTGCGGCACCGAGCGCAGCATTCGCACTTCCACGGCGTATTTGCGGGCGAAATTGATCAGGCCCACCGATGTGGCGAGCTGTTCATACTCCTTCCGTATTTTCGACACACCCGTTTCCGGCAAAACTTCCCGCAGAATGGTCAAGCCGCTCAGCGCCTCGACGACCAGGATCGAGTGTTCGTCCACGGTATACGTATGATCCGCCACGACGTGAATCATCCCGGTGATTCGGTCGAACCCGGGCAGAATGCGTTGCAAAAGCCCCAACTGCCTCAGGTTGCGCAATACGACGGCGGAATTGCATTGACGCAGGCTTTCTCCCAGAATGGTGAGCAGGGTTTTGCCGAGCACCTCGCGTTTCTCCTCGATGAACCGAGGAGTCCAGCTTTCAAGAGCGGCCTCGATGGCGTCCTGGGTATCGGCTTTGAAACGGCAGCCCGTGCGGGCCATGAGCAAAAAGGGATCGAAGGCTTTTTCCGGTTCGGCCAGCCAGATGGAACCGGTTAGATAGAGCAGTCCGTCCCGGTCCAGAGCGTAACCCTCGTGGGAAAGTGGACGGCACAGGGCGTGAAGGCGCTGGTCGTCACTCAGGTGGGGCGGGATCGCATCCAACTGGATCAACTCGTTGAACAGGGGCTCCAGGATGCGCAACGAGTGCCTCCTTTGTTCGAAGTACTCCCGGCACATGGCTACCTCGGCCTCCCCAGGCGCCGAATCATGCAGGCGCTGGAACCGGGCCTGATTTTCCTGGCAGAACGATTCGAATTTTTTGAGAAAGTAGAAGGCCTTGTTGTCCAGCAACCGTCTCTCGACCAATGCGCTGAGGGCATCCGGAAATCCTTTGAGCTCAGCCAGCTCGCGAATGTTGTCCAGATCCTCCAGGAAGTCCCTGGGGTCTGGCCGGCTGCGGTAGATCGTGGCCTCGTTGCGGTCGATCCTTTGATTCCACGCCTTGCGGATATAATGGAGGTTGAATCCCATGATCCGGCGGTTCATCGCTTCCAGTGCGCGCACCATGCTGATCCGGTTGAAATGGGAATCGGTGAGCTGTTTTCCCGCTTTATCCAGCCCCCAGAGCGAATACCGGCCTCGCCGTCCCTGTACGAATTCCGCGACCTGGACGTTCACGCGGAATTCGGAGCGCGCGAGGAAGTGCAGCAACATACTCGTGAACCGATTGGAAATGCGCGAGACCTCGAATTCCAGGTACGTATAAATTTCCGAGCGCCCGTTATCCAGTGCCGGAAACTCGGTCAGCATGGGAATCAGCGCGGAAAAAGTGAGATCCATGATCGTTTCCAGCACCGCCCGTTCGCCCGGCCGGATTTTCCGCAGTTGCTCCAGCACCTGATCGATCTTCCCGCGATCCAACCGGCGTCCCTGCTTGTCCTGCAATTCCAGGATATTCACCACTTGCCCTGTGGGACCGGTGAAAACCCGGATGCGCTCGAAGGCGATTCCGCCGGGAACGTGGATGCACTTGAGCACCGCTTCGAAGATCTTGTCCAGCAGCCCGGGCTCCTCCCAGTCCATGGTCACGATCTCGGCGTGCCAACCTCCATCGTCGTACTGCACAGGGTCGATCAGCAGTCCGCCGCCCGTGGCGAGCGTTGCAAATTTGCGGCGGTGCCGCTCCTGCTCGTCGGGCGTGGTGCGCTTGAAGTAGAGGGACGGCATCTGCAGAACGTCGGGGGAATGGGTCTGCACGGACATGGATTTATTCCCTTGGTCGCGGCCCGCAGGCCACAGGTTCCGAGGTCTCGTGAGCTCAGGCCCGCTCCGCCGGGGCCGAACCCTGCGGAGTGGCTCCGGCCTGCGCGGCCACTCTCGCCGGGGAGCCCCCCATTTCGCCATGGGCGGGGCGCGACTCGGCAACCAGACGGTTGATCGCGGCCACCCGTTCGGCAAGGGTCGGGTGAGAGTAGTAGAACGCGCTGTACCAGCGGTGTGGGTTGAGGTTGGCCAGGTTCTGGTCGCTCAGCCCCACCAGCGCGTCCACCAAGGCTTCCGGCAGCCCCGCAACGCGTACCGAGTAAGCATCCGCCTGATATTCGTGCCGGCGCGAATACCAGGCGGAAAGCGGGGCCAGATAAAAGGTGAAAGCGCCCCCGCAAAGCATCAGCAGGATCAGCGCCGCGTGATGTGACGGAGCCGCAAACCCGAATGCATGAAAAAGGGGCGGCCACTGGATCAATAGGCTGAGTACGTACAGGGTCAGCAATGTCACGACGACCCCGATGGCCAACCGTTTCTTCACGTGGTGGGCGCGGAAATGCCCGATCTCATGGGCCAGCACGGCCAGGATCTCGTCCGGGCTCATCTTTTCCACCAGGGTATCGAACAGCACGATACGCTTGGCCCGGCCCAGACCCGTGAAGAACGCGTTGGAATGACCCGTGCGGCGGGAGGCATCCATGACGCTGAGCCCTTTCGTGCGGAAACCCGCATCGTCCGCCAGGGCCTCCAGCCGCGATTTGAGCTCTCCGTCTTCCAGGGGCGTGAATTTGTTGAAAAGAGGAGCGATCAAGGTGGGATAGATTACGACGAGCAGAAGTTGGGTGCCGGTAATGAAGGCGAACACCCAGAGCCACCAGGTGCTGCCCGTAAAGGCCATGAAAGCGAGTACGCCGTATAGAAAGGGCAGACCCAACACGGCCCCGAGGGCCATTCCCTTGAGGCGATCCACCAGCCATGTGCGCCAGGTCTGGCGGTTGAATCCAAAGCGTTCCTCGATGACGAAGGTGCGATAGAGGGTAAACGGCAGTCCCAGGATGCCGGAAAGCAGCGCCAAGACGATCAGGAAGACGGCCGAGAGGTGGATGCCTGCCAGGGGCCAGTCCAGAACGCGCAGACCCGCCAAGCCTTGCTCCAGCCAGGGCAGGAAGCCCGAGAAAAGCACCACCAGCACCAGGGCCGCACCCAGGGCGGACTCGATCAGCCCCAAGCGGCCACGCTCCAACGTATAATCGGTGCTTCTGCCGGCCTTTGCCGAATCGATCCTCCCCGCCAGGGCAGCGGGCACATGGCCTCGCGCGGCGGCGGTATGGGCCAGATTGAGAGAAAGCAAGCCGGTCTCGACCACCCATTTGGCGATAAAGAGGGCCAAAAAGCCCCCCACGATCCAGCCGGTCATGGGAATGGTTTCATGGGTTCGGGGTTATCCTGCAAATCGGGTCAATTCGATGCCGTTGCCGATGGGTACCAGCACCGATTCCATACCCGCGGTGCGCCGCACGTGGTGCTGATAGGCCTTCGTAGCCGCCGCGGCTGACTCAGGGTAGAGCATGTTGTCTGCCGCGATCAGGGCACCCGCTGCCAACCTAGGCAACATCAGGTCGAAGCAGGGGATATATTCCGATTTCCAGATATCGAGCAGCGCAAAGTCGATGGGAGCATCCAAGTTTGGAATGGTCTCGCGCGCATCGCCCAGGACGAATTCCACCTGATCGGCCAGGCCGGCGGAACGCAATTCATCCTTGGCGTAAGCCTGCTTGGCCTCGTGGACGTCGAGGGTGATGACCTTGCCGCCGGTTTCGCGGGCCGCCTCGGCCAGCCAAACGGTGGAGTAGCCGTGAGACGTGCCGACTTCCAGGATAACTCGGCAGCCCGCAGCTTTGATGAGGATATTGAGAAACCGGCCCGCTTCCGGCCCGATGGGCAACAAAAACTCGTCGACCCGTTGCACAAATTCCTCACGCGGCAGGCTTTCCATCAGTTCGTGTTCCTTTTCCGAACGTGCGTGGAAACGGTCGAGCACAGATTCTATGGCAGATTCCATTGATTCGCGGTGGGGAATGTTGCGGGAGAATTCGCTGAGCCGCGCGCGTGGCTTTCAGATTATGGTAAGGAGGCCTTGCAGGGGTGTCAAGGCGCCGGCTAT
>JACZRV010000177.1 GCA_022574555.1 SAR324 cluster bacterium
ACCGAAGCCCGGTGGTCAGCCTGTCATCGTCGGCGATAAAGCCCGCAATCGCCGTCGGCGCGATTGATTACAACCCGGATGACGGGGCCGATCCATTCGAAATCATGGCCAACAACAATGTGCTGGAAGTGCGAGTGGTTGACGGCGGCGGACGGCTGATTTTCATCCATGGTGACGGGACGGAATTGCTTACGACCCGAGTCGACATAGACGCCCGCGGCGCACTGAGGGTCTGCCACCCCAGCGCAAACGAGTGCAAGAATATTCAGGTCGCGGACGAATGAACACGGCTCAATAAAGAAAAATCGATTAGCGATAGAATCGCGCCGGCGCGATGTCCCCATGCAAACACCTCAGTGAGGAACATGGAAGTGTTCCATGACCTGTCTACGGTGATCTTCCAGGTGGCAGCGCTAGGGCGTGGTGGACAATTGTTTTTGTATCGCTTGGCGCACGCCTGAGTCGGGTTCCACCGACAATCGATCCACCAGCAGGGATTCGGTATTCAACGCGAGCCGAAGGCGGCCCGCCAGGCCGACGGCGGTATGACGAACCACGACATCCTGGTGATCCAGCATCGATTCGAGAATCGGCATCAGTTCTTCGCCGCTGGTCTCCCGAAATGCCGCCAAGCTGCCCAGATACAGTACCTGAAGCGCGACCGAAGAACTTCCTAAACGATCTGCGATGAATCGAAAGGTCTCTTCGCTGGGGTACAATCGAAGTGCCTTGATGGCCTGCCGCCGGATGAGCATGGGTTCATCCGGGTCGTCAATCAATGCGGTCAGTATTTGGGGAATATCTGTGCTGACAGCATCAAGTTGGGCTTGCGTAAATCCGTGGATATGCATCAGCAGCGTGCGCACCCGCGATGGGTCATACATTGCCGATGGTGTGAGTACCGGATCCCCCGCTGAAGGCGCCATATTGAGCTCAGGCAGTGGCCTCACGGATAGCTCCTGTGCCGCCGGGTGTGGCACTCCCCATAGAATGGCCACCGCAATACCCATGAAGATTGCCGCCACCTTTGCTCCCCGTTGAATGTCTTGCTTCATCTCCATGATTCTCCTGCCGGATTTTGTATGGCCAAGATCGAACGGCAACTCGGTGGCGCCACCGTTGCTCTTACGGCAACCTCACTGCGGGGTTGAGGCGGATTACCGTCCCCTGTTGCCGGGTAATCGGCGGGTCCGACTCGTTATCCACGATCGGAAACATCAAGTTTGTCCGGTCGGGGCAGTTGTCGATGCCACCCGGCATGCCGATCTCCGCGGCCGTGCACACCGGCGTATCGGCAATGGGGTCTTGGCCTATGATTCCATCCTGAGTCATGTTGGTCTGACTGGTGTGATACAGGCCCATGTAGTGGCCAAATTCGTGGGCGAGAATAAATCCAAGAATCGTTCCGACCCCACCATCGTCCTGATACTCGGCCACGGTACCCGATTGGATCGTCCCCTGCCGATTGAACGGCCCTGGTACGCGCGACGCTACCCCGATAATACCCACCGGAAGGTAGTCCAAAGATGAGACGATGAAGATATTCATTGCGTCGTGAGTGGGCGAAGTTGGATAGCCGCTGAACAGGGCATTCCGTTCCTCGAATGTCTCCAGCGTTGCAAAAGCGCTGTTGGGCACCACGTCCACGTCGATTACTACGTCGAGTGCTGTGTTTGGATTTCGCTCGTAGACATTGCGCAACACGTCGAGCGCACCCTGGATCTCCGCATCGGCCAAGGCCCCGGCCGCGGTGGTGATGCCCCCCACGCCTGCCACCACGAATACGTTGAGTGTCATGGTGGTCTGGGTAGGCGTCTCGGTCTTGTAGAAGATACGCAAATCGATGGTATCCGCTTCGAAGTCGGTAGCGGCCGCGTTGTATGTGGCAATGGGCACTTGGTAGCTCCCAGCCGGCAGACTCTGCACGGAGCCGTCGTTGGGGAAGAACAACGAGGTGGTCTCGTTGTCAAACAAGATGCCAATGCTGTTATCGTTGTTGATTTGATTGAACGAGAGCGGAACGGCGTCCGCCGGGTTGGTAAAGGACCCTCCCGGTAGGGTGATGTAGACCGGATTTCCTCCCGAACTCAAAATTTCACCGTGATCGATCACTTTGATGTTGGTGTTGGTCCCCTGCAGCACGTATCCAATAGCGGCGGACACCACCGGGATCGAGGGCATGGTCACGATTTCCGCGCCGCTGAACAGGTATGGGGTGATCGGGATCTCGGTGGTGTCCCAGTAAGTGACCCCGACGGCGGTGATGGTCACGGTGTCGGCAGCGCTGTTCACCGTACCGTCGTTTACCACCAGTTGTATGACGTAGGCCCCGCCCACGTCGGGGGTGAAGGTCGGGTTGACCGCGGTGGCGCCGGAAAGGACGGCGCTGCTGCCCGCCGGCAGCGAGGTGAAGCTCCACAGGTAGGCGAGGGTATCGCCGTCGGCGTCGCTGCTGGCGCTGCCGTCCAGGGTGACCAGGCTGCCGGTGTTGACGTTCTGATCCGGCCCGGCATCGGCCACCGGCGCGGCGTTCGATTTTTTCCGATTCTTTACTTTTGAGTCGCTACCGCACCCCGCAACAACGAATGCGATAGAGGCAATCAGGATCAGACCGAACAGGCGGACAGCCCCCTTCCGCGACGGCGCACATTCCATGGTTTTTCCCTCACCGGAACAAAGGGCAACTGGGTTTGAATAGTGCTGCCCCTTAAATTGGCTGCACGAGACCGCAATCAACTAACGAGCGAATAATTTACCAGATTTAAAAAAAGTCATCATTATTCGTACGGCTGCGCCAGGGAGCCCCTATTGGTGTTGGACGAATTTGCCCGTGCCCCGTCCCGCTAATCTGACGGCAGATTACCCACCCCAGGATATCAGCCCTTCCTGTTTGCACTACGTTTGCAAAACAGAGCTCAAAATGGCCTGTTTGCACTTGTTTGCAATAAAAAAGCCCGCACGAGGCGGGCTGTAAGTATTTGAAATAAAAGGGCGAACGATGGGGTTTGAACCCACGACCCTCGGAACCACAATCCGATGCTCTGCCAACTGAGCTACGCTCGCCGTGAAGACTGGAGGAACGTCCGGAGAATTTATACCGTCCGTTTGTCCTTCCGAAATATTAAAAATTATGCAGGGTATTTTCCCCTCACGCAAGAGGTTCGGCAATCCGCGTTCCTATGGAATCCGGCCAGCGCGCAACGGCACCGACGGCCCGAACCTTACCAGGCGGCAGCGGAGCCGGCCTGGCTCAGCCTAGGGCCCGGTCGAGATTGAACGCAGCGCTGATGAGGGCCAAGTGGCTGAAGGCCTGGGGGTAATTGCCGGTCTGCTCGCCGGTGGGCGAGATCTCCTCGCTGTACAGGCCCAGGTGGTTGGCGTAACTGAGCATCTTTTCGAAGATCAGCCGCGCTTCGGGCACCTGACCGGCCCGGGTCATGGCCTCGACCAGCCAGAAGGTGCACATGGTAAACGTGCCTTCCTCGCCCATGAGACCGTCATCGGCGGCTCGACCCACCCGGTAGCGGAAGACCAGCGAATCGGAGACCAGGCGCGACTTGGTCTGCTCCAATGTGCTGAGCATGCGCGGGTCCCGGGGGGCCAGAAAAAAGACCAGGGGCATAATCAGGTTGCTGGCGTCCAGGGCGTCGGTGTCGTAGTGCTGCACGAAGCTTTGCAGGTCTTTGTTCCAACCCTTGGACATGACGGTCAAGTAGATCTCATCGCGCACCTTGCGCCAACGGCCCACGTCGGAGGGAAAGCTGCGTTTGTCGGCCAAGCGGATGCCGCGGTCCAAGGCGACCCAGCACATCATTTTGGAATAGACGAAGTGATGTGCTCCGCCGCGCACCTCCCAGATGCCCTCGTCGGGGCGATGCCAGTTTTCGCAAACCCAGTCCAGCAATGGACGAAGAGACATCCACAGATCGTAGGAGATGGGTGTGCCGTATTTGTTGTGCAGATAGACCGCGTCCATCAGCTCACCGTAGATATCGAGCTGAAACTGATCGTACGCGCCATTGCCGATGCGCACCGGTTTCGATTGCTTGTAACCCTCCAGGTGATCGAGGGTTTCCTCCGGCAGTTCGTGTTGGCCGTCGATGCGATACATGATCTGGAGCATGTTCTTGGACCCCGGGCGCAGTTCCTTGATCCGAGCGGAGATCCAGTCCATGAACTGCTCCGCCTCCTTGGTGAATCCGATCCGCAGAAAGGCGTACAGACAGAAGGAGGTATCGCGGATCCACGTGTAGCGGTAATCCCAGTTGCGTTCGCCCCCTATCTGTTCGGGCAGACTGGTCGTGGGGGCCGCGACCATGGCCCCGGTGGGCGCATAGGTCAACAGTTTGAGGGCCAGGGCCGAGCGGTATACCATTTCGCGCCAGCGTCCGGAATAGGTGCATTGAGACAGCCAGCGGTGCCAGTAGGAAACCGTTTCCTTGAAGATCTCCTCGTCGCTCTGGAATCGCTGCAGCAGGGCGGCTTCGTCCTTGCGGTAACAAAGGATGAAAGTCAAAGTTTGTCCTTCGTGGATCGTGAACGTCGCCTCGGCTCTGTCGTCCCGCGCGGTCAGCGCAATGGGCGAACTCAGCCCGATGTGGAGGGAATCGGAGCGGAAAATCGCTCCCTCGGGATGAATCTCCACGGTATGCTGGGCACGTCCGTAATCGAAGGCGGGAGCGCAATTGATCCCGAACTTGATGGCACCCCGAACGCAGGTCACCCGGCGCACGATTTGATGTCCTTCGGTAGGGTCGCCGTCTTCCCAGACCGGCATGAAATCGATCAACTCCCCGACACCGTCCGGATGGAGAAAGCGGGTGATGAGTACGTTGGTCTCCGGGTAGTAGAATTGCTGCCGGCGGCAGGTATCGGTTGGAGCGATCTTAAAAAATCCGCCTTTTTTCTCATCGAGAATCGCACAGAAAATGCTGGGCGAATCGAAGCGGGGCAGGCAATACCAGTCGATGGAGCCATCGATCCCCACCAAGGCCACGGTCAAAAGGTTTCCGATGACGCCGTAATCTCCTATATCTTTGTATGCCAATTCAATCTCCTTTCGCGTCCACGCAATAGTCCCCATATAAAATGAGGCCATCTTGCCAATTCGTCTTGTGCACTCGCGTTGCAAACGCCGGGAAAGGCGGACACCCATTACCTCAACGTCAGCAGAATCAACCGGTGCGATCCCCTCTTCCGTTGTTCCGTATTGCTATGTAATTGCTGTGTACAGCCAACGCTGTCACTGGTAAAGGGATTTGTGGGGTTCCTTGTGAAGCTGGGCCGCGTACCCCATGCCTGACGCGAAACGTTACCGTCTTGTGATACAAGGGCAGCGAAACGTTTCGGCCCGTGATTGAGAGAGAATCGCGGAGAACTCATTTCCACGACCTCCTGCGATTCTGCAGGTGCCGCATTTTAAGAGCAGTTCAGCCATGAACGAGATACTAGCCCACGAGATACCGGCCCAAAAGAGCAAGCTCACCCACATACGGTTTTGCGCGGTGATGTTCCTGGTGGCCGTAGCGGTTTCCGCACTGGCTTCCGCCGCCTGCACCAAGCCCGAGAAGGATCAGGCGGCGATGGAGGGAGAAGAACCCCATCCGGCTGTGGCCCAGGCGACAGATGGCGGGCCACCCACCGACGGCAGGGGAGGTACGCTGGTCTTCGTCGTACCCCGCGATCCTCCGAGTTACGACGGACACCGGGAGACCACCTTTGCGCTGATCCATCCCCTGGCTCCCCATTACAGCCTGTTGGTGAAGGTGGACCCCAAGGACCGCCAGAACCAGCGGATCGTGGGAGACCTGGCCAAATCTTGGGACGTGAGCGACGGCGGCAAGACTTACACCTTTCACTTGCACCAACCGGTACAATTTCACGACGGGAGTCCGCTCACGTCGCGGGACGTGGTGGCCTCCTTCAACAAGATCATCTACCCGCCCAAAGGCGTGGTCAGCCCCCGCATGGCCTATTACGAGATGGTGGCGTCGATCGCAGCCCCCGATCCCGCCACCGTGGTCTTTCGGCTGCGGTATCCCACATCCGCGTTCCTGCCGGCCATGGCCACGCCCTTCAATTTCATTTACAGCGCCGACAAGCTGGAAGCCGATATTCGCTGGTACGAGCACAACGTCATGGGCTCGGGTCCGTTCAGACTGGCGGATCAGGCGCCGGGGGCCTATTGGCGCGGCGAGCGGTTCGAAAATTACTTCCGCCCCGGCCTGCCCCGGATGGCCGGGTTCGAGGCCATCTTCGCCCCCAAGGAAAGCGTGCGCATTCAGGCCATCCGCGGCCGGCGGGCCATGATCGAGTTCCGCGGATTTTCTCCCCAGGGCCGCGACGACCTGGTGCGTGCCGTCGGCGACCGCATTACCGTGCAGGAGAGCCCCTGGAATTGCAGTAATTACCTGGTGCCCAATACCTTCCGCAAGCCCTTCGACGACGTGCGCGTGCGCCGCGCCCTCACCCTGGCCCTGGACCGCTGGGGCGGCTCGAAGTATCTGTCCCGGATTGCGGTCGTCAAATCGGTGGGCGGGGTCGTCTTTCCCGGACATCCCCTGGCCATGAGCGACGCGGAACTGGAACGGCTGCCTGGGTACGGGCGCGACATCGAAGCCTCCCGCGCCGAGGCGCGCAATCTGCTCCGCGAAGCCGGCGTGCCCGTAGGATTCAAGTTCAAGCTGCACAACCGGGCCGTGGATCAGCCCTACAAGATCATCGG
>JACZRV010000178.1 GCA_022574555.1 SAR324 cluster bacterium
CGAACTGGTCGGAAGTTTGGGCGTCGGAGGCGTAGAGGATGGCCACCTCGGCCCAGCCTGTGGTGGGATCTCGCTCGAAGACGTAGACCGCCCCGGCATTCGATATTGGAGTTACGCTTCCCCGGTCTTCCAGGTAAGCCCCCACGATGGCGTAGTCTCCGCTCAACGCGACGCTCCAGCCGAAATAGTCGAAGGTCGTGGCGTCGGAGGCGTGCAGGATGGCCACCTCGATCCAGTTTCCGTTCACGTCACGCTCGAATATATAGGCCGCTCCTGCGTCGGTGGCCGTGGTATCTTCCAGGTAAGCCCCCACGATGGCGGTGTCGCCGCTCAGCGATACACTCCGGCCAAAATTATCGCTGGCCTGGGCGTCGGAGGCCTTGAGGATGTCCACCTCAATCCAGTCGCCGTTGCCGTCCCGCTCGAAGACGTAGGCCGCTCCGGAATTGGTGCCGCCCGTATCTTCCAGGTTAGCCCCCACGATGGCGTAGTGGCCGCTCACCGCGACGCTCCAGCCGAACCGGTCGCTGGCCTGGGCGTCGGAGGCGCCTACCTTCTGGGTTTCGGCGGGGGCCGCGGAGAGGGGGGTGGATTCAATGGCGATGCCGCGGGCATGGATGGCGTCGTCATGGGCGAAGAGCAGGTAGGTGTGGAGCACGCCGTTGGCCAGGCTGCCGTCGGTACGGGTTTCCACCCCCGGCAGCACGTTGTCCACCTCCACCGCGTCGCCGTCCAGCGGCCCGGTGGGGTAGACCCCGTCCGTGCGGCGCAGCACCCGCACGCCGGTCATCGATGTGACCGCCCCCGTGGAATCGGCCCAGTCCAACACCACCTCGCCGTCCCCCGGCGCGGCGGCGGCGGCGGTGACGTCGGGGTAGGTGTCGTCATCGATGATATTGACGATGAGCGAAATGGCGGACAGGTTCAGGGCGGTGTACTCGGCGTCGCCCGACAGGGCCACGGAGAAGGTGAGGCTCGCGTCATGGTCTCCCTCGAAGGCCGGGTCGTCCGCCGCGGTCACGGTCACCGTGCGGGGGGCGTTCCAGTCGCCGCTGTTGAAGGTCAGGTCGATCACCGCCTGGCCGGTCTGGTCCGCGTCCGTCAGCACCACGCCGGCGGCCGCATCGGAACTGGTGACCGCGATGGTCACGTCGCCCTCGGGCTGGCTGGTCAGCTCAAGGGTAAAGCTGTCCGTGGCGCCCATTTCGGTGACGTTGGTAGATCCGCCGCTCTGCACCAGCACGATCCCCGCCAGGGCCTTGGTGAGAATATCCAGCTTGGCAACCGAGGCTTGCAGGTTGCCCAGGCTGTCCTCCGCCACGAAATAGACGTCGTAGCCGGTGGCCGGCGCGAGGCCGGTCACCGTACAGTCGTAATTCAGCGCGGGGTTGGACATGGTGACCGTTCCCGGCGTGCCCTGATTGTTGACATCGCTGCCGTCCCTGACCGCGGTCGATATGGGGAGTACCGCGTCGTTGGTGACCGCGACGCAGTAGCCGGTGCCCGCCTCGTGGAGGCTCGCCTCGCCGGTGATCGAGACGGAATCCCTGCTGAAGAAGCTCCAGGCCACGTCCGTCACGGGGGCCAGGCTGACGGTGGTGGCGGCGGTGACCGCGACAACCGAAGCCACGGAGTTGCCCGCGTCGTCCTGCGCCGCGAAGTAGAAGTCGTAGGCCACCGATTCCTCAAGATCCGTCACCTGGCAGTCATAGGTAACGGCGGGATCGCCCATGACGACCGTGCCGCTGATTCCGGCCCTGCTTCCCGGGTCGGTATCCGCGATCATCTGGACCACGGAGGGCGCAGTAGTGCCCGGGTCCACGGCCATGCAATAGCCGTTACCCGACTCGTCGAGGCTCGCCTGGCCGGTCCAGGTGGTCTCGCTGGGCGCGGTCGCATCCGAAACGGCCCAGTCCACGTCCAGGGTGGGAGCGATGAGGTCGTCGGACACGGTGAGGCTGAATTCCACCGTATCCGAGGCGGCTCCGTCGGTAACGGTCACCTGGTGGTTGACCGTCACGAGGATATCAGCCGCCTGGGGGAAGCCGGTCAGTTCGCCCGTCGCGGCGTTGAGAGCCACCCAGGCGGGTAGCGGTGTGACGCCGGTATCGCTGAAGAACAGGGTATCGCCGGCATCCGCGTCGCCGGAGGTGAAGGTGTAGCTGTAGGTCTTGCCTTGGCTCGTGCCCGTGGGCGTGCCGCTGATGGCCGGCGGGGCGTTGACCACCGTGATGTCGACGCCATCGGTGCTGCTGTTGGCGTCGCCGTCGCTCACCACCAGATTGAAGGTATAGGGCTGCGCGCGATCGCCCGCCACGAAGGTGGGCATGACCGCCCCGGCGTCGGAAAGGGTGACTGGGTTGCCGGCGGTCTGCGTCCAGGTGTAGGACAGCCCACCGCTCGGATCGGGATCGGTGCTGGCGGAGCCGTCCAGGGTGACCGTGGCGCTGCTGGCCACGTTCTGGTCCGGCCCCGCATGGGCCACAGGGATGGAATTGGCGGTGATGGTCACGGTATCCCCTGGGCTGCCGGCGGTGCCGTCATCGACGATCAACTGCAGCACGTACTCGCCGTCCACGGCCGGCGTGAAGCCAGCGGCGGCGGTGTCGGCGCCGGAAAGGCTGGGGCTTGGCCCTGGAGAGGAGAGGAAAGACCACGCATAGGTAAGGGCATCGCCGTCGGCGTCGGTGCTGGCGGAGCCATTCAACGTGACCGCCTGACCGGTGATGATCTGTTGGTCAATGCCCGCATCGGCCACCGGAGCTGCGTTGCCGGGTGCGCCGTCGGTGCCGGGGTCGCCGTCGCAGACGTAGGTGGTGGTGTCGATTTCATCCGCATCGAGGACGCCATCGCCGTTGTCATCCAGGCCCGCATCTACCCGCTCGCCGCCGTAGGCGCAGTTATCGCCCGCCGGCTCGCCGGAGATGAAAATCAAGCTGACCTGGCCATCCTCGCCGTTGCAGACGTACACGGTTTCGGTGACTTCGTCTTCGTCCAGGACACCGTTGCCGTTGGCGTCAATGCCCACGTCAAAGGCGGAACCACCCGTGGGGCAGTTTTCATCCTCCGCCTCGAGCACCACCTCATTGGTGATGGTGGAGAATCCCTCGCCAGCGCCGCCGCCGCCGCCCCCTCCGCCGCCGCCACCGCAGCCCGCGAGGACCAGGAGCGCGGCCAAGCCGGACGCCAGCAGGATGGGACGGAAAAGGAAAGACCCCTCGGAGTTTGATTTTATGTGTTTGCATTTACCGTGTTGGATCGGCGGTGCGGCGTTGCGGAAAAGACTGGGTATCCCTGGAGCATGATTCCCTCTCATACGAACGTGAAACCGGAGCCATCGCAAGATCACCTTGGCGGATGTCAGGAAACCACGCAGCCACTTATCGTGTCAACCTAAATATGGCGGCGAATACGAACAAAAATATCAGGTGGCTCGAATCGGTGACACGTCCTTGACCGACGAATCAGGCACGGAAAACGTATTTCGCCGGCGGTAGGCCGCCGACCCGCCGCAAGTTATTTGGCCACGGCCAGGGCGGGGGCGAGGGGGTGGAGGGCGATGGGGAGCGACTTCAGACCGCGCAGAAAAATTTGTGGAATCCACTCGGGACTTTCGTTCAGCAGGGTCAGGCCGCCGAAACGGGTCATCAAGGTGGAGATGGCCAGGCGAGCCTCGAGCCGGGCCAAGGGCGCGCCCAAGCAGAAATGGATGCCGTAGCCGAAGGAGAGGTGGCGGTTGGATTCGCGCGTGATATCCAACACGTCGGGGTCGGGAAACTGCGCCGGGTCGCGATTGGCCGAGTTCATGAAAACGAACATCATCTCTCCGCGCCTGATCTTGCGCCCGTGCATTTCCAGTTCCTCCGCCGCGATGCGCACCACGCCGGGCACCGGACCGTCGAATCGCAGAAATTCCTCCACGGCACGCGGCACGAGATCGGGGTTATCCCTCAATATGCGGTATTGACCGGGATTGCGCAGCAGATGGTAGAGCCCGTTGCCCAGGAGATTGGCCGTCGTCTCGTGGCCGGCGACGACCAGCAGGGGGCAATTGAACGCGACATCGTCGTCGCTGAGCACGGCGCCGTCATCGTCGGCCGCCAGCATGAGGCTGATCAGATCGTCCCGCGGCTTGGCCCTGCGGGCCTTGATGATGCCGCGAAAATATTCGACCATGTTTTCCAGCCCGGCCTTGGCCTCCTCCATATTGTCCGCTTCGTCCTGTGAAGCGCCTACGAAGGCAGTGATCTGATCCGACCAGCGTTTCAGGTCGTCGATGTCTTCCACCGGGGAACCCAGGATCACGGCGATCACGGTGGCGGGCAGCGGAAAGGCGAAATCCCGGATGAAGTCCATCTCTTCCCGCCCGGCGGCTTGGTCCAGGAGCCCGTCGATGACCTCCTGGATGCGGGGTTCCATCCGTCTGAGGACATGGGGCGTGAAAGTGTCGCGCAGCAGCCTGCGCATGCGGGTGTGGTCCGGGGGATCGTTGAAGATGAACCATTCCCGCATCACGTTGGTCACCGCCTGCACCGCCGGACGGCGGCTGGCGAATTCCTCGGCCAGCTTGCGGAAGCGGTCCGATGAAAACCGTGCCGGGTTCAGCAGGATCTGATTGACGTCCTCGTAGCGGGTGATGATCCACCCGCGAAAGCTCTCGCTCCAGTGAACCGGGTCGTTTTCCCTCAGCCACGCGTAGAGCGGGTAGGGATCGGCCACGTTGCCGGGATGCTTGGGATCGAGGTTCGGCTGCATGGGGTCATCTTTCAGTTTGACGGCGGTCTTTCAGATAGACAATGGTCTTTCAGATAAACAGATGGGCTATAGACAGATGGGCGGCGGGCGGTCACATATTCAGTCCCCCGCTGCAGACCAGGACGTGACCGCTGATGTAATCCGATTCGGGCAAGCACAGCAGGTAGACCGCGCCCGCCGCCTCTTCCTGGCTGCCCTGTCTGCCCAGGGGGGTCAGATGGCTCAACTCGTCCATCGATTCAGCGGAGTGGCCCACGGCCAAGGTTTTACCGGCGATGTTAACGGTGGCCTTCTCCGATGTCCAGACCTGAGTCAGCCGGGTGGCAATGGAGCCGAAGGCCACCGCGTTCACGTTGACGTTGTAGCGGCCCCATTCCTTGGCCAGGGTGAGGGTGATTCCGATCTGGGCGGCCTTGGCCGCCGCATAGCTGATCTGCGTGGCGGCGCCCATGGTGCCCGAGATGGAGGAGATGTTGACCACCTTGCGCATCACGCGCCTCCCTTCGGCCCGTTCCCGCTTGGCGGCCTCGCGGATGAACGGAGCGGCGGCGCGCAGGATGCGGAATGGGGCCGTGGCGTGGACGTCCATCATGGCGTACCACTGCTCGTCGGTGTTCTTCTGGATGGTCGTGTTCCAGATGTAGCCGGCGTTGTTGACGATGATGTCCAGGCCCCCGAACGAATCCAGGGCTTGTGCCACAATGCGCTCGCCGAAGTCCGGCGCGGCCACATCGCCCACACAGGCCACCGCTTCCGCCCCTTCGGCCTCCAGGGCGCTCACGGTTTCGTTGGCCGGCTCGGCGTCCAGGTCGTTGACCACCACCCGCGCCCCCTCCCGGGCCAGCATGCGGGCAATCTCCCGCCCGATGCCCCGGCCCGAGCCGGTGACGATGGCCGATTTTCCTTCCAGTTTACCGATGGCCAGTTTTTTCATGGGCTGAAATGATAAGGGGGGCGCGGGGGGACTGGTTCCCCCGCATTGTGTGTGTGGTTATCTCGTTCGAGACACGATTAACCGGAGATCACGCCCCGGGCTTCGCCCACCAGCACCCGCTCGCCGGCCTCGTTCTGGCACCAGACTTCCCAGGTTTCCCTGCGCACGCCGCCATCGGCCTCTTCCCCGGTGAGGCGCCCGTGGGTGGAGATGTTTTCGCCGACCAGCAGGGGCTTGACGAATTTGACGGCCAGCCGCCCGCGGTCGATCCACGACGGCCCGAAATGCTCGCGGCAGGCCTCGCTGATCACCGCGGCGGTAATGGCGCCGTGTACGATGGCACCCGGAAATCCGGCGGCCCGGGCCGTCTCGTCGTCATAGTGAATCATGTTGCTGTCGCCGTTTACCTTGCAGTAAAGCCGGACCATTTCGGTGGTGATGGGGCGGCGAATGGCGGGAAAGCTGGGCGCATCCATGGTCTGGCTCCTTTTCAATCGGGAACGATGATGGTCACGACGCAGCGGGCCAGATCCACACCGAGTTCATCGACCGAGCAGGTCTCGTAGACGATGTAATTGCGGCCGTTGCGGATGTACTTCTCCGTCACCGTGCCCCTGGTGGTGACCCTGGCCCCGATGCGCATCGGAGCCAGGAACTCGTATTCCTGCTTGGCGTGGATACCCCCGCTGGAGTGCTCGTAGCCGGAGTGCACCAGCAGCCGGGTGGAAAAAATGGTGGCCAGGGCCGGATGGGCCACGGCTTCGCCGAAGGGAGAATCGCCGCCGGTATGCCAGCCGTGCGTATCGCCGGTCGACTCGGCGTAATCCCGCACCAACTCGGGCGTGACGTCATGCACCACGGAGCCGAGGTCTTCGCCCACCTCCAGGGTTGCAAACGATCTTCGAGCGGTGTTCAAGTATTTCCGTTTGATTCAATCATTATCGTTTTGTCACGCCCTTGAAAAAAATCCC
>JACZRV010000043.1 GCA_022574555.1 SAR324 cluster bacterium
CCTGGGTGATCGACCAGTGGCGGCAGATCGGACTGGACGTGGAGCAATGGGTGCAACAGGGGGCGCCCTTCTTCCGCACCCTGGAAACGAACCCCTCCGAATTCGATGTCTCCATCGATTTCAACTGCCAGGCGGTGGTGAACCCCACCCTCGACATATCCAAGTTTATCTCCTACGACCGCAGCCCGGCCAACTACGGCAAGTACATCGACCGGGAGCTGGACCGGCTCTACGACGCGCAACTGCGAGAGACCGACCCCGTCAAGCAGAAGGCGCTGATCAAGCTGTTCGAAACGCGGCTGCTGGGCGACCAGGTGCTCTACATCACCACCCTGTGGTGGCATCGTATCATTCCCCACGACTCCCGGGTGCAGGGCTGGCTCATCAGCCCCAGCCACTACCTCAATCAGGACCTGGCCGAGGTCTGGGTGAAGGAGGAGTGAGTAGACTTTACAAGAGATACAAAAATTTCTGTTTCCTATTTCAGGAGCGTAATGTGTTCGATGTATGTGTAATCGGCCACGTGACCAAGGAA
Organism: SAR324 cluster bacterium; assembly: GCA_022574555.1. GTDB lineage: Bacteria > SAR324 > SAR324 > SAR324 > JACQKK01 > JACZRV01. The sequence goes on from JACZRV010000043.1 coordinate 536, forward strand.
CTTATTAGAATAAACGGCAAAGAGCAACGGTTATTGGGAGGTGTTGCGTACTATACCGGGGTTGCGCTGAGCAGACTCGGGTCGAAGACAAAAGTGATTACAAGATTTTCGGTTGTTCACAAGGATATTGATGCTGTATTCGTCAAGGAAAACATCGATATCGTTAATAGGGGAAGCGATAGGACGACAGAATTTGAAAATATCTATTCCGCTGGTATGGAGACAAGAAAACAAAAGGTAAAGAGTCACGCTGATCCATTCACAATATCTGATGTTTTCGACGTTAAAGCGAAAATATTCCATATCGGGCCACTTTTGAGTAGGGATTTTTCTGTTGAATTCGTTAGATCCCTATCGCGCATTGGAAAAATCTCTTTGGATATTCAAGGTCTTATGCGAAAAATCAAGAATGGGATGGTCATCCAAGAAACGGATGGCCGAGCCGAAATCTTAAAATATGTAAGTATTTTAAAAGCAGATGAATTCGAAGCGAAAGCCATCGTTAAAGAAAAAGATATATCGTTTGCAGCGATGAGTATCGCTGAATATGGCGTAGAAGAGGTTATTATTACACGAGGAGAAAAGGGATCTCTGGTGTGTAAGAACAAGAAAATTATTTCATTTCCTGCCATTCCACCAAAGAAGATCGTTGATGTGACGGGGGCCGGCGACACCTATATGGCGGGATACCTTTTTCAAAGATTGAAATCCGAAAACGTCGTAAAAGCGGCGGAATTCGCCGTTGCCACTGCGACAATGAAAATAGGGAACCATGGACCGTTCATAGGTACTGAGGAGGATGTCAATAAGTTCATTGCAGAGTGGAAACAGAAAGTTAAATTCAAAATGGTCTAATTGAGCAATTATTTGAGTCTTTATTCCCAGCCACACTCTCAATCAGGACCTGGCCGAGGTCTGGGTGAAGGCGTGATTCATCCTCAATTAAGCCCGGAAAGCGACGGCACGTCATGTCCGGCTACCTGATCCGCCGCATCCTGTTCATGGTGCCCACCCTGCTGGGAGTGGCGGTGCTGGTATTCGTCCTCATGCGGTTGATCCCGGGCGATATCGTTTCGCTGCGGCTGGCGGGGGAAGGGGGTGTGGTGAGCGCGGAAGCGCTGGCAGCCGAGCGGGCGCGGCTGGGGCTGGACCGCCCCCAATGGCTGCAATTGGTCGAATGGCTGGGGGGGTTGGCGCGTTTCGACTTCGGCATATCCATGTGGACCGGCCGCCCCATTTCCTATGAAATCGGGTTGCGCTTTCATCTCTCGTTGCAGATCGCCGTCATGTCCACTCTGCTGGCCACGATGCTGGCCATCCCCTTGGGCGCTATCGCGGCCGTAAAGCAGGGCACGTGGATCGATTACGGCGTGCGGCTTTTCGCCATCGCCGGGCTGGCCACGCCGTCCTTCTGGCTGGGCATCCTGATCATTCTCTTTCTACTGATCCAGTTCGACTGGATGCCCCCCATTCACTTCGTTCCCATCTGGGTCGACCCCATACAAAACCTTTCGCAACTCATCTGGCCCGCCATGGCCACCGGCTACCGGTATTCGGCGGTGGCCATGCGCATGACCCGCTCCGCCGTGCTGGAGGTGATGCGGGAGGATTACATCCGCACGGCCCGCGCCAAGGGTCTGATGGAAAAAAGTATCCTGATGCGCCACGCCCTGAAGAACGCCATGCTACCGGTAGTGACCGTGATCGGATTGGAATTCGCCTTCCTGCTGGGCGGGCTGGTGGTCACCGAGCAAGTGTTCAACCTCAACGGATTGGGAATGCTCTTCGTCAGGGGTGTGGAGAACCACGATTATACCTTGGTGCAGGCGTTGGTGATGCTCGTCGCCACGGTATTCATACTCACCAACTTCTTCGTGGACCTGCTCTACGTTTGGCTGGACCCCCGAATTCGGCTGGATTAAACCCGATTTTTGCCCGCGATGACGCCCGAAGAAATCCTGACGCCGCAAAGTAAATCGGTTGACGCAGCCGCATGGGTGACCGCGCTCTCGCGCTTTGCCCGCTATCAGCCTTTGGGAGCCGCCGGTCTGCTGGTCGTCATACTGATGGCGCTGACCGCCCTGCTGGCCGACTGGATTGCGCCTTTCGATTTTCTGGAAACCGACTACACGTTGATCATGGCGCCGCCCAGTTGGGAACACTGGATGGGTACCGATCCCTTCGGCCGTGACCTCCTCTCGCGCATCATCCACGGCTCGCGCACCGCCTTGACCGTTGGGCTGGTGGCTTCCTTGCTGGGCGCCACCCTGGGTCTGGTGATCGGCGTGGCCAGCGCCTATTTCGGCGGCACGATCGATATGGTGGTTCAGCGGCTGCTCGATATATTCATGGCCTTCCCCCTGATCATTCTGGCGTTGACCATCGTCTCCATATTCGGCACCGGAACCCTCAACGTGACCCTGGCCATCACCATCCCCATGGTGCCCCGCTGCGCCCGTGTGGTGCGATCCTCAGCGCTGGCGATCCGCGAATTGCCGTATATCGATGCCGCGCGAGCCCTGGGCTTTGGTCACGGGCGCATCATCCTGCGGCACATGCTGCCCAACGTCATCGCGCCCTACCTGATCATGCTCACGGCATTCATGGGGCAGGCGATCCTCTTGGAAGCGTCTCTTTCCTTCCTGGGGCTGGGCGTGCAGGAACCGGTGGCCGCATGGGGCCTGATGCTGCAAGGCGGCGCCGAGCAGTATGCCGAGAGCGCCCCCTGGATGGCCATCTTTCCCGGCTTGGCCATCACGGTGTCCGTGATGGCCTTCAACCTTTTCGGCGACGCCCTGAGAGACGTGCTGGACCCCAAGCTCCGCATCTGAGCAATTGGGTTTATGCGGCCCCTGCGGCCGCCAAGGGCGCGCCTGAGGCTAGCCCCGAACGCCCAGGTATTGCCGCAGAATGGGGGGCGGCTTGCGGCGTTTCAGTGCCTGAGAAACTTCCCACTGGGCCTCCGGCTCGAAATCGGTCAGGAATCGCTCGTGGCCACCTTCCTTTACCGCGATGGGTTCCCCGTTTTTGAACAGGATGCGGTTGGTGGCCAGCGCGGGCACGCGGCTGCCGGGAGTCACGATACCCAGCAGGTTGAGCGGGTCGGCGGCGCTGAGGGAAATCCATTCATCGCTGGGTGGCTTGCGGCGGGCGTCCCTCAGCATGGTCAATGCTTCGGGTAGGGCGAATTGTTCGCCCGTGAAGCCGGCGACGAAGCGTCCTCCACGGATTTCGCCGCGGGCCTCCAGCCGCCGCAGCACTCGCAGCAGGTCACGCCAAGGGGGCAAGCTGCCCTCCCGATCCAGCAAGCGGCGGAACAGCACGCCGTAGCGGCGCAGCAGGGTGCGGGCCACGGCCTCCGTCGCTTCATGGGCGAACAGTTCGGCCGCTCGGCGCGAATCGTCTCGGTGCGATTGGTCTTGGTGTGAATCGTCTCGGTGCGAATTGTCTCGGTGCGATTGGTCTTGGTGTGATTGGTCTCGGTGCGAATTGCCGTCCGGCGGGTCTCGCAGCAGGGACCAGCGTCCCGCCTGGGCCATGCCCAGAAAAGCTGCCGATCCACTCCGGCGGTTGTTCTTGCGGCTCCCCGTTCGGCCGGCCCGGATCGGGGGTCGTTTGCCCGATGGCGTGAGCAGGGCACGAAGACCGTGGAAACTGTCCGACGTGACCCGGCCCCATGCCACCAGCTCACCCAACGCCACTTCCACCTGAGTGGGCAGGAGACCGGTGCCCTCCGCCAAATCGTCGAAAAAGGAGGCTCCGGCCGTGGCCAGGAAGTCGTAAGCCTGTCGAGCCTGGGCGCTGAGTACCCTCCCGGCGGCCCCTTCCGGCACGGCCCGCGAGGTGGCCTCGTTCCAGTAGGCGAGATTCTTGCGGCCGACCAGGCTCAAGGGCGTGGCCTTGACCGGACCCCAGGTGCGACCGGCTTTTGCCGTGGCCGGGGGCGTGCGGCGCGCCCACACGTACCGGCCCGAAAGGCAAAGGCCATCCAGCCAGATCGGGTCGTAGTGGCCCATGCGGGCGGGCAGAATCTCCGATTCCCACGCAGCCGCCGGCGCCTCGAATCCCTCCAGTTGCTCCAGCAACCCGGCGAGTCCATCCGCCCCGGCGCGTTGCTGTTCGGCTTCCACCCACTGCCAGCGAAAGAGAAAGCGCATGAATACGGCGCCGCTCACCGGCTCGATCTCCTGGCGCAGGCGGTTCAGGGTGTACCGGTGGATGCGGGCCAACAGACGCCGGTCGCACCATTCCGTCTGCCCGATGCCGGGGGTAAATCTGCCCCGCATGGCAAATCCGTCCGCCTCGAGCGCGGCCAGCCCCGCCTGGATCGTATGATGGGGCAAACCCAGATCGGCGGCCAGGGCGCCTTCGGTGATGGGACCCGATCCCTCCAGGCGTCCCCGCAGCATCTCCACCAGGGCTTCATCCCGGGCCCAGATCTTATCAGCACCCTTCTCCGGCGGATCGATGGGCGGATCGAAGACCGCATCGGGGTAGAGCGCGCGAAGGTGAGTCAGCCTCTCGGCGGCCACCCAGTAAGCCGGACGTTCGCTGGTACTTGCCATTACCGCGGCGCGCCGGTCGGCCGCCAATTCGGCCAAGAGAGGGGCCCACCCACCCGTTGTCGCCCGGTTTTTGCTGCCGGCGGGAAATTCCACATGCACCCTATTGCCCTGCCGGCCCTCGGCCTCAGTGAGAAACCCCAGCAGCACCAATGCATCGTGCAGCTCGTCGGCGGAGCCGGCCTGGGGCCAGGCTTCCTCACGCACGCGATCCACCGCCGCGGCATCGAGCGCACCAATGTCATCCGCGCTCTCGGGGTCAAGCCAACGACGGCTGGCCACCGCCTGAGTTCGCCGTTCCTCCAATGGCGCATCATCCAGGAAGGCATAAGCCCGCGCATTGAGGATTTCTTGAGCCAGGGGCGAAGGTTCGGAAAGATCGCGGGCCACCAGCCTCACCTCTCCCCGTTCGATGGCAGCCAGCAGCGATTCCAGCGATTCGATGTCCATGGCCTCATTCAGGCAATCGCCGATGGTCTGATTGACCAGGGGATGATCGGGGATCTCCCGCATGCCCGCCACGTTTTCCAGGCAGGCGAGTTGATCCGGAAAGACCACCGCCAGCAGATTTTCCGCCTCGATCCGCTGGATCTGGGGCGGCACCTTGCGCCCGCCGCGCCAGCGCAGCACGGCCAGGGAGCGGGCAGCGTTCCAGCGCCAACGCGTCGCGAACAGGGGCGCGTCCAAAACGGCCTGCACCAGCAGATCGCGCACCGTGGCCGATTTGAGGTAGGAGAAGACCTCCATCAGCGGAAAGCTGTGGGTGGGGCCCAGGGAGAGCACGATTGCATCCTCGGTGGCCGCGGCCTGTAATTCGAAGTTGAACTTGCGGCAGAAGCGTTTGCGCAAGGCCAGGCCCCAGGCCCGATTGTGGCGGCTGCCGAAGGGCGCGTGGATGATGAGTTGCATGCCGCCCGCCTCGTCGAAGAATCGCTCGGCGACGAGGGTGGTCTGGGTGGGCATCTCCCCCAATGCCCCCTTGGCGGCGGCGAGGTATTCCGCTATCTGCAGAGCCGCTTCCCCTGTCAGGCCCACCTCTCCGGTCAGCCAATCGAGGGATTTTCCTGCCCAGGGCGGAGCCGTACGCGGTTTGGCCGCACCGTCCAGCGGGTGATCGGGTTCGGCAGGGTCGCGGTGAATGTGCGGATCCGTCGCCGCAGGAATCGCGGAATTCAGGGACTCCCCGCCGTCCACCACGAACGGTATCGTTTCGCCCACCGGCGCAGGGGCAGGCGATTCGAGACGAGGCGCAGGTGGTGGCGGTGCCCCACGCAATCGTTCGGCCACACCTTCCCGAAGCCGGGAGACTCCCTCCGAAAGCTCGCGAGTACGCCCGGGCGCCTCGCCCAGCCAGAAGGGAATCGTCGGGGGCAAACCTCGGGCATCCTCCACCCGCACCTTGCCCGGTTCCACGCGAAGGATGCGCCACGAACTGTTCCCCAGCAGGAAGATATCGCCGGCCATGGATTCGATGGCGAAGTCCTCGTTGAGCGTGCCGATGAACGTGCCCGCCGGCTCGAGGATCACCCGGTAGTCGGCGGTATCGGGAATGGCTCCGCCCGAAGTGATAGCGGCCAGCCGCGCGCCCTTGCGGCCCCTGATGCGGCCGTTCACCGCGTCCCGGTGAATCAGCGCGCCCCGCCGCCCGCGCTGCGTGGCGAAGCCATCGGCGAGCATGGTCACGACCGCGTCGAACTCCGCCTCGGTCAAATCCCGGTAAGGATAGGCGCGGCGAAACAGTGCGAGCAGATCCGCTTCCGGCCAATCATCACTGGCCGTGGCGGCGACAATCTGCTGGGCGAGGATGTCCAGGGGCTTCTCTGGGATGCAGAGCCGGTCCAGGTCGCCTCGGCGAAAAGCGTCGAGCAAGGCGGCGCATTCCACCAGTTCGTCACGGCTCAGGGGGAAGATGCGGCCCTTGGGGGTGCCCGTGATGCTGTGCCCGGAGCGCCCCACCCGTTGCAGGAAAGTGGCGATGGATCGGGTGGAGCCGAGCTGACACACCAAATCCACCGAGCCGATATCGATGCCCAGTTCCAGGGAAGCCGTAGCCACCAAGGCCTTCAGGTTGCCCGACTTGAGCCGCTGCTCGGCGTCCAGGCGTTGTTCGCGGGCCAGGCTGCCGTGGTGGGCTGTCACCTGATCGTCTCCCAGCCGTTCGCCGAGATTGTGGGCCACCCGTTCGGCCAGACGGCGCGTGTTGACAAAGATCAGCGTGGTGTGGTGCTCGCGGATCAGCTCGGTGATGCGCTGATAGATCTCGTTCCACACCTCCAGGGCCATGACGGTCTCCAGGGGCGAACGGGGCAGTTCGATAGCCAGGTCCATCTCCCGCAGGTGCCCCGTATCGACGATGGTGCAGTCGGGATCGCCTGCGGCATTTAGTGCGCCGCTGCCTACCAAATAGCGCGCCACCTCCTCGATAGGCTTCTGTGTGGCCGAGAGCCCTATCCGTTGGAAGGCACCGCGCTGCAGGCCGTTGCGCCTTGCGGGTTCGGAGATCAGTGAGGTCTGGGAAGGACTCTGGCCCACCAGGTGCTCCAGCCGCTCCAGGGAAAGCGCGAGATGGCTGCCCCGCTTGTCCCCCACCAGGGCATGAATCTCGTCCACGATCACGGTGCGTACATTGCGCAGCAAGCCACGGCCCCCCTCGCTGGTGAGCATGATGAAAAGCGATTCCGGCGTGGTGACGAAAATGTGGGGCGGATGGCGCAGCATGGCGCTGCGCGAGGCCGCTTTGGTATCTCCCGTGCGCACGAACGTGCGGATTTCGGGCGGAGCGAGGCCCATCGCTGTAAGCTCCTTGCGGATGCCGGCCAAGGGCAGGGCCAGGTTGCGTTCAATGTCGTTGCTCAGGGCCTTGAGCGGGGAGATGTAGAGCACCTGCGTGGATTCGGCCAGGGTGCCGGCCAGTCCTTGCCGCACCAGGCTGTCGATGGCGAAGAGGAACGCTGCCAGGGTTTTTCCCGATCCGGTCGGGGCCGCGATCAGGGTGTGACGGCCCGCGGCGATTGCCGGCCAACCCAGCGCCTGGGGCTCCGTGGGAGCTCCGAACGTGCGCGAAAACCAAGCGCCCACGGCCGGATGGAACCCGCTATCGTCAAGAACGGGGGCAGGCTTGGGATTGCCGATCACGTCGTTTGCTCTGCGAAATTTTCTACGGATGGACGGCCTGTCGTTGGCCGGTGGCAGTAGATGACTGTGCTGCTGTAAACGACCCTGAAATGTGGACTGCTCTCGGGGACACGAGCGTTGTTTCGACCCAAACCCAATGGTAGCCGAGATTGGTCTGGCCACAACAAACTTTAGCACACAATGCCCCAGGGAGGGTACGCGGTCATATGGCGGGCAGGGCCAATTCACGGGGAGCGCCGACGGGGATAGGGTGACGGAGGTGCAATCGGTACGCGTGATGCGATGCGTTTGAGCTTCGCGTTTGGTGATGATTTAATGACATCGGAAAGTTGCCGAACCCTTTGCATTTTGATGATAATTCTCCTCGATGCCGTGTTTGGGGATCCGAATGCGATCGAGAGGCCCGACAGGGCGGAACCCGTTCCTGTTATTATTGGAATTCGATTCGGTGGATACGATGAGATTTAAGTCTGCGTGTTTGGCCATATTAGTCCTGATCGTCCACCAACTGCCCATCCAAGCCCAGACTCTGTCCGAGGCGATCCAGAACGGTACCCCGTCGTTGCAGCTACGGTTGAGCCTGGAGCGTTCCGACTTGGCGGACAACGATACCGATGCCGCCACGGCGCTCAATCTGCGCACCCGGCTGGGATATCGTACCGGCGAATTCTGGGAGTCGTCGGTTTTCCTGCAGTTTCAGGACGTGTCGGCTGCCATCGACCGGTACGCACCCGAAGACAGCGATTTCGACCCCATTGCCGATCCGGAAGGCACGTCGGTTCACCAAGCTTTTGTCGAGTATTCCGGATTTGCCGATATGAAAATCCGGGCCGGTCGGCAGGAGCTGGTGCTCGAGGACGGCCGCCTGTTTTCCAATGCCGATTGGCGCCAGCACGCACAATCCTTCGATGCGATCACCTTGACCGGCCGATCCTTTGCCGATTGGGCCTTCACCTTGGGCGATATCTTCCGAGTGCGGACAGTACGCAACGACCTCACCGAACTGAATCACCTGTTGATTTTGCAGGGCGATTATAGTGGCATCGAATCCCACTCGCTGCGCTTGCACGGCTATTTGCTCGATGCCCCGGACGACCCAGCCCCGAACAACTCAGCCCCTGAGCGGGACAAGGCCACCTATGGAGCACGGGTCGAGGGTGATCTGGCGTCGTGGCAATGGTTTCTGGACTACAACCTTCAGACCGGCTATGCCGGGAATTCCAACGCTGGCGGGACCATGCTCAACGGGTTCGCCGCCGCCAAGATGGCCGGGCTCCAAGCCGGAGGAGGCTACACGGAAATCTCGGGCCGCAGCGGGGACACCCGTGCCTTCGACACGCTGTTCAGCACTGCCCACAAGTTCAACGGCTGGTCGGATCAGTTCGGGGCCACCAATGGGGGGCGGCTCGAGCGGGGACTGAAGGAGGTCTACGTCCTGGTCAAAGGCAAGACGGGCGAATTGAGCTGGATCGCCCGCGTCCACCGGTTTGATCAGGAAACCAAAAGCCAGGCATACGGCAGCGAGATCGATTTCCAGGCGGTGATTCCGTTGGTCCACAACGTAACTGGATTGCTGATGGTTGCCAGCTATGCCGCGGACGGCGAAAACGATTCCGGCGTCGCCGACAAGGACGAGCAACTCTTTGCGGTTCGGTTGGAATACGGATTCTAAAATCGATGTGACATGTCGTTTCGGGCGTCTCGGCAGCTGATCGCCCGTGGTGGCCGGCGACAGAACGGATGCGCTTTCGACACGTTCCATGTTCGCCCTTTTCTTGTACTTGAAAGTCCGGTCACGCCTGGCTCCACCGTTCGGCGAGGGATCGGCCGTAGCGGGTGCGGGTGACCAGGGTCAGCAGGGCCGGTGCGAGGAGGAAATCGGCCGCTAGCGCGAAGATCAGGGTCGTGCCGGTGAGAAAGCCGAAATTGAAATTGTTCTTCAGGGTCGAGAGCATGAACAGCCAGAAGCCCGTCACCAAGACCAGGGTGGTGAACAGCATGGCCCGTCCGGCGGTGAGCAGGGTCTGGCGCACGGCTTCCTGTGCGTTGCCGCTTTGACCATAGTAACGGCGGAAATTGTGGAAGAAGTGGATGGTATCGTCGACGGCCAGACCGAGGGCGATGCTGCCCAGCAGCAGGGCCGAAATGTCCAGTTGGATGCCCGCCACCCACATCACCAGGCCCATGGTCACCAGGATGGGCGTGAAGTTGACCACCATGCTGAGCAGCCCCAGCCTGATGCTGCCCAACAGCAGAATCATCAACAAGGTGATCACGACTGACGCGACGACATAAGATTTGGCCATGCTGCGCGACATCGTGTGGATCATCTGAGTGAACAGGTTCAGGGTGCCGGTCACCGTCACGTCGGCGCTGCCTTGGAAAATGCGCTCGGCCTCCGTTTTGATCTTATCCACGAATTTCACGTAAACGGCGCCGTCGTCGTTGGGCACGGTCACGGTCAATCGCGCCTTGCTGAAAAGGGTGTCCACGGATTTTTCTAGATCGTCGCTGCCGCTGTTCTCGAACAGCAGGAGTTCCTGGGCGATGAGCGGCCGCTCCTGGGGAATGGAGTAGTATTCCGGCTGGTTTCCGTTGAGCGCCTGATGGGTCTCCTTCAAAATGTTGCCGACCGAACGGGTCTTTCCCACGAACCGGACGCCCGCCTCGTTCTCGTAATTCTCCGCGAATCTGGCCAGTTCTTCGATGTGGTTCATCACCGCTGGCTCGTAGAGCCCATTTTCCCGCCCCGTGTCGATGATGATTTCCAGTTGGTCCATTCCGTTGAGGGCTTCGCCGATCAGTTCGGTGCTTACCCGCAGGTCCAGATCGGGGGGAAGCCACTTGAGGAAATTTTGCGAGAAGTGGAGCCGGAACAACCCGGCGAGGGCCAGCATCACGATCACCCCGCTCACGATGACCACGCTCCACGGGCGGCCCGTGGCCAGGTCGGCGATGGCGACCAGCAGGCGGTCGAATCCCTCCCAGTAGCGCTTTCCGCCGAACCGTGCGTCGCGCCTGAGGGGCCAAATGGCCAGCAGGGACGGCAGGAACACCAGGGTGTAGACCAGCACGATGATCATCCCGATCCCGGCGAAGATCCCCAGGTGCGCCACCGGCGCCATCTCCGATGTGGCGAAGGAGAACATCCCCGCGGCAGTGGTCGCGCCGGTCATGACGATGGGCAGTCCGGAATGTCCCAGGGCATGAGCGATCGCGCCCTCCTTGTCGCCGTGCTGCCGGTAATGGCGGAAGAAGATGACCAGAAGATGCACCGACGTGGCTACCCCCACCGCCATCAGAAAGCGGGGCAGGATCAGCGTGGGCAGGGTGAACAGGATTCCAGCCGCGGCCATCAGCGCCACGGTGGTGAGCAGGCTCAGAATCACCACCAGCAGGGGCAGCACCACGCCGGAAAAGCGGCGGAACAGCACGATCAGCAGAACGGCGATCGCCAGAAACGCCAGGCCCATGAACCTGACGATATCCTGGCCCATCGTGGTGCGGAAGAATTCACTGAAGACCGCGCCCCCGGTCATGTGCGTCGGGAAATCGGGCCCATCGAAGTCGGCCAGCACTTTTTCCACGGCCCGCACGACCTCGGCGTTCTCCTCGGGCGTCAGGGGTATCGGCTTCTCAGCCGCGTCCGCCCCTTCCGGCTGGGCGGTTTCCTCGAAACCGGCGAGCACCTCGTCTTCCTCCTCGCGGGGCGAATAGGCGAGGGTCTCGACGATCACGATGGTGAGCCGGCCATCCTCCGAGATCAGATAATCGGGATAGAGGGTGGAGGAGAGCACGCGTTGCTTCAAGTCTGCCAACCCGTCGGCGGTTTGCGGAATCTCCTCCAGCAGATCCTCGACGATCAGCACGTCGCCTTCACCGTGGGTATACCGCACGTTGATCAAGCTGGTGACTTCTTTCACGTAGGGCACCTCCGCCTCCAGCGTGTCGTGAAACCGCGTCAGCTTTTGCAGAAAGTCTCGGTCGAACACATCCGGCGGGGTCAGGGCGACGACAACCGTATCCTGGCGGCCGAATTGATCCCGGAACGCATCGTAGTCACTAAGAGTGGGATCGTCTTCGTGAAAGTAGCTCTCGTTGGTGGAGTCGAAGCCGAGCTTGGGAAGCTGGGAAAGAACGCCGCCCATCAAAATCAGCATCAGCACCAGGGTCTTGAACCGGTTTCGATAGATCAGATGGCCGAAGGTCTCGAACCCCGAATCGATTTTCGCTCTTACGTTCGCCACTTTCTTCCTCCTTCCGGGATCGTTTATGGTGCCGATCGCATGGCGCCAACCGGTGAAAAATGGAGTGTCGGCCCCTTGATTCCGTCTGTCCCGAGCCGGGCCGGGTAGCGCGCCAGACCCAAAAACCGGAACCGGGAGTAACCATCAGCCATCGTTTAACAGAGATCCAGGGCGTGCCGGGTCGGCCACCCAGTGCGCCTACCGTTGAGCCGCGCGTCATAGGGGGGTCTCGTATTTGACACCGATGTAGATGCGCAGCCGCGGTCCGCCCTCATTTCCGGCGCGGAGGCTCTTGCCTATGGCCGCATGCGCTTGCCACCCGGGCCCGATGTCATGCTTGAAGCCCACATTGGCGGCCAAGCGCCTGGGCCCCGCGGGCTCTTCACTGGTCTCGGCGAACACCTCGGAAAGCAGCGAGGTCTCTTCGGCCACGCGATACTCCTGGGCGAACGCACCGAACAGGACATCGTCGCGCGCCTGGCGTTCGCCGGCAACCTCCGGCTCGCCGACGAAAGTGTAGCCCAGGTTCCAAATGCCGGTGAACCACGCCCACTGCCGCTCCAACCTCAGCCGGATGTCCAGTTTCTCGGCACCGCTGCCCAACCCGCGCGCCCGGTCTCCGTTGGCCAATTTGAGCTCGAAGGAAACGGCGGCGCCCAACCGGCCGGGGTCGAGTGGAGCGAGGAGAATCTTGGTGCCGACCACGGCGTCGCCCACCCCGCTCCGGGTCGGCTCTCCGGGCTCACTGACGATCAGGTAGGGGGCCTCGATCGTGATCTCCTGCCAGGCGTTGAGGCCATACACGAGTTCAACAAAGGGCAGCTCGCGCTCGATGGCGCCCGTGTCCTGGTACTGGGCTCCCGCGAAGACCTCGACCACACCGGGGCCGGCGGTGGGTACGTCGGCGGTCTTCAGGGGCGGCACGGCCCAAGCAGCCATCGAAATGACCTGCCCGGCGATGAGCCCCGTGCACAGCGCCACACGGCGCAGGACGTCACTCCAACGCCTGCGCTTCCAAATCATCGAATCGTGGCTGGGCACGAGCCTTGGTCCACGCACCGATCCGCCCGGAAGCGGGGAACGTGGCGTACCGATGGTCCAGGTAGGGTTGATCGTCAATTAGCGATGCTCATTGCTTGATGAGTTCGCCTGTTAGGGCATCATAATGAAGCTCGACCACGGTGCCTTGATGGGCGACCAACAGTTCGAAATAGTGTTTGCCCCTCACGGACTTGGGTTTCACGGAAAAGACCGTGCCGGGTCGATCCTCAAGCCCGCGTTGGATCATGTCCAAGAGTGAATGGGGGGAGCGTTGCAATATTGTGAGATACATCGCCGAGCGGGCGATATGTGCATAGTCCTCGAAAATCTTCACATCCGGCCTCCACATACTTGACTCCGGGCTTCCGAGATATTCCATGAGAACATTATGCTCCGCATCGACGGCAAGTCCTTTCTCGGCGGTGTACACGGAGAGTTTGAGGCGCCCCCCCTTCAACTCGAATTTTGCCGAAATTGGGATTTCAGTGGCACCTGTCTTTTGCTTTATGCCATCAGCCAAGGAAATCCTTGTTTTGGGAAGTTCCTGGAGGAGCGGACCGTAATCGGGGCCGTTCTTGTATTCCGCGGCGTTTATTTGTGTCCAAGCCACGATGAAGAACGTGAATATGATCGTTGTGAGAATGCCAAAATTTGTTCTTGAATTCATGGCGGATTCCTTTCATCCGGTTGTCGCGGCGGGGAGAATTTTCCCTCTATTTCTCGTGGCCCGCCACGGATTTCGCGTGCCGGCTTGTATCTCATCGGACAACCGGCTGTTGCAGGCGCCGAATCCCGACAGGTGCTTCAACGTGATGATCCATTCTGGATGGCGGTCACCCTTTGACGTCGGGATTGTCATGATGATGCGACGATGGCCGTCCGATTCCCTTCATGCCCCCCCTGGGCGGAATTGCTAAGGAGAACTCGCCGGGAACGGAGTTCTGGTGAGTAACCGAATCGCCGCCGACTTGCATCGATGCCGTGATGGGGGAAACCAGAGAGTCTGGACCCGCTCCGCCCTGGGCGCAATCCCAGGACTTTACGCCGAATGGGAGCCTTTGTATATTGACCGTATATTGACCGTATATTGACCGTATATTGACCGTATATTGACCGTCTCCTTGATTCGAACGAGGCACTCAATCAGGCTTGACGTGTAGTCCTTTTGAAATTGGTTGTGGCCCCAATCTCGTCGAATTCCTGATGGGCGCTGCTCCACCAATCTTGCACTGTGGTGGCGACTCGTGGAGACGCTTGCCGCCGCATCGGGTGCGCTTGAGGCCCAAGTGTACATTATACTTCAAATGGTGTAAGATAGAATCGCAATTGATGCGAGGGACCACTTACCAAGCCGAATATTTATATTTGGTTTAATCATGTTCGATTAATTTGAGCTTCCGATAAATTATCTAGAGCGAAATTCGCAAATTTTTGGCGTAATAATTCGAGAGAAGACGATGATATTCACCATTAATTATTCACGCATCAGATTATTCCTCGCCGGTGTTGCAATATTGACCGCCGGTCTGCTTGCCGGTTGCGATGCGCTTGACGATTCCAGCAGCAGCAGTAGCAGTAGCAGCAGTGACCAGGCCACGCTGCCCTCGGGACTGGCAGACTTTTGCAACTCGCTGACGGACGGGGGCACGATAAGTGTGGATGCGGGCAGCAGGTCCGCCAGCATAGAACCGGGTGAATGTTACGGATATACGTTCATCGGCGACCCCAGCACCACATACACCGTTACGCTGACAACCAACGCCGGCAATGCGGACCTCATCGTCGCCTTTAACGATAGCTATTCCAGCCAGGTTTCCGGGTCCCCTTCCACCAACAGCGGTACGTTCGCCGACTCGGTGACATTCGAATCTTTTGTTTCTCAGGAGTACTACGTCGCCATATACGCAACTTTTGAATCGTCGACCTTTGCCGTGGAAGTTCAATCCGGGAGTAGTGGCGGAGGCGGAGGTGGAGGCACGGGAGCGACGGGATCCGTATCCGGCAGCGTATCCGATACCACCACAGGTTTTGCGCTTTCCGGCGTGGAAGTATCCGTAGCGGGCACGCAACTGAGCACGTTCACCGATTTCAACGGCGATTATTTCATCAGTTCAGTGCCCATCGGTACGCAGGTTCTGAATTTCTTCCTCTCCGGCTACGTGGACTATACGCAGACGGTCACTATATCGGAAAATTCGACCACGGAAGTAAATCCAATACCGATCAATCCGACTATATTGGGGGATGACATTCGCGTGGTGCTCACCTGGGGCGCCAATCCTTCGGACCTCGATCTGCACGTCTTGACGCCGGGGGGAGAGCATATTTACTTTGGCAATCCGGCCGGCAGCGGGATCAATCTCGACGTGGACGATACGTCGAGCTTTGGACCGGAAACGATCACAATTACGTCGCAACAAGACGGTTGTTACACCTTTTACGTTCATAACTTCAGCGGGTACTTTTTCACCAAACTGAGCGATTCAAGCGCCAAGGTCGAGGTTTATGATTCCTCAGGCCTCATCCGTACGGTGAATGTGCCGAGTGGCAGCTCGGCTCAGGACTATTGGATGGTGCTCAACGTCGACGGAAGCTCGATTGACGTCGTCGACACCTTCGGCACCACGGCACCGGCTCCCTGCCCAAGCGGCGGAGGCGGCGGAGCTGGAACGACCGGGACGCTGACCGTGTGGAGCTCAGCCAATCTGGCCATTTCATACATTGATATCTGGGTAGACAACGTGTTTATCCACCGGCTGGTAGCCTATGGTTCGGCTGCTCCGGTCTGTGGATCTCCGTCTTCAACTTATTGGGCCACGGTGACCCTTGAGGCCGGACCGCATGATGTTTTCGCCGAAGACGGCGCCGGAGGCACTTGGAGCGGAGCCTCCATCCCCATCGCGGCGGGCGAATGTTTCAGCTTGGAGCTAGGAAATTAAGACCCGCCGGAACGTCGTGGTGGGCCGGGTAGAGACGACACCCAGGGTGCCTTACAGAATGTAGGATCGAGGCTTTATGCCGTCCCACAAATCTCGGGGCGCCTGAGCCCGGTGCGGGTCGTCTGCTCGAAAGCGTGGGCGAATTGGAGCACGGCGAAGTCCTGCTGATGCCGGCCGACGATCTGGAGACCCACGGGCAAGCCTTCTGGTGTAAAGCCGGCAGGCACGGAGATGGCCGGCAGGCCCGTGAGGGTGATGGCATAGCACAGCGCCATCCAGTCGATGTAGGTTTCCAGATGGATTCCCGCGATTTCGGTCACGTAGCGCTGATGAACGGGAAAGGGGGGCACCGGCGAGACCGGCAGCAGCAGGTAATCGTAGATTTCCATGAATTCCCGCACGCGGTGGTAGAGCATGGTGCGCTTTTCCTCCGCGCGGGCAACCTGGAGCGCGTCCAGCTTCATCCCCCTTTCGGTGTTCCAAATCACCGTCTCCTTCAGCTGCTCCCGGTGCCGCTCCAGATGTTCCGCGTGGCCCAGGGCAAAGCGCCAAGCCCGCAACGTCTGGAAAATCTCGTCCGCGTCACGGAAGTCCGGCTCGGCCTCCGTCACCTCGCAGCCCAGTTCCGCAAGGACGGGGCGTTGGGCCTCCAGAGCATCGGTGACGGCCTTATCCACCGGATAACGCCCCAGGTTGCGGCTCCAGGCCACCTTCGTTCCCTTGAAGCTCCGCTCCAAAGGCTTTAGGAAATCGCTTCCGGGCTCGGAGATCGCGATGGGGGAGCGGGCATCGGGCCCGGCCATCACGCTCAGCAGCAGGGCCACATCCCCCACCGTGCGGCCCATGGGGCCCTGCACGGCCAGGGGATACCAACCCATTTGCGCAGGCCAGACCGGCACCCTGCCGGGAGAGGTGCGAAATCCCACCACGTTGCAGAAGTTGGCCGGGTTGCGCAGGGAGCCACCCAAATCGCTGCCGTCGGCGATGGGCAGCATGCCGCAGGCCAGGCTCACCGCGGCGCCGCCGCTGCTGCCTCCGCAGGTTCGGGTCAGATCGTAGGGGTTGAGCGTCTCTCCGAAGACCTCGTTGTAGGTCTGCGAGCCGGCCCCGAATTCGGGCACGTTGGTCTTGCCGATGACGATCGCCCCGGCTCCCTTCATGCGCTCGACGATCAGTTCGTCCTGGTGCGGTACGAAGTCCTTATAGATGGGCGAGCCGAAGGTCGTGCGGATGCCCTTGGTCAGCGCCAGGTCCTTTACCGCTACCGGCAGCCCGTGCAACGCACCCGCCGGCTCACCGCGGGAAAGGGCTTCATCCGCCGCGGCAGCCTGTGCCAGTGCCTGCTCGGGCAGCAGGGTGCAGATGGCGTTGACCTTGGGGTTGATCTTTTCGATCTGTGCCAGGTGGGCTTTCATCACCTCCCGCGCGGAGACCTGCTTGTCGCGGATCATCCCCGCCAATTCGGCGGCGGAGCGGAAAATCAGTGAGTTATCGGACATGCACCTCTTCTGACGTGGCCGGGATGGTGGCACGCCGTTTAGGCGGTTTGCGGGCCGGTTGCCTATTTTTGGGCGGGGTCCAGGCCGCGGCCAATGGCAAGAATGTTCTATGGCATAGTCGTGATAAAAGTGCGAGTGATGGCAAGGCGCCCAGCATGAACGAATGGTATGCGACGTAATGGACACTCTAATCAAAGAAGTACTCAATGCGCGGGTCTATGACGTGGCGGTCATGACGCCATTGGACACCGCCGAAAAGCTGAGCGCCCGGCTCGACAACCACGTCTTGCTCAAACGGGAAGACCTGCAGCCATGTTATTCCTTCAAGGTACGGGGGGCCTATAACAAGATCTTCCACCTCACGCCGAGGGAGAAGGCGCAGGGGGTCATCTGCGCCTCGGCGGGCAACCACGCCCAAGGCGTTGCGCTGGCCGCCAAGCACTTATCCATCGCTGCTACGATCGTCATGCCGGTGACCACGCCCGGGATCAAGGTGGATGCGGTTCGGGCTTTGGGCGGCGAGGTGGTGCTTTCAGGCGACCATTTCTCGGAAGCCTACGACCACGCCTGTAAATTGAAGGGCGAGGCCGGTGCCATTTTCATTCACCCTTTCGATGATCCGCTGGTCATAGCGGGTCAGGGTACCATAGGCCACGAACTGATCCAGCAGTGCCCCGACCTGGACATGGTCTTCGTGCCGGTGGGGGGAGGCGGGCTCATCGCCGGTATTGCCGGATTCGTGAAAAGCCTTAGGCCCCGGGTGCGCATCATCGGCGTTGAACCGGAAGGCAGCGATGCGATGCGTCAATCGACCCAAGCCGGCAGCCGTGTGAATCTGGACGAGGTGAGTCTGTTTGCAGATGGCGTGGCGGTGAGGCAGGTGGGCAGCCTCACATTTCCGCTGGTGCAGGCTCATGTTGACGAGATCATCACCGTGACCACCGATGAAATATGCTCCGCGCTCAAGAGCATTTATGAGGACACCCGCTCCATCGTCGAACCGGCCGGCGCCCTGGCCGTTGCCGGGCTACGGCGCTATGTGAGCGCCAACGCGGTACGGGGACAGCGGATCGTGGCCATCAATTCCGGCGCCAACATGAATTTCGACCGCCTCCACTTCGTCGCGGAACGCGCGCGCACCGGCGAAATGCGGGAGGCGCTCTTCGCGGTGACCATCCCGGAAAAGCCCGGTGCATTGCGCTTCTTCTGTGAGCAACTCGTGGAAGAGCGCATGATCACCGAATTCAACTACCGCCTCAATGGACGGAGCGAGGCGCAAATATTCGTCGGTATCTCCATCCGAAGCGGGGAGGAACGCGAATCGTTTCGGCGCAAATTGGAAAAGCACGGGTACGGGAATATCGACCTGACCGATAACGAGTTGGCCAAGTCCCACGTTCGCCATATGGTCGGCGGGAAATCACTCCATCGCCAAAACGAGGTGCTGTATAGCTTCGAGTTCCCTGAGCGTCCCAAGGCGCTGCTCGACTTTTTGCTGGCCATGGAAGGAAGTTGGAACATATCTCTGTTCCACTATCGCATGCACGGTGGCGATTTCGGCCGAGTGCTCGTGGGCATGGAGATTCCGGAAGCCGATAAGGGGCTATTCGGGGCCTTCCTCAACAAGCTGCAATACCATTACCAGGACGAGACCGATAATCCGGTCTATCGGCTGTTTTTATGAGCCTGAGACCGGAA
Source organism: SAR324 cluster bacterium (assembly GCA_022574555.1). Taxonomy (GTDB): domain Bacteria; phylum SAR324; class SAR324; order SAR324; family JACQKK01; genus JACZRV01. The sequence continues at coordinate 19,657 of JACZRV010000043.1, forward strand.
ATCGGTCAAAAGGAACCGCCCATATCGAGTCGCAACGGAATTGACCCCTGAATCGTAAAAGTTGAACTTTCCGGCGGGCGGGCCTGGACGTGAAATAAAATACCGCCAATTACCCAAGATACGGTTTAAAATCAGCGGACCTGCACCAGTAGGGTAAACCGCGCACCCTGGTTCCCATCACCTGAAAACCCGGTTCCCATGCCCGCTCTCAAAACCCTGGTCGTCGACGACGAGAAGCCGGCCCGGGACCGGCTGATTCACCTGCTGTCCAAGGATGAACGGGTGGAAGTGGTCGGCGAGGCGGGCAACGGCGTCGACGCCATCGACTTTGTGGCAGCCCATCAGCTCCATCTGGTGTTGCTCGATATCCAGATGCCGGGACTGGATGGGTTCGACGTGGTGCGGATGGTGAAAAAGTTGCCCATGGTCATCTTCACCACCGCTTTCGACAAGTACGCGATCAAGGCATTCGAGGTGCACGCGCTGGACTATCTGCTCAAACCGATCCCGGCGAAGCGGCTCAATGTGGCCATCGGACGCGCCCTGGCGCAGATCGGGCAAAACGCCCCCGGCAGCGATCCCGATTGGCGCAAGCGGATGCTGGAGGCGGTCGACGCCATCTCACCCACCAAGGCCATCACCCGGGTGCCGGTGCGATTGGGGGAAAGGATTCAACTGGTCGAAGTCACCGACGTGCTCTGGTTTTACGTCCAGGACAAACTCGTATCCCTGGTCACACGCGAGGGGGAATCGGACACCCACTTTACCACCATCAACGAGATCGAACGCAAGCTCGATCCCGACGTCTTCTTTCGCATCCACCGCTCCACGGTGATCAACATCAATCACATCAGAGAGATCCGCACCTGGTTCCACGGCACCCTCAAGGTCGTCATGGACGACGAGGCGTCGACCGAACTGGACGTGAGCCGCGAGCACTCCCGCCGCCTGCGCAAACAGCTCGGGTGGTGAGGGGACGGATTTCGGCCTCGATCGGCGACGACAGGGAAACCCTATCAATTTACCTTCGCCGTGACCGGAATTGCCTTGTCAGCCATCTCCCGCCTGGGCGATGAGGGGTTCGCGCTCGGGAAGGGAGCCGCCCACGATGCGCTCGGCTTCCAGCACATGGCGCCGCATGGCCCGCTCCACCTTGCGGCGGGCCTGCTCGTCGTCCTCGCCGCTGTCGATCCAGATGGGGTCGCCAACGTAAACCGTGACGGCGGAAAAGGGCCGGGGCAGCTTCATGCGGTCCCACGAGCCGAATTCCCAGGGGTTTTTCGCCGCGAAGCAGATGGGCACAATGGGAACCTTCGCCATTTGCGCCACCGCCACCATTCCTTGTTGCACCACGTATCGCGGGCCGCGGGGGCCATCGGGCGTTACGGCCAAATCCCCACCCCGGCGCAGAACCCGCACCGATTCGCGCACGGCGGAAATCGCCCCGGCGCTGGAGGAGCCCCGCACCGGCTTGAGCCCGAAAATCCGTGCGATCAAGGCGATCCGGTTGCCGTCGCGGCTTCTGCTGATCATCCCGGCCACCCTGCGCGGGCCGAGGATGTAGATCATGTAGATCAGGTTGTTGTGCCACACACCTAGGATGCAAGGCTGACGGCGCCGTTCCAGCACCTCCAACACGTGCCAGTTGATACGCGTCTTGCGGGTGGTCAGTCCGATGACGGCCAGAACGAAGACAAATATGATGGAGACGAGGAGATTGGACAGGGATTTCAGCATGGATTCTGGTACCCGGCGCTGCGGTGGCTCGACGGCGCACGGGACGCACCGCCATACGGATTTAGGGTGTCTTCACCAGGCATCATTTTCAATTACCGCGATCTTTCCTGGCCCTGAGCCCGTCGAGGGGAGGAATGGGCCTCCCTGTGCCCGGGTACATGAGTGATCTGAAAGCATTGCACCCTATTGCTATCACAACGAAAAGCCCTTGCAGACTTTGCGTTTGCTTTGCGTTTTGGCCGGGAATCGCTTCCTTTTCATGTAAATTTCTTATAGATTGAAGCGTGACCGAATGTAAATCCCACCACGCACCGCGACACGGCGCCCAATAGAGGGTTCCCGTTCCGCGAAGTACCCAATCGCCCACTGCCATGATGGAATTCGAAAAGGCGATCGACAACGTGTCGACGATGTTCCTTTTTGACCAGCGCTCCATGCAGATTCTGCAGGAGCTTGCGGATGCGGCCTCGCCCAACACTCGGGACCACGCGCTGATCCGTCTCTCCCAAGCTGCATTCCTGTACTACAATGCCCTGGACACGCAGCAGGAGAACATGCGCCGGCCGATCAAGCAGGCCATGGATATCCTCAATGGCGTAAAGCGCTATCGCGAGGACCGCGTGCTGTACACGATGAGTTTGCGGCTCGAGGTGGACCTGTTGATGCACGTCTCGCGGATCACCTTACTCGAATCACCGCCGGGCCAGGAGCTGAGCAAACTGTTCAACGAGCCGGACAAGCGGGCGCTTTCAATCTGCCAGACATTGCTGAAAAACCTTCCGGTCAATTTCGATACCCTGCCCAACACCTGGTATACCTCCCTGATTCCGCTGTTTCCGCCGTTTCAGGATCAAACGGTGCTGTATTACAAGGACCGCGTGAAGGAAAACCGGATCATTCCCTTGAGCGGCATTCTGCGCCAGTTGCGGCGGGAGCTGGTCACGGCGGCCGGGCTGATCGAAACCAAGCGATACGTGGTGGAAAACAAGATCAGGGTAAATCCTCCCAGTCTGCTGCGGGCCGTTTACCGAATGAGCCTGAAGGAAGTGCTGGCCCGTGTGGAACAGGAATTGCCGCAGAATTTCATGGTGATGAGCGATATCACCCTGCCCAAAAAGGTGCTGCCTTCTCAACTCGATGCGGCGTTGGGCACCGTGCAATCGAATGTGGACAAATCCAAACAGGATCGGGACATACGCAAGTACACCGGGTCTCTTCTGCACATGGGGGTGCTCCATTTCCTCAGGGAAAATCATGCGGACGGCATCTATTCCCTGGTACAAACCCTGCGTGCCAGCGCAAACATTGACACGGAAGACAAGAAATTGCGCATGTATCGTCACGAGGAGTTTCCCGATATTCCATTCATGATCGGCACCTCGTTTCTGCGCATGAAACTCAAGGAGGAAAATTCTGAGGAAAATGACGCGTTGTACATGACCAACGGTACGGCAGGGCTGATGCAAGCGGTGCACCTGAATCCGAATTACCACCAGGCATTCGTAAATCTGGCGCTGGCGGCCTCTCTGGAAGGGGACGGCGAAGAGGACAAGGTGATTCTGCTTTATCTCCAACAATTCGGTAGCGATCTTTCGTTGGTCAGCCGGGCCGTCTTCCGCAACCGGGCGTTGCACGAGTACCGCTCCGCAAGAAACCTGGCTACGCCCGAACTGGTCAAATGGCTTTTGGTGGCCAGCTTGTCGACCGGGGGCGAGGTGACGGAAGGCAAGAAGATGCTGCAGGAATTGAAGACGCTCTACGTGCTGAATGCCCACGAGTATTCCGCCAGCTACCTGGACGAATATCGCTCCGCCCTGCGCATGAATCAGGAATCGTTCATCGATGACCTCAAGGACGATGCCCTCCATTCGGCGATTCTGTTCCATATCGCTCACGCATTCACCTATCTCGCCACCAGCCAGAACAAGGGCGACGCGGACATCAAGGTAGACCTCGACAAGATGGATCAAGGGATCGAGATGAACACGGAGGCACTCTATTTCAACTCCAAGAACAGCTCGGCGGAAAGGCTCGTCGATACCCAGGCGCAATTGCTGCAGTACCTGGCCAAGCGCACGGAGCAGCAATGGGAAAATATCAATACCAACGTGGGGCAGCGCTTCCAGCTCTATGAGGACTACCTGCGTCAGGAACGCAGCGTGGAATTGATGACGAACCGGCTCACCGATTTGCAGATGGAAAGCATGGCGCCGGAAGTGAAAATCTCCCAGACGGCGCTGCTCAAGATGGACGGGATGATCACCGAGGATCAACGAAAACGGATCCGGGACCGGGTCATGATCCAATCCACCGCGATCGGATGATCGAGCCGGATTTCGCAGGGGGTCTTACCCCGATGAGATGGGCCGCGATGCGAAAGGTAACGGGCCGTCGAGGGATTCCAGGGCCACGCGCACCGCGCCCGGCCGCACCGCAAAGCCCGACTGGGCCAAACCGGCTTCCAATGCCGCCAGGCAGAGGGTGATATTGTTGGGGTGCGAGCTATGGCCCATCAATCCGATGCGCCAGGCGTTGCCCTTGAAAATCCCCAGTCCGCCCCCGATTTCCAGGTCGTATTTTTCCAACAGCATGCGGCGCAGGGCCACATCGTCCACACCCTGCGGGATGCGCACGACACTGATCGCGGGCAGGCGGAATTTCTCGTCAACGACCATCTCCAGTCCCATCGCTTCCAATCCGGCCACCAGGGCGCGGGCGTTGCGCCGGTGCCGTTCCGCACGAGCGGCGATGCCTTCCTCTTCCACGATCCTCAGGGCCTCATTCAGCGCGTAGGACAAGGTGGAGGAGCTGGTATGATGGTAGACCCGCTCCGTACCCCAGTAGCGTTGCAGCAGGTTCATGTCCAGATACCATGAGCGGGGAGGGGTCTTGCGGGATCGGATCCGTTCCACCGCGCGTGGTCCGAAGCTGACCGGGGACAGGCCCGCTACACAGCCCAGACCTTTCTGGGTACAGCTGTAGGCAGCGTCGACCCCCCACCGGGCCAGGTGCACCTCAGTGGTGCCCAGCGAGGTCACCGTATCCAGCACGAGCAGGGCGGACTTCCCCCGCATCACATCGGCCACGTCTTCCATGGGCTGCAGGACGCCCGTGGAGGTTTCCCCATGCACGAGGGCCACGAGGCGTGTCTCGTCGTCGATCGCGGCGGCCAGGGCCTCAGCCGCAACGGGTTCGCCCCAGGGCGCATCGACCCGCACCACCCTCGCCTCGGCACGGGTGGCCATTTCCACCAGGCGCTCCCCAAAATAGCCCGCCACGCCGATCACCACACGATCGCCCGGCTCGATGAGGTTAGACATGCAGGCTTCCATCCCGGCGCTGCCCGTGCCCGGCAAGGCTCCGGTCAGCGCGTGATCCGGCGCAGCGAAGATGCGCCGCAATCGCTCCGCGATGCGGTCCAGCAAGGTGAGGTACTGCGGATCGAGATGGCCCAACACCGGTGCGCTCAGAGCCCGGTAAACCCGCGGGTCGACGTCGCAGGGGCCGGGTCCCATCAGGATTCTCTGTGGGGGGTGAAATGGCTCGTCGTTCATGGCACTCCTGGCGAGGCTGCGGCGATCGTTGGCGGCGGAGAGACGCGCCGCATGGCGCAGACTCCCTGAGACGATCGGTTATAAGATTGTCGATCAACCCTAACAGGGCTTGCCCCGCGAGCCAACGGGTCATCCCTGTGATTGGCGGCCACTCCGGCGGATGAGGTCATGCGCCCCGGTTCGCGCAAAGACGCCATCCGCTTTAAAGAATAGTGTTTGCGGCTTTGCGCCTCGGCGGTTTTGCGAGAGCAAACCTCAAGCCTCAAGCCTCAAGCCTCAAGCCTGCTACCCGCGTTCATCGGCGGTTCCAAGTCACAAAGGGGGTTCAAATGCGGGTCATCACCACTCGCCCATCGCGCAGGACCATTTCATGGGTGCTGCCGTCGGGCCAGGTGACGTAACCCAAGAAGACATCGCCCAGGAATCTGCTGAACACGGCGCCGCGCGGGCACGAGTCTTGGACGTATTGATATCCGCCAAGTGATAGTCTTACGCTGGTCCGCCAACCACCCTGCTTGCATGACCCGTTCCCAGTTATTGTATCGCCTGGAGAATTAGTCCAGGAGCTCCAGGCCAAGTTCCCTACAACCAGCTCCTCACACTCCAGAAATTTATTAGTCCCTGACGACCCCGCGCCGCCAGGCAACAGCATGGTGATGAGCTGATCCCCCGCAGACAAGCCGGAGGCACATTAAAAGGCTATTTCCGACGGCTGCATTATTGGTAAAATCGTTTGCTTTTCGTGCGAAGAACGCGGGCGGAACAGCGCGTTTCGGGAAAGTTGTTTAGGCCCCTTGAACACTAGCGCTCCTTAGATCTCAAGAAATATGTTATAATCACGTTTCAAAATATTCCGACCTGCACCTATTTATTGTGTTCATTTAGAGGGGATGAGAGATGCAAGTCGACGGACTTGAAAACCCAATTCATTCGTCAATCGACGACGATCTCGACCGATTCGCCCTCGTCAATCGGCTCTATTCACTTATCGTTTCGATCCCGGGTGATTGGTCGGTTCGCATCGGGCTCTATGCCCCTTGGGGTCAGGGGAAGACTAGTATCCTTAATCTTCTTTCCGAGCGCGTTTCAAAAGACGGGCACCTTGTAGTTAGATTTTCGGCATGGTCGGCTGTATCCCCGGATGATTGCTTGGCTCTGCTTTACCGTGCTCTATCGCACGAATGCAAACGCAACGAAATATGCTTACCCGCCCGGCGACGGATGATGGCGTGCATAGGCAGCTTTTGGCGGCAGTGCAAGGCCTTCCTATCGCGAATTCAGGATTGGCATCCGATTGCAAAGGTTTCTATCCCCATAGTTGCTCAAATTCTCGACAAGGCGTTTCTAGCAAACAAGGCGTGGTTCGCCGATGTGCGAAAAGCGATCGGCGGTGGGCGAATTATCTTTCTCATTGATGACCTTGATAGAGCATCGCCCCAGGTTATTCCCACGCTTCTCCTAGCTCTTCGCGAAGACCTTGATCTACCTGGATTTGCGTACGTACTAGCCTTCGATCACGAGATTATTAGTAATGCGCTTCGGCGGTTCAATCCCGCCTGGGGTAGCGGGAGCCTATTCCTTGAGAAGGTTATAGACATCCCCGTTACAGTGCCAGACCTCGACCATGTGCAATGCACTCGCCTGTTTCAACGCGCAGCGGAAAAACATCTCAAATTCGTTGCAGTCGATACACTGATTGTCGCTGAAAATATCTTACCGAACTCACCTCGCAAACTGAAGCTTCTTGTCCGTCTATTGCTCGCACTTAAACTCGATGTTGCTCGCCATTATCCACACGAACTCGACTGGATCGCGATTATTCATTGTCTGTTGCTTCGGATAGAATCCGAGAGCTTATTCCGTGATTTCGCCGACGAGATTGAAGAGAAGAGCTACGAGTATTTGGCGCAAGGCGGCGACGAAGATAAGGGAGCGGAGGTGGTAGAAAACCTCGTGAAGCGACTTGCGAAAAAGGCCGGTCTATCTGAAGAAGAAATAGATAGATGCAAGCAAATTGTTGAATCACTTTTTTCTTCGCAGACCTTCTTCGGAGGAACTAATTTGTTGTATCAAGCGACATTTTCGGACACGCCATGCGCGGTTACTTGGAAGGAATTCGACCAATTTTTCAAGAAGTGGAACGGGGTACAGTCTCTAGATGAAGTAGAAGCTTGGTGTCAACAGCACGCGGCGAGCGTTGGCCGCTCAATTAGAGCCGTTGTCAGTGGAATATTCAAAGCCACAGTTAATGCGCGCCAGAGACATCTCGAGGAAGCTGCGGACGCTACTACGGCGGAAGAAAATGAGAGGATTGCTCGTAAGTCCATCCCCTATGGATATCTATTGCGACAATTACTTGTTGATGCGAGAGATCGGGAATTTTTCGCAGAGATCCGCACGGAGCAGAATTTGAGCAGTCTTTTCCAATCAATTAATAGATATTTCCATTTTGATGCCAACGAGGCCGACAAGGTGATACGCGAAGAGGAAGAGACTCTTTTGCGTGAAATCGTCAAGCGTCTAGTCTTGCGACCTCAGGTACTATACAAAGTCCTATGGTCTAATTCTCTTCGAATAAACGAAAGCGTATTGTCTTCCTTTTATCAGGAGCTAATTCACGAATTGAACCCGGCATTGTTCGAGGAAGGAATACAAGATTTCGAGAGAGCTGGCGCATGGAAAGAGGCGGAAAATGACGAAAATCGTGGCGTCCGAGCAGCCATACTGAGTATGACGAGCGAGAGCGATAAAGCGCGAGACAGGCTAAAAAAGATTATGTCCGGGGCGAATTCCAGCGCTAAATTTCATGCAAACGTTATCGGATTTGTGGAGTTCTTGTTGGAGGCGCGGAGCGGCAACCATGGGCGCGAATGGG
>JACZRV010000179.1 GCA_022574555.1 SAR324 cluster bacterium
CGGCAGAACTCCCTGTGCCACCATAGCTGCACCTCGTTGGTGATAGGTTTGTTGCAATGAACTATCCTATCTCCCTGATAACTCAGGACCAACGAGGTTTCTCACTTTTTTTGTCGGTGGATCATGGATATCCAATTGCCGCTCAATTCCGGACTGCCGTCAGCCTGCGTTCCACGGTGGGAGGTGGCATGGCGCTGCCCTCTGGAGACGGTCGTACATCAAGGCGAGAATACTGCTCGATAAATGCGCAATCGGCAAGCGCAAAGTCAAGGAAACCCTGGCCGACCGGGGGTGAGTCGCCCTACCCGCATTCGCGGGCGCAGGAGGTGCCGCTTTACGTGGCGTCGAAAACTCTTTTCCGGGAACAGGGGCGGCTCGGGGAAGACCCTGGGCGTACTCTCTACAAGGCATCTCAATAATGCCGTCACCGTAAGAATTGTCATCTTGAGCGCAGCGAAAGATCTTAACGAGTCGGTAGCATAGCCTGGTTGCGGCCAGTTTCATGAAGACCCTTCGCTCCGCTCAGGGTGACAGTGTCGCTATGTATCATTTTTGAGATAGGTTGTAGCCTGCGCGACGGATGCTCCGACCGGGCGGGGCTCGTTGGGCGCCATCATCTCGTGGACGGCACGGATCGGCTTCACGCGGTTGAGGGCATAGACGTGGATGCCATCGACACCCACGGCGAGCAGCTCCTCGATCTGCCCTCTTGCGTATTCCAGCCCGGCTTCGGCGGCGGCGTCGGGATCGTCGGTGTAGCGCGCCAGCTCGGTTTGGAGTGATGCCGGGACGATGGTTCCGCAAAACGCCGCGAATTTGGTGATCTGCTCCAACCCTTGGGCGGGCAGGATGCCGGCCATGACGGGCACGGTCACGCCTGCGCGGCGGAGATCGTCGCGCCAGCGGAAGAAATGGCGGTTTTCGAGAAAGAACTGGGAGACGACGAAATCGGCGCCCGCGGCGACCTTTTCCACCTGACGGCGCAGATCGGTCTCGTAATTCTCCGCTTCCGGGTGACCCTCGGGATAGCCCGCGACGCCGATGCCGAAGCGATCGAGCGCCTTGATCTCGCGCACCAGTTCCACTGCGTAGCGGAAGCCATCCGGCGGCGGCTCGAACCGGGATTCGCCTTGGGGCGGGTCGCCCCGCAACGTCATGATGTTATCCACCCCGATCGCGCGGTGATGCTCCAGCAGCCCGGCGATTTCGGCCCGGGAGTGAGAGACACAAGTCAGGTGCGGCATGGCCTCCATCCCCAATTCCTGATGGATATAGGCCGTGATTTCGCTGGTGGTATGGCGTGTACCGCCGGCCGCCCCATAGGTGACGGAGATGAAGTCAGGATGGTAAGGCTGTATCTCCCGCAGCTTGCGCTTGAGATTCTCCACGCCCTTCTCCGTCTTGGGCGGAAAGAGTTCGATGGAGAACAAAGGGCGGTCGGATCGGAAAAGGTCTCGGATGAGCATGGTACGCGGATGGGAAGTGGTGGGAATTGGATTGAGCGATTCCGTCACCGAAGCGTGTATTATGGAACGAATCGTATCCCGAATGTTTCCATAAAGCGATCACCGGCCCAAACGGCCGGCGCGCCCTTCCCTTCGACGGGCTCAGGACAGGCAAGACGCTCGCTTTGCTCGCTCCTCAGGAACGTGGCTACGATCCCCGCGTCCCTGAGGAACTTTCACACTTGCAATCCAAGTGGGGAGGTGTCTCGAAGGGCGCGGGCGAGTGAGCAATATTTATCGCTCAAATTAATATTTGGGAAATTTTGGCGATGACCGGAAAACCGTATACCAAGTCCTACATGATCCGCTGGTCCGACCTGGACCCCAACCGCCACCTGCGCAATACGGCCTATGGCGATTACACCACGGACCTTCGGTTCAGCTACCTGGAGTCCGCCGGTTTTCCCTTCGCCCGCTTCGCCGAATTGCAGATCGGCACGGTGGCCTTCAACGAACAGAGCCGTTATTTGCGGGAAGTGAACCTGTGGGAGACGATCATCATGGCCTTGGAGATGGCCGCGTTGGCGCCCGACGGCACCCGCTGGCGGATGCGGCACACGATGTACAAGGAAGATGGGGTCGTGGCCGCCGTCATCGAGATGGAAGGGGCCTGGATGGACATCAAGCTCAGAAAGCTCACCGTTCCCCCTGCGGAATTGCGCGATGCACTCCTTCATCTGGCGCGCACCGAGGACTTCGAAGAACTGGCCTCGGGTAAGAAATCGTCCTGACGCCGGCAATCGCCCCCTACTTTTGACCGTGTCCGGCCACCATCCCGTCGCGGATGGTGATGGAGCCAATCATGCCGGCTTCCTTGTGGCCGGGGAGGTCGCAGATGAGATCGATGTGATCGATGGCGGTGATGGCTGTGAAGGCCCATTCGATCCGTCCCCCGGGCAGCAGTTCCACCTCGGCGATTGCCCCTCGCACATAGGCCACCAGCTTGCCCCTCGTGTCGAAGACATCCACTTTCTCCGTCACGATATAGTCCGCCAGGGTTTCTGAGGCGAACTCATGGGTCACGGAACTGGTGTTGGTGAGCACCAGTTTATACGACTCCCCCTTTTGCAAAAGTATCTTGGCGGGATAGAAGCGCATGCGGTCCTGCTCGTCGCTGAGTTGCACCTCGATGGTGTGGAGCAGGTCGTAGGTTTGCCCGTCCTCTTCGGATGAGGCGGATGCGCAGGATGGCCGGCCGGCAAGCGCAACCAGCAAAAGGCATGCGGTCAAAAGGATCGCCCGTGGTACGAGATAGGAATTCATGGCTGTTGGATGGTCGAATGATTTGGTTGAGTGTATTTCACCCGCGGCACCTCACCGAAATTGATCTGATGCGTCCGGCAAAGCACCGGATTTCATTCCTCAGTATCATATACAAATTGACGGCCGGTCTCAAAGATTCTCCGCACAAATTTTCATCCTCTTCGGCAGACGCGGCGCATGCCGCTCGATGGGTTTTTTGCTTCCCGTTCGCTTTCCGTTCCGCTACGTTATCAGGGTCTTAGGAACCAGTGAAGGCTCCTTTGCGGTCGTTGTGAAAACCACGGAGGGTTGGGGCCATGGAAGGCTGGACGCGCTTGAGCGCGGCTATCGCTCTGAGCGCCATGACGGTTGCGATCTCCCCCGATTGGCAGGCCGCCGCTCCCGGCGGCGCGGAATTCGGCGATCCCGAATATCCCATGCGAGTGGCCTGGATCGGCAGCGAGATCCTGGTGCGAGTGCATCCGCGGCCCAACGAGGGGTATATCCAACTCGCCGGGCGGGTGATGGCCGATCCCTCCGGCTATCAGGGGATCGTCGCCTACAATGGCCACCGGCCCGTGCGGCTGGGCCACCCCGTGGCTTTTCCCCTGGCAGCGCTCAAGTCCCGCCTGCGCGGCCATGCCCTGCGCGCCCTTTACCCGGACGATACCTGGGGCGAGCGAGGCTGGGTGCACCGTGTCGTCCACCCCGCAGAAAACCTGATTCAACTCACCGAGGCCTATACCGGCTCCAAACGCCGCTTCCTGGCCCTGGCCCGATACAACGGGCTGGAAAATCCCGACCTGCTGCGGATCGGCATGGCCATCACCGTGCCCGTGGCCTGGATTTCCGAAGAGCTGGAGTTGCGGCCCATGGGCGTCAAACCGCCGCTCGGGCTGCAGAAGGACCCGCGCACCGGCCGCCACTATGCGCTCTACCAATTGCAGCGCGACGAGACGCTTTACTCCTCGGTGATCCTGCGCTTTACCGACCGCGAGCGGGCGGGCGAGGTGCGCCGGCTGGCGCAGCAGCTCATGCGGCTCAACGGGATATCCAGCCCGGAACGGGTGCCCACCCATCGCCCCTTGCGCATTCCCATCGAGTGGATCAGCGACGAGTACCTGGCCGATGGCCATGCGCGGCGCATCGCCCCGCCGCGCAAGCCGCTCCCCAAGCGTCCCCCCAAGCGGCCGGCGATCGGGCGGCCGATTCACGTCATCATCGACCCGGGTCATGGCGGGGTCGACGCAGGTGCCACCTACGGCAGCCAACGCCGGGGCGACATGATCTACGAGGACGAGGTGGTCTACGATATCGCCCTGCGTCTTGCAGAGCGGCTCAAGGCCCAGGGCCATTTCGTCTATTTTACCCTGCGCGACCCCAACCAGCAGCGCCCGGTGGCCCATCTGGCCCAAGCCCATGACAGTGACGAGTATATCTTGGTCACCCCGCGCTACCACATCGACAGTGTCAAGATCGGGGTCAACATGCGGGTTTACCGAATCGAATCCCTCTTCCGCCGTCTTACCGGCGCGCAAGGGGTGCGGCCCGGCGACATCGTCCTGGTCAGCATCCATGGCGATGCCCTGGCGCCCACCCTGAGAGGGGCCATGGCCTATTACCCCGACAAGCGACTGCGTTACAAGGAATTCCGGCCCCACGGCCGCGCCTACCGTCTGCGCAAGGAGGCGGTGCCTTCCCTCATCCGCTTTCGCCCGGCGGCCAACAAGACCGCCGCCGATCTGAGCGAATCGTTCGCCCGCCGCCTCGTGGGCGCCTTGCAGGAACAAGGGCTCAAGGTGGCCTCCCGCAAGCCGGTGCGCGGATATTACTACCGCGACGGCGAGCGCACCCTGCCCGCGGTGCTGCGCTACAGCCGCGTGCCCACATCGGTGCTGGTGGAAGTGGCCAACCTGAACAACCCGGCGGACCGGCGCGCCATACGAAACAGCGCCACCCGCGACCGCATCGCCCGGGGCATCGCCGCGGCGATCAACCATCTCCCCATCGGCCCCGGTGCCCTCACCGCCCAGGCGGCGCGCTAGTTTGCCGCCATGAGATCGCTGCTTGCCCCATCCGTGACGGCTGGAAGAATTTCGAAATTCGATTCCCATTGACGGTTGGAGATCGCGCAGGCCCGGCCTCGCTCGTTGAATTCGGTCAGTCCGGGTGATAGGTTCCGGTTGCGGTGCTATCCCGTTGAGGTGCTGTCCCGTTGAGGTGCGACGGGGGGCTGCCCAGCGGTTGACGTCGGGGGTGCGAAATGGAATGCCCGAAATGCCGGCATGATAATCCGCCGCATTCGAAGTTCTGCTTCGAGTGCGGGGCCAGGCTGGAACTCGCCTGCCCGATGTGCGGGACGAACTTGCCGGCGGGCGTGAAGTTCTGCAACGAATGCGGCCACGACCTTTCCAAGCCGCCCGCGCCCTCGAAACAACCCGCGCATCCCGTTCCATCCCCTGAACCGTCTCCGTCCCCCACTCCTGAAGGCGAACGCCGCCAGGCCACCGTCCTCTTCTCCGACCTCTCCGGCTACACCGCCATGAACGAGCGGTTGGATCCTGAGGAAGTGCAGAGGTTGATGAGCCGGATCAAAGCCGAGGCGGTGCGTATCGTGGAGGGGCACGGCGGCATCGTCAATCAATTTGTGGGTGACGAGGTGCTGGCCCTGTTCGGTATCCCCACCGCCCACGAGGACGATCCCGTGCGGGCGGTGCGGGCCGCCCGCGACCTGCACGAGATGGTGCGGGCCATGAGCCCGGATGTGGAGGAGCAAATCGGCGCGCCGTTGCGCCTCCACTCGGGGATCGACACCGGGCTGATCGTCACCGGCAGCGAGGACCGGCGGGACGGCACCTACGGCATTACCGGCGACACGGTGAACACCGGCGCCCGGCTGGCGAGCCATGCCGAGGCGGACACCGTGCTGATCAGCCCCGAGACGCAACGCCTGATCGCGGACTACTTCCAGACCGAGGCCCTGGAACCGGTGGCCTTCAAAGGCAAGGCCGAGCCGGTCACCCCATTCCGGGTGATCGAGCAGACCGCCGTCGCCTCCCGCTTCGGGGCTGCCCTGCGCCGTGGCTTCACCCGCTACGTCGGCCGCGAGGAAGAACTGGCCGCGTTGCACAACGCCCTCAAAAAAGCCGCCGCCGGCCGGGGGCAATTCGTGACCGTGATGGGCGAGCCGGGAATCGGCAAAAGCCGCTTGATGTTCGAGTTTCGTCACGGGCTGGATTCCGAGCAGGTTAATGTTCTGGAAGGCCGGTGTCAGGCGTACGGCAGCGACACCCCCTACCTGCCTTTCATCTACGCCCTGCGCCGGGGGCTCCGTTTGGACGAGGCGCAAAGGGTCGATGCGCTCCACGACCATGTTGTGTCCGCTGTACGCGAAATTAACCCAGACCTGGAAGGCTTCATTCCCCACTACCTGCACCTGCTTTCCATCCCCAGCGAAGCGCACAAGCTGCCGCAGACCCTGCAAGGGGAAGCACTACGGCGGGCATTGGAAGAAGCGCTGGCGGCGATCATCGCCTTCACCAGCCAATCGAAGCCTCTGGTGATGGTGCTGGAGGATTGGCACTGGGCAGACGAGGCCAGCGACGCGGCGCTCAAGAACCTGGCCGGGCTGGTGTCCCATTATCCGTTGATGCTGGCGGTCACCTACCGCCCCGAGTACGAGCGCGCCTGGAGTACGCCGGATAACTACACCCCCATCGTGGTCAAAACCCTCGAAGTGGACGACAC
>JACZRV010000180.1 GCA_022574555.1 SAR324 cluster bacterium
TGCGCACCACGGTCTCGCGATCGTGAATCCCGGATTCGGCGATCAGCACCTGGTCATCACCACATTGGGGCAATAGGCGCAGGGTGCGTTCGGTATCGACGGTGAATGTGCGCAAGTCGCGGTTGTTCACTCCGATCACCCTGGCCCCGCCGCGATTGGCCCGCTCCATCTCATCTGGGTCGACAACTTCCACCAGGGTCTCCAGGCCGATTTCCCGTGCAAGCCCGATCATTTCCTCCAATTGCCCGCCAGGTAAGGCCGAGGCAATGAGCAGGGCTGCATCGGCCCCGACAGCCCGGGCGTAATATACTTGGTAGGGTTCGATCAGGAAATCCTTTTGCAGCACCGGCAAGCCCACCGTCTCCCGCACGGTCTGTAACAGATCCACCGATCCACCGAAGAACTCGGAATCGGTGACCACGGATATCGCCCGGGCTCCACCTCTCTCGTAGTCGCCTACCTGCCGCCTCACATCGCCATGCCAAGAGAAGGTGCCCTTCGACGGCGAGCGCAGCTTCAGTTCCGCGATGATGTGCACCGAGCGGCCCGTTCCACGCGGACGCGTGTTGCGTAACGCCTGGGCGAAGGGCCGGGCGACGGGTTGCGCCTGGGCTGCGGCGCGCACTTGCTCCAGGGAGCGGTCCCGCTTCAGCGAGGCCACCTCCTCCCGTTTGTGGGCGATAATTTTTTGCAGAATATCGGACATGGGCCAGTGTTCGTCCGTCGGAACCAGCATATTGGGGGATTCCCGGTTCACGCACTGACCGAGACTTTTTTACTTTTCGTATAAGCCACGACTTTGGATAACACTTCCCGCACCGCGCCGGAGCGAAGCGATTCGCGGGCCACCTCAAGACCTTCCTTGATGCTGGCGGCTTTCCCGGCGAGGTAGATGCCGGCGGCGGCGTTGATCAAGACGAGATTCTCGTGGTGCCGAGGCGCATCGCCCGCAATGAATTCCCGCGCCAAACGGATGGAGGTTTCCTTGTCGGGTATGGACAACTGCCCGATATCCACGCGTTCGATGCCGAACTGCTCGGGCGAGAGAATGTATTCCTTGATGTTCCCATCCTTCTGCTCCACCACGGTTGTTTCCCCGCAGATGGTGATTTCGTCCATGCCGTCGGCACCGTGCACCACCAGCGAGTGGGGAGACTCCAACCCGACCAGCACGTCGGTAAACCGGTGGGTGTTGGCCTTCTGATTCACACCGATCAAGTGCAATTCGGGTGCGACAGGATTGGTCAACGGACCCAAGTGATTGAATATGCTTGGGATGCCGATATCGCGGCGAGGTGTGACGGCGTGCTTCATCGATTGGTGGAAGTGAGGCGCGAACAGGAAGGAAAATCCGATCTCGTCGATGCCCCTGATGGCGTCAGCGGGGGAGATATCGATCTCCACGCCCAATCCTTCCAGAATATCCGCGCTACCGCATTGGCCGGTCATGGCCCGATTACCGTGCTTCGCGATTCTCGCGCCGGCTGCCGCAGCCACCAGCCCGGAAAGCGTGGAGACATTGATCGTTTTGAGCCCATCGCCCCCGGATCCGACGATATCCAGCAGAGGACGGTGCTTGACTTGCAGATGGAAGGCCTTGGAGCGCATCACGTAAGCGGAGCCCACGATCTCGTCCTTTGACTCGCCCTTCATGTGCAGGGCGGTCAGGTACGCACCGATCTGGGCATGACTCCATTCACCGGTCATGATCCCTTCCATGGCTACCGCTGCCTGCTCCAGGGTCAAATCGTGCCCAGCGGCAGCCCGGCGGATCACGTCCTGCGCTGATTGCATTCTTATTTCCTCATCGCGATATCGGGTTTGGCTGCGGCCTGCAAAAGCGCGCTGTACGCGCCTGTGACTCTCCGCCGGGTGCCACCCGCATGGAATTTGCGTTCAGCAATACTTTCGGGCTCTGGGGAACACATGTCAAATTGCATCCGTGGATTTTACGGCGGAAGACAGCAATATCGATTCACAACCCGCCGCGGCTGAGCGCCGGCCGCTCGTTGTGCGAGGGCGGGCCATTCATGGATCGCCACGGAACGCCCGAGAGCATGTTAATCGTTATAGAGCAATGCTTCGAGGGCCGCCGTTTTTCGAGGGCAAAGGCCGGATACGATGCACGATGTGTACGTGAACAGGATCTGCTGCTTGTGCCGAATGACGACACGGTAGGGTTTCCCCAGAAGCTGATGGTGGACATATATCGCGAACGCCTCGGCGAAGTCGTCGAACAGGTTGGTCGCGCCGTACAACGACGGAAAATCGCTAACCGCCAGGGACCCGTAAACGGACACGGCATCCGCTGTGGACAGGGGGGCTTCCTTGAAGGAGTAAAAATCCAGCTCCGACAACTGCGGGAATCGCTCCTTCCAACGGGACAACATCTTCCCTTCACCGCCGTCAACCCAGGATATGCCCACGTACGGCGAATCGCGCGTGGAGGCAGGCAGTTCCTCGGCATCCCAAAAACCGTGTGCTTCCACCGAGAGACCCAGTGAATGGCCCAGTTCGTGGAGAAAAATGAACCGCAGTGCGCCCTCCACGGTATCGTCGGGCTCATCCTCCAGGATCATTGTGATCTGGAAGTCCGGATCCTGGGTGAACGTTGAATTCTCTTTCCAGGTAGACCAGTCGTTTGCCGTACGCTCCAGGACTGTCAGATTCAGAGCGATATAGGAATAGCGCCAACGGCCCTGGGCATCCAAAACGGCGTCGGTGGTGCCCGTGCCGAAATCGTCTTCGAGGAGGTATACGGCCACAACGTACTTTGAGGCCAGCGCGTGGATTTTCGGCGGTAATTCCGCCAAGACCTTGCGCATCAACGGTACGAGCGGGTGATTGGGCGATGCTTTGCGCGGGCGGATATCCTGGCCGAACTTGAGATTGATTTGGTGCTGCCATTCCAGGATGGCCTCGTCTCCGAGACGGATCTTTTCCTCGATTGGCTTCTCCAGGGCGCCGGCATAGTGTTCGAGCCGCTGGACGATCGGGGGCGGCTCGGCCGCAGCGCTTGTATGGCCCACCGTCATTACGGCTATTGATGCAATCGCCGTTACAGCAGCCGCCAGCAGTTTTTCGGCTACTGAGTTCGCCATGCGGAACGCTTGCTGTATGTACGCTTCGTGCACTGAATGATTTGCAATATATGCTTCGTGACGGATATTCCATAGGAACCGGTGATGCCGCCATCACGCTGAATTTCCGGGTTCGTCTCGGGACGTGGGACCATACCATACCCCCTTTCAAGGTGCATTTGAGCGCATGACCCGAGATGCTGAAACCGATATTGCGCGCTTGGCTACCCCATCGCGATCTGTGGTCTTTTCGCCACATCGGTTCCAGTCGGGACGTGCCGCGAAGTTCATTCGGTCTTTCGTGGGGACTCGTGGCGCATTAGCCTTCGGAAGTTGCGAAGCGAAACCAACCGGGTCTATCACCGCAAGGCCCCTACCATGAGAAATCCCTTTAGCGCCGGGTGCCAATAGGCCGAATCTTGCCACATACCGCCGCCAGCCACGGCGTGGTCGAATGTGGAGTAAATCGCACAATTTCTTCACATTAATGACAATATTATATTCTAATTTGGATAGAATTTTGCTATATTTCAAGGTTGATGTCGATAGGAGCAGAGAGCTTAACGCGAATCGGTGCGTTATTTACGGAAATTTATCCGGGCCGAAAACACGTCATCAAGCATTGGATGATGAATTTCGGAGAAATTGGACCACCTATTGATTGAATCGCAAAGGTCGCGGAATACCGGGACCCTTTGCTACTGCCCCATATCGTGGAGACTATGATGAAAAAGGAGATACCCTTGCGCAGAAGAAATTCGCATTTCGGATTCAAGTTAAGGCACGTACTGCGCTCGTTTATCCTTGGCGCCGTGCTTGCGCTGGCCCTGGTCGCGCTGGTCGCGTGTGGGGGCGGTGGCGGGGGTGGCAAGAAAGGCGGCGGGGGGGGCAGCGATCCGGTTACCAATAGTGGGGGAGGCGGCGGCGTCGGCGACAGCGGAGGCAGTGCCGGAGGCGGCGGTGGAAGCGATTCTTTCGATGATTCCGCCACGGCGGACACCGCGGTATCGACGGACGTCACCATATCAATCGTTATTTCCGATCCCGCAATCACCGGTTTGACTAGTCCCGCTTCCGCCGTGGTGACGGTGATCGTAAACGTGTTTGACGGCGGGTCTGAAATCGGCACCGGCACCAGCCTGACCCTGAGCTTGGGCGTGTGGTCTGCTACGATTGCCGACCTGCCCCTGAGCATCCCCCTGGATTTCGATGCTCACGGATTCAACATCACGCCAACTGAGATCTTTGCCGGTTCGAATACCAACGTATCGCTCACCGGCTCGGACACGATAGGCATTAACATGGCCCCCCTTGACGATGGTGTGGCTCTACAGTTTCCCCGCATCGTCGCCATAATCAACCCCACGGCAGCGATAAACCAGACGGTAAATATCTCTGCCGACCTGGAGGGTAATGCCAGCGAAACCCTGACGGTCGTTTTTACCAGCGACCCGCCGGGTGCTATCGTGACGCCCAACCAGAGCCCCACCACGACAGGAGCCGGCAACGTGACGGTCAACACGGACTATGTGGCCAACTCGACGATAGGTACCTATGTCCAGTCCATCAGCGTTACGAACCCACAAGGAAACTCCGTTGCAAACGACTTCAATATGGTCGTTGCGGTCAGCAGTACCGATGTGAACGTGAACCTCAGCCCGGTTCTCGGATCGGTTATCGGGAACCGCGCCAACGGGACGGGGACTGTGACCTGGACCGCCACCGTAACCGACGACGTGGACGACCCTGCGACTGATCTGACGTATCTCTGGAGCTTCGTGCAAACCGCGGGAGACTTCCTTACCGCTTCGTTCACTGGTACGGGGGGTACCAACAACGCAAATCCCGGGGTGCTGGTGGATTACGACGAAACGGTGGCCGGCACCGTACAATTGCAAATGATCGACCTCGACGGTGGGGTTACGACCGCCACGTTTCCTCTGAACGCCGGACAGTTCCCGGATAGCGTGGTGACGAACCCGTAAAAAGGACGACACTGGGGCCCTCGTTGCGAAGATCCTACATGTTTCCAAGGGCATCGCACCCCGCGCCCGGCAGAAATTGCGAGGTACGGGGCGCATTCACAACAGCGGGGGAATGCCGGCCAGCAATTTTATTCACCCGTCGTGCGCAATGATGACGACGGGCCCCTTTGCTCATGGGACCTGTGCCCATGGGACGGAATGAAAGCCGCTGGAAGGGCAGCTGATTTTCGTTTAGCCGGCCGTTGATGATTGACCTTGGCAACGATCACCACAATGGGTTTGGGATAGGCTGCCCAAGGCGGACTGATGCGCAGCAAAAAGATATTTTGGGTTTTGGCCATCGCTATCGCCGCGATCCCGGTATTATCGGGTTGCGGGACGATGGACGATGATGACCAAGGATCCACCGCCGGCTCGGTCACGATCGGCTCGGTCGTGATCGGTATCGCCTTGTCCCAGCCGGCCCTGGAGGCATTGACCAGTTTTACGGCTTCGGACGTGGGTTCGGTCACCGTGGATGTCCTCAATGGCGGAACGCAGATTTCAACCACATCGCTTACGTTTGGCGGGGTGATCCCCGGGGTATGGTCGGGCTCCTTTTCCGATTTGCCCGTGGGGCCGTTGCTTCAATTCGATGGCACGGCTGAAACCCCTAATCCGAAGAATACCATATTTTTCGGGTCCGTTTTCCAAACCCTGACCCCTAATTTGGACGTGATCTCCATCGATCTGGCGCCCGTCGACGATGGCGACGATTTGTTGTTTCCCCAGATTCTATCGTTGGACAATCCCCCGGTCGCGGTAAATCAGACCGTGACTGTCACCCTTGTGGTCGCGGGAGAAAAAAGGGAAGATCTGCTGGTGGTATTCGACGTCTCCGACCCCGTGAACAGCAATTTCACCACACCCAGCCAGACCATTGGCTTGCCGTCCGGGCAACCTCCTTACACCGCCACGGCCACCTCCGGCTACACGGCCCCGGCAAGCGCCGGCACCTACCTTCAGACAGTGACCCTCACCAACGAGCAAGGCAACGCCGTGGAATTGAATTTTCCCATCAACGTAACCCCCTAGTATTTTCCGGCCGATTTTTTTTGTGTGGTCCCAGTCAAAACGGCAGGCGTCGATGCCGACGCGAAGTTTGGTTCCGATCGCCGGGGATACGATCTGCCCGCGGGCGGTGCACCTAGAAAATCGCATGATTCGGCTGACGTAGACTGACCGGATTGGCAAATGAAAAGCGCCGGTGCGGCATGAGGCCACATCTGATTACCCCGGACGGGGTGGAAATAATTCCTGCCTATTCGCCCGCGGGCGAATCGTCCCAATTGTTATGGCGCCAGATGTAGAAGGCCATGCTGGCGACGCTGCGGTAGGGTTTCCAACGTTTGGCGACGGCATCCATCTTTGCGGTG
>JACZRV010000181.1 GCA_022574555.1 SAR324 cluster bacterium
CCCGGGTTGGAGCGAGACGTTTTACCGATGGGCGACTGATTGACGTGGATCACACGGTCCAGATATTCCACACCCTTCAGGGTTACCTGGGGCGGAGTCTGATTCATTGGCCGGTGAAGGCGCTGCAATATCGCGGGGAGCAGCGTGTCGAGCACCAGGGTGCTCTTTCCCGATCCGGAGACCCCCGTCACGCAGACGATCATGCCCAGGGGGATTTCCACGGCCACCCCTTTCAGGTTGTGCCGGTCGGCTCCCGCCAACCGCAGGCGTTGCCATGTGGGCCGGCGCCGGGTGGTGGGCAGGGCGATTTGCGCCACCCCGGAAAGGTACCGGCCTGTCAGGGAATCGGGGCAGTCGCGCAACTCTTGGGGAGTCCCAGCGGCGACCAGCCGCCCTCCCGCCTCGCCGGCTTGGGGTCCGATTTCCACGAGATAATCGGCTTGCAACAAGGTTTCGCGGTCGTGCTCCACCACGACCACGGTATTGCCCGCGTCCCGCAAATTCCGCAACGTGCCCAGCAGGCGTTGCGTATCCCGCTGGTGCAGGCCGATGGTGGGTTCGTCGAGGATGTAAATCACGCCGCTCAACGCCGAGCCGATCTGGGTCGCCAAAACGACGCGCTGGGCTTCGCCCGTGGAGAGGGTATCCATCGTCCGATCCAGAGTCAGGTAGTGCAGGCCCACATCGATCAGGAAGCCCAGCCGTTTTTCGATCTCGCCGGTCAACTTCGCGGCGATACCCGCCTCAACCGGATTGAGTTCCAATTGCCTGACCCAGTCCCGCGTTTCATCCAGAGGCAAGTGCGAAACCTGGGCCACCGAATTGCTATCGATCAGATAGTGCAGGCTCTCGCGGCGCAGCCGCGCCCCATTGCAGCCACGGCAGATTTGACTGGTCATGTAGCGGCGGATTTCCTCCCGCACGGCCGAAGATTCGGTCTCCCGATAGCGCCGTTCGAGATTGGGGATCACGCCCTCGAAGGGTTTGGTATAGCGATATCCCGAGTCCTCGCCGTCGTATGTGAACTCCAGGGCTTCGTTTCCCGATCCGTGAAGGATCACCTCCCGATGCTCCGGAGACAGCGATTCGAACGGATCGAAGATGCTGAACCCGTAATGACGGGCGACCTGCTCCAGCATCTGGTGGAACGCCGCGGAGCTTTTCTTCTCCCACGGTACGATCGCCCCGTCGGCCAGGGATTTCCCCGTATCCGGCGCGATCAGGGCCACGTCGATGGAATCCTCGACACCCAGCCCGTGGCAATCTGGACAGGCGCCGTAAGGGCTGTTGAACGAGAAGATTCGCGGTTGGGGCTCGGGGTAGGTGATGCCGCAGCGGGGACATCGCGGCGTACGGCTATAGGTCGCCTCCCGCTCGCCGCCCTCCCCATGATAAACCAGCAGGGCGGTGCCCCCGCCGAAATGGTAGGCCTGTTCGACCGCCTCGGTGAGGCGCTGGGGGTCGGGATTGGACAGTTTTAGCCGGTCCACCACCAGCTCGATCGATCCGGCGGCAGCGCTCCCGTCGTTACCCTTGTGACCCTTGTGCTCCGCATGGGATGCCGCCGCTGGCGCGGGCGGATCGTCTTCGAGCAGAAAAACCTCGCCGTCAATGCGGACGCGGACGAAACCCTCCCGCCGGATGCGCTCCAGAACGTCGCCGAAATCAAGGGCGGGATCGTAGGTTCGCGGCGCACATACCGTGAGCCTCCCCGCATCCTGCCCCAAGATATCGTCCACCACCTCTTGCACGGTGTGGGCGCGGATCTCCAGGCCACAATCGTAGCAGTGCGGATGGCCCACCCGGGCATACATCAGCCGCAGATAATCGTAAATGTCGCTCACCGTCCCCACCGTGGATCGAGGCGAACTGGCCGAGGGGCGCTGCTCGATGGCAATCGCCGGACCCAGCCCCTCCACCGAGTCCACATCGGGCCTTTCGAGCTGGGTCAAAAACTGGCGCGCCGAGGGCGACAGGGATTCCACGTAGCGCCGCTGACCCTCCGCGTACAGGGTGTCGAAAGCCAACGACGATTTACCCGCACCCGAGGGGCCGGTGATCACCACCAGCTTGTTTTTGGGAAGGGCAACGTCGATGTTCTTCAGGTTGTGCTGGCGGGCGCCCTTGATCGTGATCCAGCCGGACATGTATGGGCCAATAGTGCGCGATGCGTGGATTTGCAGATCGGAACAATCCTCAAATTACCACATCCCGAGATGATTGGGATTGAAATTTATTCGCCGCCCGGTCGAGTCGACGGTTGCAGCATTGTCTTTCCCAGTGTTTCGGCCGGTGAGATGATTACACGGCGGAGCGTACGGAGACGGACCCGACACGGCTATTCCAATTCCTACCGGATGATTTCGACGATACGCAGCCGTGGACTCTTACACCCCCATGACCCGCCGTAGGGAGGCTGAGAGTGGCCTGTATAGCGGGCTTGCGGATTTCCCTTGAAAAGCCGAGAATGATAAGATAACAGGGAGTCGCTTTCCCCAAAATCAGTTCCGGAACCAACGTAGGAAGCGGAGGCGTCATCATGGCAGAGCAAGGAGAGGTCAAAACGCGCCGGCACTTCACCAATCCAAACGAGATTGCGGAGGTGGGGGAAAAAATCTATGAGGCCAAATATCAGGCAGATTACGAGGAGTCGCGCCTTGGTCAATTTGTAGTGATAGATGTCAGAACCGAAAAATCGTATGTCGCGCCACAACCAGAAGAGGCGCTCGAGAAGGCTAAAAGCGACTCGTCAGATGGGCTATTCCACCTGATACGAATTGGGGCAACCGGGGCATTCCGTGTTAGCTACTCGTCGTCTGAAAATGATTCGTGGCTCTATTAAGGAGGGCTCTCCTTCCGTAAGCATCAAGATTGGCGGTGTATTCTCTGACCAGCCTCAGGAGTTTGAAGCGATAGTGGATACTGGCTTCACGGGGTTTGTCTCGATGCCCTTCATCAAAGCATTCCCCCTGGGATTGCCGCTCTATGGTTCAACCTCCGTCGTGCTTGCCGACGGCAAAAGCCAAGCTCGTTTGATAGCTGAAGCGCAAGTGGTTGTCGGATCCGACTCGCAGATTGGTCTCGTTATACTTGAGCCGTCATCTAACGAAATTCTAGTTGGCATGGATTTCTTACGTCATTTCAAACTGGCATTGATATTGGCAAGTTATGGTTTGGCA
Organism: SAR324 cluster bacterium; assembly: GCA_022574555.1. Classification (GTDB taxonomy): domain Bacteria; phylum SAR324; class SAR324; order SAR324; family JACQKK01; genus JACZRV01. The sequence continues at coordinate 3,180 of JACZRV010000181.1, forward strand.
CTGATTCAAGAATCAGAGTTTGACAAGATAGTTGCCGAGCCATAACCCTCCGCCGCGAACCCTGCGCACGCGAGAAGACCAGGACCAAAGTCTAAGCGATCTGGAAACCGAGGAATCGATCGCCAGCCACGGAGCCGCCAGCCACTGAGCACCGTGACCGGGAAAATGCTTCGCGGCGGCGGGTTCAATTTCCCAACAACACCGACAGTGGCGCGACGATGAGGGGCACGAGCATTTCCTGGCGGCTCATGGCACCGTGCTGGGCGGCCAGGGGAGTGTCGTAGGGGAACGGGGGCGTGGGCGGGTCGGGCTTTAGCCAATTGATTCCGTCGTGCAGCACGGCCAGCATGTCGCCCAGGGACTGGCGCAGCCACGAATCCCCTTTGGCCCCGCCGGCCAGTTCAGCCGCCTCGCCGAAATCCAGAATAACGCCCTGCGCTCCCACCAATGCCTGCAATCGCTCACGCGCCGCGGTCTCGCCGGCACTTCCGAGGTAGACATGCATCACGCGGCCGGAGAAGCCGATGGCACGCGTATTTTCTTCGAGCCATTTCCAATCCGCACCTTCCAGGGGCAGCGTCTGGCGGATGGTGGATTGCCCATGATCGGTGGCGACGATGAGCACGGTATTTTCCACGATTTCGGGCTCGAGAGTGGTGGCCATCCATTGCAACCCCTCTTCGATTTGCCGGACGGCCAGCGAGATTTGAGGATTATCTGCTCCAAAGACGTGTCCCAGCGAATCTAGGGTGGCCAGGTACATACCCACGAATCCCGTGGAGATATCGCTAAGCATGCGGGCCGCTTTGCTCAGCCCCTCCACGGGCTCGGCGAAGCCGAAGAGCCGCGTCTGGCCGTAACAGAAGGTGGAAAGCCCACTGCCCACGATCGCCTTGGGCATCAGATGCATTCCTTGCAAACCCTCGGACAGGGGTTTGTCCAGGATTCCCGGCTCCCGTTTCCAGCCGTTGACATCGAATCCCGCGGCGGCCAAGGGCACGTCGGCGCCGACTACTTGCATGCGCAGCATATCCACGATGCCGCCGGGAAGATCCTTCCAGATCAGATGACCCGCGATCCCGTGCCGCGCTGGAGGCAACCCCTGGTAGATGGAAGTGATTGCAGCGCTCGTGATCGACGGAAAGACCGACGTGATCCACGTGCCGTACTCGCGGTAGATGGCCTGGAAACGCGAGGATCTCGACAATGCCTCGAATCCGAAGCCGTCGAGGGTCAGCAGCAGCGCCCGGCGGGAGCGGCGCGGACTGGACTCGGGCAGATGGTGCAACAGGGTGGGCAGCTCGCCGGTGGATATTCCCAGCAAATTCAGCATCGTGGGCACGACCGAGGTGATCGACCGGTCATAGTCCGGACGATACCATTCCGGCTCCCGCTCCCAGCGCAGGTAATCCGTCTCGGAAGCGGGTGGATCCAGGGGGGGAGAATAGATTTGTGGCATAGATGGGTTTGGTGCTTGGGGCGTCGATCAGGTCCAATAACCTTGTGCTATCCTTCCACGGTCCTGGCCCTCAGTCTACGGACAAATGCACCGCGCCCGATCCACGGAATCAGTTGTCCGGCTCAAGCCCGCGACTGGGACGCCGATACCAGAAACGAGGCGGGCATGGTGGGGGTGAACTCCGGCCGCCGACCGGCAAGAGGGCGTTCAGTCGAGATGAATGGCATGCAGCCGATCAAACGATTTGGGACTTTCCCCATGATTCCCCGTGGCCAAGGGTTCCGTGCGGCTGTGGAGATGATCCAGATTCAGTGGTGCTGGAGATTCCGGCGATTCCTCTCCCTCTTTCGTGTCGCATCCCTGTGGGAAGCTTTCGACGCGGGGCGCTTTCAATGGAATGCCCTCGCCGCACGACTATCAGCGATCCCCTGGGGCCAGGGAATGCGATGGCCTTTGCAGGCGATTCACGCACGGTGCATCGCACCGATGCGGCGACTCGCATGGAATCGATGGGCGCAAGGATTACGTGGGAATATCCGGGCAGTGCGGGAGCAGCTCGTCACGCAAATCAGAGGGTTGCGGTCGATCCCGCGGCGTCAGGGGTGGCGATTTATTCCAGAAAAGTTCCGCATCGCGCGGATCATGGCATTCCGGTATTTCCCGCTGAATCTCCGGGGCCAGGGCGTGCACGCGGTGATCATGACCTCGGTCATCATCGCCACCGCCGGGCTGGCATTCGTGGCCGCATTGACAGACTTCAGCGGGTCTGACTCACAAAAACCGGACGCTCCCACTTTGGCACTGATGCATAGGGTGGCGCAGGCCACCCGATCGGTGCCGGTGGCGGCGGCGACCCGATCCGATCCGGTCGGGGCAGCATCCGACGGCCTGCCGATCGTAGCCGAACCCATCGCCGCGCCGCCCGGAGCGAACGCTCCCGAAACTTTCCGCGCTCCCGCAACTGCCATTGACGAGCAGACGGAGTCCGGGCCATCCAGCGCCGTGGAGTCGCCAAATTCGGCCGCCAACCCACGGGAAACGATGGTCAACCTGGGCCAGCCGGATTCGGTCGAATTCGAAAATAATTACGAAAACATCTACGAAAACATTTTCGAAAACATCGCCCGGGGTTTGCACAAACCGAATCATCCGCCGCCGGTGCCCGAGCCCAAATTGCGGGAACCGGGCCGGCTGGCCATCGTCATCGACGATCTGGGGCATAATCTCCGGATGCCGCGCCATTTCCTGAGCCTCGGTCTGCCCCTGACTTATTCCATCCTCCCCGACCGTCCTTATACCGCCGAGGTCATCGAACTGATCCGGGCCGCCGGCCAGGACTTCCTGCTGCACCTGCCCATGGAGCCCCTGGCGTATCCGCGGGTGGACCCGGGCGGGCAGGCGCTCCTGCTGAGTCTGGATACCGCCACCCTCCATGCGCGCTTGGAACGCCACCTGAACCACTTGACCGGTGCGATCGGGGTCAACAATCACATGGGGTCGGCCTTCACGTACGATGCCGGCAAGATGGCGGTCGTGATGGAAGCCGTGGCCCGCCGGGGGCTCTTCTTCCTTAACTCCAAGACCTCGGAATCCCCGGTACCGGCCGCCCTCGCCAAGGAGCGGGGCTACCGCTATCTGGAGCGCGATGTCTTCCTCGATCACGTCGTCGAGGAGGGGGCCATCCGCGCGGCCCTGGAACGGGCCCTGTATCAGGCTCGCGTCACAGGAATAGCCATCGCCATAGGCCATCCCCACCCCGAAACCCTGCGCGTCCTGCGCCGCCGGCTGAGGGAAATCAGCAAAGACCACGTGCGCCTCGTCTCCCTCGCCGAACT
>JACZRV010000044.1 GCA_022574555.1 SAR324 cluster bacterium
AATCATAAATAGAGTACCGCGGAATTAATTTGCTTTCGCACAGCTGTCCGGTTAATAAAAAGATAATATAATTTGGATAATAGGAATATTTTATCCTAATTTGTGAGGGATGGAAACACAAGACGATCGGTGTGTCCATCCCATAGCTCAGGAAGGCATTCCCATTCGTTTCGTTAATGTGGTGCCGGGGTGCAGGGAGAGATGCCGCAATTGACAACGCGCGCGTCTTTGGGGTCGCAAAGAGTGTGGCCAATCGCTTTATGAAAGCCTTTTGTCGGGTCGGGATTGCAGCTCTGGGTGGAAAAGACCGAGGCCGTCAAATAATACGAACTTGGCGCTGCGCCATGCGGACCTCACGGATTGTTTGACAAAGGATAAGTTGCCGAACCAGTTGAGTATGCCGTACACGTTGTTGAAGGTTCGGCAGCTGGGGAGTTGCATGCAGCGTAGGTTTGGCGTCAATTTTACGCTATGGACGGTGGGCCGCTACCTGCATCGTTGAGGTATTCCGGCGGAAAAACCGCTACACCGAGACCATGATCAAATTCCCGAATCGCAGTACAAATGATTCAAAGAGGAATATCCGGCTATTCACGAACGGGCCTGTGAGGGAGCCTCCAAGACCATTGGTTAGGTGAGATGGGCGTTCGAACCGGTCGTCAGGCGGGGCGATCTTTTGGCAATAGGGGCTAAATTCCCGTTGTCCCCGCGACCGGACAGCAGTTTCGCTGCATTATTTACTCGACTACCACCAAACAGGGGAAACTGGACCTCATGGTGTTTGAAGGGCGCTTCGATGCCGAAGTCTGTCTCGGCTTTATTCGCAGGCTTGTGCGCAATAGTCCCGGCAAAGTGATTTTGATCATCGACAGGCACCCCGTCCACATATCCGCGGCTGCCGCCTGCTGGCTGGAAAAGCCCGAGGAACGTATTAGCATGTTTTTCCTTCCCGGCTGGTCCGCAATTTTCACAAGTGGTGTTGAGTCCTGATATTTGATCTTTTTGTTGCGTCGATTCCAGGCCGGTTTGTTTATTGCGGAATAAAGGGCGCGTGACGGCTGCTTCGGGCGGTCATGCGCCTTGCTTTTCCTGTTTTTTGTCGCAGCTCTCCCCGACATAGACGGCGATACTGTCAAGAGCCAAGTCGTCCATTACGCGAATATTCCGGGTGGGTGGCGACGCGACGCTATCCCGATCGCTCTCTAGCCGTAAATGGGGGCAGGACATGCGCGCACTGGGCTTCCTCGTAATCCTGGGGTTTCGCCTGCGATAATCTCTACGGATTCTCGTGGTCGGATTCGCTGGCAAGGATTAGCCCGGCCCATTCCATATTGGTCGCATCCAACTTTGGTGCGATGACCGTCGCAAAATGTCGATGGCTCAGTATCTTTCATTTTTTTGCGGCGATTTCTCGACAAAAGAACCATTCTTGCACGACTGGTGCATTGATTCTCAAGTCAAAGCGTGCGCACTCGGCGACCGGTATGAACCCGGCCGATGTTTGGTTGACTATGACCGGTAATCGCTATCGTGTGATGCCTATTTTTCGGCCTGATGACGTCAAATACACCATCAGGTGACCGACCTGAATTATTCACCTGTGTCCGAAACAATATGAATTTAGCTGATTTCGCCAGTGATTCGAATCATATGAATACCAACAATAGTCATAAAACCTTCGAAAAATACTGGATCTGGTTGGCCCCCGTGACCATTGTCGTTGCCTTCAGCGCGTTTCTGTTTATTTCCACGAGCCTGATGGATTACTTGGCAGGCACCGATATTAAGACGTTTTCGGAATTCTTATTTTATAATTTTGACAGCGATAGCGTCGGTGGCATCGATAATTTGGCAGAGGTGCAGATCGGTATTCTAACTTTATTGATCGGTGTTCTAGGCTTGACCATGACCGTTGTTGCCATCGTTGTGCAGTTGGCTTCCCAAAGATTTACACCAAAATTGATCGATTTGTTTCTGGAAGATCGAATAAATATTGCGACATTCCTGACGATGGTAAGCACCTCTCTATACTGCATTTGGGTCGTTTATTCCATCCGAGTGGGCTATGTGCCGATTTATGGAAGTCTCGGGTTAATGTTGCTGACTACATTCATATTGGGGATGCTGATTCCGTATTTTAGATATGTATTCCAGTTCCTGACGCCTTCCAATATCCTCTACACGATTGAACGAAATTTTACACGCGGGGTCATCGCAGCTCGAGCTGGTACGGCCTCTGTAGATCGCCAAAAGATGATTGTTAATAATAACTTAGAAACAATTGCCGACATCGCTCGCAGCGCTGTAAATCAGATTGACCGCAATGTTTCTCTTCTCAGTATCGATTCCTTGGCCAACGTTCTGTGCTCCTACATTGCCGGAAAGCAGCGCCTTCCTGAAGAATGGTACCGGCCGCATCCGGAAAATTTCATATCAATTTCGTCCGAATTTTTTGAGGAAATTACCGAACGCAGGGTATGGGTCGAGGCGCGGGGGCTGATCGATCTAGAGCTGATTTTCACGCAAGCCTTGCGCATGATGCCTGATGCAATCAGTGCCATCGCCACGAAAACCCGCGAGGTGGCCATGGCAGGGATCAAAGCAAATGATGATGAGTCGGCCTATCTATGTATCGAATATCTCAATACTTTCCTCCGGCGTGCGATCAATGACAAAAATCAGCGTGCGATTTTCAGCTTGATGTATCAATACCGCCGGCTTGCGGAAGACATGTTGCCCACTCACTTGAAATTCGTGAACCAAATCGCATTCTTCTTCCAATATTATGGTCAGGAATCTCTCCGGGCTGGGATGCCGTTTCTCATGATCGCTGCCGCCATGGATATCGGTACGGTTCTGCAAAGAGCATACGAGCTAAATATTGGCGAAACGGACGCAATTCTCGACACGTTATTGAGCATGGCCCATTCCTCCGAAGTCGATGGTGTTCCATTCGCGAAAAAAGGAGTCTTAAAATCCCATATTATATTGGCAACGCATCTTTTCTCCATGGAAAACACCAAGGAGCCTCTGGGTAAAATCGAAGACAGTCTCCGAAAAATCCCGGCCGATCTCCTGATTGAATTGAAGACAGAATTATTAGGCGTCACCAAGCGTAAATTCTGGGAAATAACGGACCGCGGTGGTGTTAATTTTGAGTATCTTGAACCAGAAAAGAAGATTCAGCTTACGAGATTTTATGACGAGTACCTGTTGAACGGAATCGAAAAGTCTTGATCGTCGCATTACCATTCGGCGTGTGATCCTTGCGCCGCCTCTCCCAGCCGTACCTGCATGGTTATCGCCGTCGAAGTTTATTCGTTTCGGGCTTCGCATCCATCTTCGGTTCGATACTCACTTCGACGCTTCCTTTTTAGCCTATGGCCGCGAATGACCGTAAAAGGCCGGGTCATGTCCTGGCTATTCCCCAACTGCCGGGGCGCCCCAGAAAACGGGTCCAACTGAATCCATCGTACCCTGCCAGCAGATGCGGAGGATCGGTTCCATTCAGATCGTAGCGATTGCCCCGAACAATAACCCTGGCCACCTTTGGCTTCCACTGTGAATCTGTTACGATGACTTTCTTAGTCCGATCTTGACAGCGGCTTCGTATCATTCACGGCAGCGTCCCCAAATGCCACAGTTTCAACTTGTCGCGCCCTACACGTTGGCGGGGTCGCAGCCCCAAGCGGTGGAACGTTTGGTCAGCGGGTTCCGTTCCGGCCGACAGCACCAGGTATTGCTGGGGATCACCGGCTCCGGCAAAACATTCGTGATGGCCAACGCGATCGAGCGGTTGCAACGCCCGACTCTGGTCATGGCGCCCAACAAGACTCTTGCCGCGCAACTCTATCAGGAGTTCAAGTCCTATTTTCCGTACAACGCGGTCGAATATTTCGTCAGCTACTACGACTACTACCAGCCGGAGGCCTACCTACCATCGACGGACACCTACATCGAGAAGGACTCGTCGATCAACGACGAATTGGACAAAATGCGGCTTTCCGCCACCCGCGCTTTGTTCGAGCGGGAAGACGTGGTGATCGTAGCCAGCGTTTCCTGCATTTACGGCTTGGGCTCTCCGGAAGCGTACAAGGGGATGCTGATCTACCTTAAGGTGGGCGATACCATCGAACGCAGCGAATTGCTCTCCAAGCTGGTTGATGTGCAGTATAAACGCAACGATTACGACTTTCACCGGGGCACGTTTCGCGTTCGCGGCGATGTGATCGAGATATTCCCGGCAGATTCTGACGATGCAATCCGCGTGGAACTGTTCGGCGACGAAGTGGAGGCCATCTCGCGCATTGATCCGGTGAGGGGAAAAAAACTGGAGTTGCTGAGTAAAGCGGCCATCTACCCCGCCACCCACTACGTTTCGCCCACGGAGGAGGTGCCCGAGACGGTGCGCATGATCCGTGACGAGTTGCGTGAGCGGCTGGCGGAACTCAAGGCGCAGCACAAACTGCTGGAATATCAGCGGCTCGAGCAGCGAACGCTCTACGACATCGAGATGCTGGAAGAGACCGGCACTTGCAAGGGAGTGGAGAACTACAGCCGAATTATTCAACGCCGCGCACCGGGCAGTTCGCCACCGACCCTGCTCAACTACTTTCCCCGCAACAGCCTCCTCTTTCTGGATGAGAGCCACGTGGGGGTGCCCCAAATCAAAGGGATGTATCTGGGAGATTTCTCGCGGAAGTCGACCCTGGTGGAGCATGGATTCCGGCTGCCCTGCGCCATCGATAACCGTCCGCTGAAGTTTGAGGAATACGAGGCCCTGATCGAGCAGTCGATCTACGTTTCGGCCACTCCCGGTCCCTACGAGATGGACCATATGGACGGCGAGGTGGTGGAACTGGTCATCCGGCCCACCGGGCTGCTCGACCCACCCATCGAGGTGCGCCCCGTCGAAGGCCAAGTGGACGACATGCTCGATGAGATCCGGCGTTGCGTGGAAGATGGCGACCGGGTGCTGATCACCACCCTCACCAAACGCATGTCCGAGGACCTGACTCGCTATTACGAGGAATTGGGGGTGCGTGTGCGTTACATGCATTCCGAAATCGATACCCTGGAACGGGCGGAGATTCTCCGCGACCTGCGCCTGGGCCACTTCGACGTGCTGGTGGGTATCAATCTGCTGCGGGAAGGCCTGGACCTGCCCGAGGTGGCGCTCATCGGCATCTTCGACGCCGACAAGGAGGGCTTCCTGCGCTCCTTTCGTTCTCTTATTCAAACTTGTGGCCGGGCCGCGCGCAACGCGAAGGGGCGGGTGATTTTCTACGCCGATCGCATCACCGAATCGATGCGGATGGCTATGGGGGAAACCGACCGCCGGCGGCGATTGCAGGAAGAACACAATCGGGCCAATAACATCACACCGCGTCCCATCATTAGGCCCATCGAGGGTCACATGGTGGACACCGAAGCCGAAGCAGCCGCAGACCGCACCACGACCGTACAGGTCGAAACGGACATTCACCTACAGATCAGCCGATTGGAAAAGGAAATGCTGGCGGCCGCCAAGGACCTGGAATTCGAACGGGCCACCGAACTACGGGACGCCATCGCCTATTTGAAAAAATGGGATCTCGGGTTGGCTTCTTGACCCAACGATTCTTCACACCGCAATGGGTCTCCAACTCGTCCGCCGATCCGATACTGACAGGAGCACGTAATATTGCACACGCGCCTTGCACACGCGCCCGAGTCCCTGAAGAGCAAGCATCGCAAGCGTCTCGCAGGGTACGGCGGTTTATCGTTTCCGCGCAGACGCCACCACCGAGCATGCCCTATGGATGACAATCTGCCCGCGCCATGAAGGTTATCTCCTCCGACGCAATCATCCTTCGCCAGAGGGATTTTCGGGATCGGGATCGCATGATCACGTTTCTGACGCGGGACAAAGGCAAGCTGACCGGCATCGCCAAAGGGGCCAAGATCATCACGGGACGCGGCGTCGGTGTCTACGAGCCCATGACCCGGGGGCGGGTGTTCTACGTCGAATCGCGAAGCTCCGATTTGGTCGCTATCCGTAAATGTGATCCCATCCCACCGTATCTCCATCTGGCAAATGACTACGATAAGTTTATAATAGCCAGTTACATCACGGAATTGGCCGAAATTTGTACCGGCCGATCGGGCGTTGACGAGCAATTATTCGAATTATTGGCCAAAGGGTTGCAGCGTATATCGGAGTACCCGACTCGCAGCTTGCCGTTGCTGCGGCTCGCATTCGAGTTGAATTTTCTCCGCTGCCAGGGCTTTCAACCGGAATGGAGCCACTGCCTGAATTGTGGGGCAACGATTTTTACTGCCAAGGACGATCGGCCCCAGCTTTTGCGTCAACAGATTCATCAGTTCGATCCGTCACTTGGGGGTATCCTTTGTCCGGATTGCCGAGCCGAGGTGCGGGGGCGGGTGGACCTGGCGCCGGGCACGCTGGCTTTTTTCGCCAAGTGGAGGGATACCGCCGCTCGCATCGGCAGGGGAGTCACCGACGATCCCTCATTTCTGAGCGAGACCCATGCTCTTGATGAGCTGGAGCGGGCGGTAACCGCCCACATCGTGCACCACCTGGAACGCCGCCCACGGTCGCTGTCGCTGCTGCCCGTGGGCACGGCCGGCGGAGATGGGCGAGGATAATCGGCCGGGGCCGCACAATCGCGGGTCGCGGCTGCGTCCAATATCTTGTGCGCGAGAATGCAGGTTGCGTATCAAGATCATCGGGCCCAATAGTTATCCTCTCAACCCTGTTTTTCGTTAGAGAGATTGCCATGTATATTGCGATGAACCGATTCACCATCAATGCGGGCCAGAGCCCGGTGTTCGAGGAACGGTGGCAGAAGCGGAATTCCTTCCTGAAAGACGTTCCGGGCTTCATCAAATTTCGCCTGCTCAAGCTGGACGATACGCATTACAGTTCCTACGCCGAATGGGCCAGCGAAGCGGATTTCCGAGCCTGGACCACCTCGGAGGCCTTCCGCAAGGCCCACGGTCAGGTGATGCCCGAGGGCGTGATTGCCGGACCTCCCCAATTGGAATGCTGGGATGTGGTGCTGGACGGCGGATAAGCGCACTTGGCTAATCCAGTCCGGCTCGACCGGCGGGGCACCGTGCAGGCACGGTTTTATTCCCATTCCGCCGGGTAGTAGTCGGCACCGTAATCCGTCATCTCGGCGCCATCGACGCATTCGGCAACAAGATCGTCCACGGGAAGCCTGGATTCCCATTTCTGCACGCGATCGAGCCGCGAGCGGGTTTCCGGATTCTTGGCCTGGAACAGGGTGCAGCAATCCTGGAAGGGCCTGATGCTGATGGGATAGGTTCCGATTTGCCGCGCAATTGTGATTATCTGCTGCTTACCCATGCCGATCAGGGGCCGCAACACGGTGGATTCCGCCGCATCCTCGATGACGCGGATGTTCTCCAAGGTCTGGCTGGCCACCTGGCCCAGCGCCTCCCCCGTAACGATAGCCTGCGCCCCTTCTTTCGCGGCGATCCGGTCGGCGACCCTGTTCATCATTCGCCGGTAGAGCACGATGCGTGGACCGGGCGGACAGTAGTCGCGGATCGCCTCCTGCGTCTTGGCAAAAGGAGCCACGTAAAGGCGTCCGTGGGGCTGGTAGCGGGAGAGGAAACGCACGAGGTCGTGAATCTTCTCCTTGCTCTGCTCGCCGATGAAGGGGAAGCTGTGGAAATGGAGGAAGACGACCGGCGCGCCCCGGGTCATCATCATATAAGCGGCGACCGGGCTGTCGATGCCCCCACTCAGCAGGCAAAGCATCTTTGCGCTGGAACCCACGGCCAACCCGCCCGGCCCGGCGATCTTTTCTCCGAAAAGGGCGGCGGATCGCTCCCAGATTTCAACCCACACCGTGAATTCGGGATGAGTCAGATCGACCTTAAGGCCGTCGAAGCGGCCGAGAATTTCCGCGCCCAGGTGTGCGGCCAAATCCATCGAGGAGAGGGGATAGCGTTTGTCCTTACGTGAGGCGGCCACTTTGAAAGAGATACGGCGCTCGCCGCTGGTGCCCAGCCCGGCGAGCCACCCGGCCACGAATTCCAGGACTGCCTGGGTCAACGGCTCGAGCTCTCGGGGCACCATGTGCACGATGCTCACGTTGACAACACCCGGCAGCCCCCTCAAGATGGCGGCGCCCAACTCCGGATCGCCTTCGCATTCCACACGCAATTGGGCCCGGCCGCGCTTTACTTTGTAAATGCCGTGCGGTTTCAAATGGAGCGCGGCGTTATCGGCCAGTTGCTTTTCGAATTGGGAACGATTGCGGCCTTTCAAGGTGATTTCGGAGTAGCGTGCGATCAGAGTCGGGGGCATATGCAACGTGTGGTAGGGTACGTTCGTCGGCCGGCGCATGACACCTGGGATTTGTTTCTAGAAACGACACGCGCCGGTGTCACGTAGTTAACGGTTATGGATAAACGGCCCGGGCAATCGGCGCCTTAGAGATGCGGATGCAAGAATTCGTTGCGATATTCCGCAGCCAAGCGACTCGATGCTGCCCGCGCTATTGGAACGAGTTCTCGACGGTGGCCATCGCAATCCGAAAATACACACGGTTACGATGCAACACTTGGCGAGGCTCCATATTGTAGTCCTGGATATCATACGAAATGCGGATTTGAAACGTGAGCCGCAGCGCCTGGGCGATCCGCTCCGGCTGCCCGCACGAACATCGCGCCGCTCCCTGCTGAGCGGCGCGCAAAATGGTGGCCTGCTTGCCCCGGCCCGGAAATCGATCCCGTGGCCGTGGGCCGTGAAAGGGCACGTTGGGGAGGACACGCGGCAGGGATGCAATTGAAGAATATATTGTGCATGGGGGCGGGTTATGTCGGCGGGTCGACCATGGCCGTCATCGCCGATAAGTGTCCTCATCTGCGAATCCACGTGGCCGATATCAACCTGGATCGGATCGCCCAGTGGAATTCGGAGCGGCTGCCGGTATATGAGCCTGGCCTGGACGATGTGGTGAGGCGGACCAGGGGGCGCAACCTGTTCTTCGGCGAGCTTTCGCCCCAGGTCATCGCGGAGGCGGACGTGATCTTCGTCAGCGTCAACACGCCGACCAAGACCTACGGCCAGGGCGCGGGCATGGCGCCGGACCTGCAGTATTGGGAGCTTTCCGCTCGCGAGATTCTGGCCCACGCCACCGGCGAGACGATCGTCGTGGAGAAGAGTACGGTTCCGGTGCGAACGGCGGAGGCCATCGCGCGCATCTTGAATACCGGCAACGACGAGCGGCGTTTTTACATCCTCTCCAATCCCGAATTTCTCGCCGAGGGCACCGCCATGCACGACCTGGAAGAGCCGGACCGCGTGCTGATTGGCGCAGAGCCCACACCCGAGGGGCAGCGGGCGGCGGAGGTTTTGGCGGAAGTGTACAGCCACTGGGTGCCGCGGGAGCGGATCCTGCTCACCAGCGTTTGGAGCAGCGAGCTTTCCAAGCTGGTGGCCAACGCCATGCTGGCCCAACGGGTTTCCTCCATCAACGCCATCACCGCCCTTTGCGAAAATACGGGGGCCGACGTGCGCGAGATCAGCCGCGCGGTGGGCATGGATCCCAGGATCGGGCCGCGCTTCCTGGAAGCGGGTGTGGGCTTCGGCGGCTCCTGTTTCCGCAAGGACATCCTCAATCTGGCCTATCTCTGTGAGCAGTTCGGACTCTCCCAGGAGGGGCAGTATTGGAAATCGGTCGTGGACATGAACGACCGCCAGATTTCCCGATTCGTGCGCGCGGTGGTGGAATCGCAATTCAACACGGTCGCCGGCAAGAAGCTGGCCCTACTGGGCTTCGCCTTCAAGCCACACACCAACGATACCCGCGATTCTCCGGCCATCCGGATCGCCACCCAGCTGCTCGCCGAGCGGGCGCACCTGGTGATCAGCGATCCGCAGGCATTGGACAACGCCAGGCAGGACCTGGCCGGACTGGAAGGGGAGGTCGCGTTCGAGGCGGACCCCTACCGTGCCGTGGAGGGGGCCCATGCGGCGATCCTGATCACCCATTGGCCGGAATACATCGACCTGGATTACCGCAAGATATACTCCGTGATGGTGCGGCCGTCCTTCATCTTCGACGGGCGCTCATGCCTGGACCACCCGGCCCTGTTCGAGTTGGGATTCAATGTCTACCCCATCGGCAGCCCGCCTCTTGTTCACGACTGATCCCATCGGGCCCTTCGTGCTGGCGGCGCTGCTGGCGCCCTGCCTGCTCCCGTGGGGTGCGGCGCTGCACGGCTCCGAGGTGCCAGACGAGAGCGGGACGAGGCCACTTGCGGACGCCGTGCGAGCCCTGACGTGGATCGATTCCCTCTATCGCGATGGAGACCTCTTCCGGGCGGAATCGGAGATTCTCCGCTTCACCCACGATTTCCCCCGCCATCCCCGGCGTAGTGAAGTGGACCTGTTGCGGGCCAAGCTCTATTATCAAGACGAGCGCTACGGCGAGGCCTCTTTAATATTGTACTCCCTGCTCGACCGCTTCCCGAGCGAAGCCGGCAGCGTGCCCGCGGCGCATCTCTTGGGGCTCTCCCTGGTGCATGAGGGCCGCCTGGACGAGGCGGTTGCGCCGCTCCGCTTCAGCGGATTCGACGAGGGCCGTCTGGCGGAGCTGGCCCGATTGAACGATCCCCCGCCGGGCGTGGCAGATCCCCAGCGCGCGGTTACGTGGTCCACCTGGCTTCCCGGCTCCGGCTTCTTCATCCTGGACCAGCCGGGCAAGGCGGTATCGGCGCTCTCGCTGAATTTGGCCTTCACCGTGGGCGCGGTTCTGGCCTATCAGCAGGAGAACCTCGGAGCCGCGCTGGTGTTGCTGCTGGTGGAATTGGCGTTGTACTCCGGCGGCCGGGATGCCGTGCGGCAAGAGGGCGAACGGCTCCGGCAAAGGGCCGTGGCTGAGCGTCGGGGGTCGTGGCTGCGGGAAGCCGGTGAAACCGAACTCCTGGGCATCGGTTTCAGCTTCCGGTTCGGCGGCTCGCCTTCTCGCGCGCCGGACACCCGGGCCAATGGCGTAAATTGACATCGGCCCGGCAATGGGGAAAAATTCGCTCGAGCATCCGAAATTTCATTCATTCGCCACGGCTTTTCCATGAAACGTTTTCATCTCATCGCGATCGTCTTCCTGGCAATATCCACGCTTCTGGTACCGGTTCGATCCGCCGTGGCCCAGGAACTATGCGTTCGTGTTTCACGGGCCAACCTGCGCGCCGGACCCGGTACGGACAACAAGAAAACCTGGGAAGTGTACCAGTTCATGCCCTTTACCCAGATCGATATAAAAGGCGACTGGTACAAGGTGCGGGACGTCGACGGGGATGAACACTGGATTTTTAAAAATCTGGTGGACCCCAAGCTCCAATGCGTCACGATCAAGGCCGAGCGCGCCAACATACGCAAAGGCCCCGGTACGAATTACGAAATGTGGTTTACAGTGGAGAAATATACGTCGTTCAAAAAAATTGGTGCCGAGGGAAAATGGGTGAAGGTGGAATACGAGGGAGAAGTGATGTGGATCTTCAATTCCCTCACCTGGCCCTGAAATCTCCCGGTGCGGATGGCCCGCCACCCGTACCCTGGACTTCCGGGTTCGTCCCATTTGCATCCCGCCGGGGAGCCGCTATCGTGAGCTGCCATTGTGAGCTGCCATTGTCAGACCTCATGATCCGCCGTTGGGGCGCTGATCCCGTGTACCCCTTCCGATGACTCCCTTGGCCTTCAATTCGGCGATTTCGTCCCGCCCAAATTGCAGGTCCCGCAGTACCTCGTCGGCATGCTGGCCGTGATCGGGTGCCGCCCGATCCGTGCCGGGAGATTCGTCATCGAGCAAAAAGGGGATGGCAACCGTGCGGAAACGGCCGATCTCGGGGTGATCCAATTCGGGATATCGGTTGTTGGCCTCGGCCTGGGGGTCCTGAATCACATCGGTGATGCGAGTGACCGGCGACCAGATCAGCCCGTGGCGGTCCAGGATCTCCGCCCATTCGGCCAAAGTATGCCGGGCGAAGATCTTTTCCAGCTCAGCGGTGAGTTGGGCGGTGTGGGGCATCCTCAGCTCATGAGTCGCGTAATTGGGATCTGCTTCCCAATCGGGTTTGTCCACTGCCTGGCAGAATGACGGCCAGTAAGGGTCCGACTGGGGCATGACCAGCAGGATCCAGAGATCGTCCCGGGTCAGATAGGAATTCCACATGGGGTTGGCGGGTTCGTGCCGATTGTGACGCGGCGGCTGCTGCGGGTCTGCCAGCACGGAAACGATGTCGGCGCCCAGCACCCACATCCCCGTCGCCAACAGGGAAACCTCCACCCGTTGCCCCTCCCCGGTCAGGTCGCGCAGGCGCAGGGCCGCCAGAATAGCAGCCAAAAGGTTCATCGCGGCCGTATGATCGCCCATCGCTCCGCGCTGCAGGGCGGGCGTGGAAGGCGGCTCGCCCATGAGGGCCATGATCCCCGAACGGGCCCAAAATGCCGAATGGTCGAACCCGGGCTTGTCGGCGTCGGGCCCTTGGGTGCCATACCCGGTCAGGCTCACGTCGATGATGCGGGGATTGGCTTTCAGGATCGCTTCCGGTGTCAATCCGAACCGCTCACGCCGCTTCGGGAGCAGGTTGGTCAGGAAGACATCGATCCGTCGGACGGCATCGAGGACGAAACCGGGGCCGCCGGGATGAGTCAGATCCACTTCGATGGAGCGCTTACCGCGGTTATCGAGTTGGAAGGCCATATTGGACTTGAAGGGGTAATCGAACTCTTGCGCGCGCTGCATGAATCGGCGATAGGGTTCGCCGCCGGGGGGTTCGACCTTGATCACGTCGGCGCCCATATCGGCCATCATGGCCCCGCAACTCGGCGCCGCCACGTAGTTGGCCAATTCCAGCACCCGGATGCCCGTCAGTACGCCCTCCGCCTCTTTCGTTCTTGGTTCCGTCATCCGATCCGCCTGCTGAATGGGCCTGCTGAATGGGCCTGCTGAATGGGCCTGCTGAATGGGTTTACTGTCGGCCACATGTCCCCGGGCAATTGCCGCCGGACGCTCCGTTCCTGACGGCAACCTATTTCTGTACCGCGCCCAACGGCGGAAGGGAAGGGCCTGGAGCTCGTCGTTTTGCCGGTGATTCTCCACTTGAGCCGGGGCCTCTTTGCGTTTAGGATGCCCGGCACAGGTCATGATATGCAAATCAAAGCGAATTGGCGGCTCGACGCGCCGGCATCGCCGCGACCAGCCAGCCGCCAAACATGGAAATGAAGAGGAGGGCACCCTATGTCCATACGAACAGAAATGTTGGCCATTCCCGTGGGTCAGGACGTCTTTCAAGGTTTCTTCGCAGCCCCCGAAGGGGGGCCGCATCCCGGGATCGTGGTCATACAGGAAGTCTTCGGCATCAATGATCACATTCAGAACGTCACCCAACGGCTGGCCGAGGCCGGCTACACGTGCATCGCTCCCGACCTGTTTTGGCGGGCGCAGCCCGGATTCACTTCGGGGTACTCGCCGGAGGAAATACAGACGGCAATCGCGATGCGGCAAAGGATCGACGACAGCCAGGCAGCGGAGGACATCCGGGCGGCCATGCAGGTGCTGATCAGCCGGCCCGAGTCCCGCGGCATCAAGACCGGCGTCGTCGGATTCTGCTGGGGCGGATTGATGACCTACCTCAGTGCGGCCCGGCTCGCACCCGCCTGCGCTGTCTCGTACTATGGGGGCGGTATCGTCAACCACATCGACGAGTTCGCCAAGATCAAAATCCCGATCATGTTCCACTTTGGCGAGCAGGACAGCTCCATCCCCATGGATCAGGTGGAACAGGTACGGCAAGCTGCGGCGGGCAGTGCCCTGGCGACGGTCCATACCTACGCCGATACCGGCCACGGCTTCAACTGCGACATGCGTCCGGACTTCCACCCGGCAAGCGCCAGCTTGGCTTGGGAGCGCACCCTGGGCTTCTTCCGCAACCATCTGCCCTGAGAAGCTCTGGTCCCCACCCCAAACCCCTCCCCGCTTCGCAAGGAGGGGCTGTCGACATCGCCTAAACCTGTCGCGGCAGGGCCGGGTATTGTCCTGTCCTGGACGTGGTACGGCATGACCGGAGGAGAGAGCCGGCAGGGTGGGACCGGCATAGTGGGCCCGGCAGGGCCGGGCACCGGATCTCCGCTGAATTATCCATAGACCAGCGCAGGGAGCCAGAGGGCGACCCGGGGGAACGCCAACACAATGGCCAAGCCGATCAGTTGCAGGATGATGAATGGCCACAGTCCGGCAAAGATGTCCTGCAGGCTGATCTCCGGCGGCGCGACGCTCTTGAGGTAAAACGCAGCGGGACCGAAGGGTGGCGAGAGGTAGGAGACCTGCATGTTCATGCAGAACAGGATGCCGAACCAGACGGGATCGTATCCCAGATTAGTGATCACCGGGACGAAGATGGGAACGGTGAGCAGCAGGATGCCCACCCAATCCATGAACAGCCCCATGGCGCCGAGGATGGCCATCATGATCACGATCACCACCACCGGGGCCAGGTCCAACCCGGATACGGCCTCCTTCACGAACTGGGTGCCGCCCATCAGATTGTAGACACCGATCAGCGCGGTGGCGCCGAAGGTGAGCCAGAGTAGCATCCCGCACGTGTTCATGGTCTGCAGCAGGGATTCGCGTACGACGTGCCAGGTCAGATCGCGCCGCACGGCTCCGGATAGCAGGGTACCCACCACACCCATCGCCGCGGCCTCGCTCACCGAGGCGATTCCGGCGTAGATGGTGCCCAGCACCCACCCCGCGACCGACAGGGGCAGGATCAAGTCCTTCAGCAAGGCCAACTTGCGGCCCAAGGGCATCTGCCTTTCCTCCAGGGGCGCGGGCGGTCCCAGACGCGGGTCGATCCCGCAACGCACGAGGATGTAGGCCAGATAAAGACCGGCCAGCATCAAGCCCGGGATGATGGTGGCGAGGAAGAGATCGCCGATGGCCACGTTGGCCGTGAGGCCATAGATGATGAGCACGATGCTCGGCGGAATCATCGTCCCCAGCGAACCCCCGGCGCAAATCGTGCCGATGGCCAGGTTCTTGTCGTATCCGGCGCGGAGCATCTGGGGCAGGGCGATCATCCCCAACAGGACGATTTCGCCGCCGATGATGCCCGTCATCGCTGCCATGATGATTGCGACGACGAGCGTCTGGGCCGCCAGCCCTCCCCGCAAGCCCCCCGACCACACGTGCATGGCGCGGTAGAGGTCCTTGGCCACCCCGGTGCGCTCCATCAAGGAGGCCATGAGGATGAACATGGGCACCGCCACCAGCACGTACTCGTTCATGAAGCTGTAGATACGGCTGGCGATCAGGCCCAACACGACGGGACCAAACGACAGCATCCCGGCGGTGACCGCCACCGCCCCGGTGACGAAGGCCAGGGGCAAGCCCATCATCAAGAGCAGCGCAATGGCGGCCACGATGATGACAGTGACGATTCCGATGTCCATGATCGCGGTCTACACTCGGCCGCGCAGGGAACGCCAAAGCTGGAGGGCTGCCTGGAGCGCCATCAGCCCGACGCCGAGGGCCAGGAAAGATTTCAGGATGACCGGGAGAGGGAGGTCGGAAGCAGTGCCGGTGCGCTCCATCACGGCGAGCGACTTGCGCGCCTGGATGGAGGCGCCATAAGCCAAGGCGATCAGGTAATACACGACGATGGCGAGGTTGACCACATTCAGCCAACGCCGCAGAAGGGCGGGCATGGCATCGAATACGAGAGTGATGCGGATGTGAGCGTTCCGTTGCAGCGTATAGGACCCGCCGACGATGAACGCCGTCGCTGTCAGGGCGATGGTGGTCTCGTGCACCCAGGTGGTGGGCGCGTTGAAGAAATAGCGCAGCACCACTTCGTAGGAGGTAAGACCCACCGCGAAGGCGAAGGCGAGGCTGGTCTTTTCCCCAAGGGAGCGGATAAACCGGTCGACCCAGAATTCTGGCGACCCATCGGGTGCGGTCATCGTTCACCTCATACCCTTGAGCGGCATCGCACCGGGGGCAGTGAACGCACACCCACCGGGGCGCGGGCTCGCCGGTCATCTGCGAGTGGGGACATCGGACGGTGCGGCTCTATTGCAGAAGTCCCAGCTTATGCAGGAAGGCCACGTGGGAGTCGTATATGCGCTGCGCCATTTCACTGCGCTGGGCGAAGTCCTTCAGTACGCCAGCGGCGATGATGCGGAATCGGCGGCGTTCCACATCGTTCCAAGGGATCAGTTCCGCGCCTTGCTGCTTGGCGATTTCCGCCGCGGCGGAATCGGCCATTGCCATTTTCTGAATCATCTCCCGGGAGAAGTCGCGCACGGCGGTTTCCACGATGGCTTGTATGTCGGCGGGCAATTCGTTCCAGCGTTCCATGTTGACCGCCACGTCGGACATGGGCAGGGAATGAAATCCCGGATAGATTTGGTACGGGGCGATCTTGTGGAACCCCAGGTCCACGTTCATGCCCAGGGTGCCCCAATCGGTCGCGTCGATCACACCACGATCCAAGGAAGTGTAGACCTCAGAGCCGGGAATATTCACCGGAGCGGCCCCGATTTTCTTGAAAATGGCCTGATTGAGCCCTTCGGGGATGCGCAGCTTGACGCCTTTCAGGTCGTCCACCGAACGGATGGGCTTTTTGGAGGGGATCGATTCCATGCCGTGCCAGACGCTGCCGATATAGAAGACATTGAAGCGGGCGTATAGCTCGCGGGCCAGCTCCTTTCCGCCGCCGTACTCGAACCACATCTGCATCTGATAGGGGGTTTCGTAACCGCCGGGGAACTCGGACAGCATGGCGAACGCCGGATTCTTGCCGGCAAAGTAACCCGCACCGCTTTGCTGACCGTCCAGGATGCCCGACCCCACGGCGTCCAAGGTCTCGTTGTAGGCCACGATTGTCCCTACCGGTACGGGCGTGATCTCCAGACGGCCGCCAGTCAGCCGCTTCACATTCTCGCAAAATTTTTCGAATACCCGATGGTTGATCGACCCGGCCTGCCACAGGGATTGCATGGTCCAATGGTATTGCTGCGCGCCGGCGGTTTGACCCACGAGCAACGCCGGCAACAGAGCCGCCAATAGAGCCGCCAGGGCCACGGTCCAAGCCAATGTCCGCCCTTGGCGGCGACCGAACCAGGGTGCCGTTTCATTTTTTTGCGCCATGGCCTCTTGCTCCGGTAAATTCGAAGGTTGATTCGCCGCCGACAGGGAGTGCCGTGGATGTCTAGAATCGTCCCCGCGCGGTTCCATCGAAGAGCACCTTCGTCTGCCTTGCGATAATCTTTTTGTGGTAGGCGATCATCGGCGGATCAAGATCCCGCTCCGGCGAGGGCTCCAGTTCCCAGTATCCTTCCGTGTCTTCTCCCCGCACCAGGGTCGCCGTATCCTGGATGGGCCCCATTTGTTTGACGTGCGGCGGTACGTAACGGATGGCGAATCCGATGCGCCGCTCATTGGACGCATTGGGGGGCGAGCTGTGAAAAGTCAAGATATGGTGCAGGGATATTTCGCCCGGATCCAGAACGAGATCGACCGCGCGTGACTCGTCGATATCGACGGTGATCTCCTGGCCCCGGCTGAGCATGTTGACTTCCGCGAAGGAATCCTCATGAGGAACTTGCTCTTTATGGCTGCCCGGAATTACCCGCATGGCGCCATTCTGCGTATTGCTGGGCGTAAATGCCAGCCAGGCCGTCACCTCGTCGTAGGGGCGGAGTCCCCAGTAGGTCGCGTCCTGATGCCACGAGACGTAGTTGGGCGTGTGGGGCTCCTTGTTGAAGAAGCCCGAGCTCCAGCAGAGCAGATTGGGCCCGAGCAGGTCTTCCACCGCGTCGAGAATCTTGGGGTGGCGAATCAGCGCCTCGGCCCACGTGAAGAGCAGGTGGGTCTTTTGCCGGTAATTTCCCGAGACGGGCGCCCCGAGATCCTTCTCAAAGGCCTCCAGCTTGGAGAGATAACCGCCGGCTTCCTCTGCGGTCATGACGCGGTGCGGATGGGTATACCCATCCCTGCGATACTGCGCGATTGCGGAAGGCGACAGGAGGTTATTCATGGCCGGTCATGATGCGGTTGAGGTTGGATGATGCGGCCGCTTCGCATCTGCGGGGTATATCGTTGCGGAAGCGATGCCGGTCGAGCACTTCAGTATCGATGATCCTGAAATAACCAGGCTTGGTCAATTGAAAGCCGGCGCGGCGGTCAGGGGCCGCCAAACCCGGATGGAGAAAAGTCAAGGGTGCCATGCGCACCCCTGACCCTTCGC
This sequence comes from SAR324 cluster bacterium, assembly GCA_022574555.1. Lineage (GTDB taxonomy): Bacteria > SAR324 > SAR324 > SAR324 > JACQKK01 > JACZRV01. Next base: position 18,292 of record JACZRV010000044.1, read on the forward strand.
ATCTCAAGCCGTCACACTTCACCTTACTGCAGGTGATGCCCTTTCTTGTTGGTATTGATGCCGTACAGGCTGTTGTCGGCGGTGATGTAGAGATAGGTGCTGTTGCCGCGCGCGAAGTGGACGTTGGTCGGAATCGTCGTTTGGATGTAGGCCTTTTCGACGGCTTTGTTGCCTTCCACCCGGTAAGCATAGATCCCCGGTCGCGTGGCATCCCGCACGGCCACCCAGAGGTCTCCATCGGCATCGCAGACCAGGCCATCGGGCCCGTCCTCGGGATAGTAATCCACGAGGATCTGACGATTCGACGCATTGCCGTCGGCGTCCAGGTCATACATGGCCAGGTGCATGGGTCCTTTGTAGAACCCTTGCCCTTCTGTCAATTGCAGAAAATCCAGTCCGCCATTGTCGTTGCTCACGACGAAGATGTGCTTCTCGTCGGGGCAGATGGCCACGCCATTGGTTTTGCCGGCATCGGTAATGATGCGGTGCACTGTATGGTCGGTATCGACCCGGTAAATCGCGAAACCGGGTTGCTCGACCGGTTCCCAGCCCAAATACTTGGGATCGCTGAAGTAAATCCGGCCCTTGCTGTCGATGGCGATGTCGTTCAAAGCGTTGTACGGCCGCCCGTTGTACAGTGCCGTTACGATATAGGCCCGGCCGGTTTTCAGATCGGTGCGGGTCAGGCGCCGTCCGCCGTAGTCCGCCCCTTCGGCGGCCAGCAGGTTGCAGTCCAGGTCGATCCGCAGACCGTTGGACATGCCGCTGGGCGACCGGTAGACAGATACTTTCTTCGTCGCCGGGTCGTACTCCATGATGTTGCCCGCCCGCAGCTCGCCGAATTTCGGATCCGGTCCCGCGCTGCTGAACGTGATATCGCTCCACATGACCCGATTGTCGCAGGTTACCACGGGGCCTTCGGCGAAGATCAGGCCATTCGCGTCCCCATCAACCAACTTTTCCAGCTTGGCGCCAGGCGGCAGGAATTCCGGGTCCCCGCTGACTTCCTGAGCTACGGCCATGCCAGCCATGGCCACGGTGAAAACGAGCGCCCAAAGTAAACAGGCTCGACTTGTGATTTTTTGCAACATATCCGTCTCCCTTCTCATTAAAGATATCGCGATCCGCCCCCTCGTCACCCACCCGCATGCGAAGTATGGCGCGGGCAGGGTGAGATGCCCGCTACACTTACTAATGAATACGGCAACTGGCAAGCCCTCAAGACCTAATTTCGAGCGGGTTCAAGGGCGAGCCTCACAAGGGGTCAGTTTAGCTTTGGCGGGGTAAGGATTCAGGAGCGGGGACCGTTCGCCGCTCGCGTCCTTTCCACGGCACCATCCCCTGTGGGTTCGTTTACGGGGTTCGACGGGCGGGTCCAGATAAAGAGCAGAACGGAAACGCCAATCAGGGAGATGATCACTTTGACCAGGAGGGGCACCGCCACGAATCCGAGGGTGTAGGTAAAAAGGGCCACGATGAGCGCCGTGGACCACAGCTTGGCCGACTTGCGGATCACGCCGTGACGTTCCCAGTCCAGAACCATCTTGCCCAGGTGCGGACGGCTTAACAGCCAATCGTGCAGCCGGGGGGAAGATTTGGAAAATAGGAACGCCGCCAGGATCACGAAGGGTGTCGTAGGCAGGACGGGCAGAAAAATACCGATAAAGCCAAGCGCCAGGCTGATCCAACCGGCCGCGACCAATGCGAATCTTTTGGAGCCGTGAATCATGGTGTCGAACGTGCCCTGGAAATTATGGCCCTGGAAATTATGGCCCTGGAGGTTCTGGCCATGGGGGTTTCAGGCACGGTGGTTTCAGGCACGGTGGTTTCAGGCACAGTGGTTTCAGGCACAGTGGTTTCAGGCGCAGGGGATGCTGGCCACTGGTGAGGGGGCCAGGATTATTCCCCGGGCCGGATTTGGCGGTGGAACATGGCGAAAATTCGTTCCCAGGATCGTTCCGCCGCTTCCTTTTGAAAGGCCTGGCGCTCCGGGAACGTGTACCCGTGCTCGGTTCCGGGATGCACCTCGATTGTGTGCTTGACCGTCGTACCGGTCAGCGATTCCCTCAGCGCTTCCACCTCGGCCAGGGGCACGTGAGGGTCGTCCTCGGCGAACCCCAGGTACATCTCCCCTCGAAACTTTTCCGTCAGCAGGTGGGGTGAATCGGGTTGGGCCGTCACGTGCTTCACGCCGTGGAGCGACGCCGTAGCGCGGAATTCCTCGGGAAACGTTCCCGCGGCGCTGAGCACGAATTGCCCGCTCATGCAGTAGCCGATGGAGCCCTTGGGCCCCGGACGAACCGGTTCGCCCTGGGACATAAAATCGAGCATGGCACGGGTGTCGTCCATGATCAGGCCGTTGCTGAGGGTGCCCATCACGGCGAACATTTCAGCTCTCTGGGCCTCGTCCATATGCTTGCGGTCGAAACGCACCCTACCCTGCCGGTAATAGAGATCGGGCACCATGCAATAATAGCCCACGGTTCCCACTCGCCGGGCAAAATCGTAGAGTTCCTCGCGAATGCCCGGCGCGTCCATGTAGATGATCACGGCGGGAAATGGCCCACCCTCGTCGGGATGGGTGATGAACGTATCCATCTTTCCGTCCGCCGTAGCGATATCGAAATTCCGCTCCCTCATAAGCCCGTCTCCCAAATCTTTTCAGAAATCAATACGTCCCGCTGCCTCCGGGGTTCCATGTTGCCACCGAATCCCGGCAAAAGACAGCCCGCCCCACAGTATCCGGAGTAACCGCAAGAACCGAATGGAAGGGACTTCCAATGCGATTTTCTACGCTTTGATCCATTCCGCAAACGGATTTTGGTATTATCTTCCCAGAGAGGTGGCATTGAGTTTCATTTTTTTTCTTCTACCGTTTATGCTCGATCTTGCGATTGCCCTGCATGCGAGTGAGCAATCACTTGATTTTATCATGAAACTCGCGCATACTTTCATCGCGGCTGAGAGGAACTTTCTTCACGGTCCGTCGAGGCATGGTCCTCACTCGGCCGCCTTTCTCTCCTTTTTCGGATTTATATGCGGTAGATACACCGAAGGAAGGTTTGCCATGAAAAAATTGTTGATCACATTAGTGTTGCTTACGATATCGATCCCAGTCTGGGGTGCATCCACGCGACAGAATCGAGGTGACAGCTTGATATTCGTCGGAATCAGTCCCGTCGGACTTCACATTCCCACATTGGTTACCATGCCCGTTGGGTTAGGCGTATATCTGGGGAAAAACTTCCTGATCGGCGCAGAGACCGGCAACGTCACCTTTGAAAGCGATAGCGACGGCAGTGATGGCGACTCGTCGGCCGAGGGGAGTTACAACAATTCAGGCATATATGCGCGATGGTTTCCCGGCACAAACTCCTTCAATCTCGGCTTAGCCCTCCACAAAAGGATTTTCTCAGCTACCGCCACCGCTTCGTCCCTCGATCCGACCTATGGCGTCGTCGATGTGGAAGCATCGTTGGATGCCGATGCCACGGTAGGGAGTTTCATTCTGGGCAACCAATGGATGATGGATTTTGGCCTCGTCTTGGCCATGGACTGGATCATCGTCTCCGGGCTCATCGACAGTAAAGTTGATTCCTCTTTTTCCGGCCGAGTCGTGACATCATCCGGCCAAGTCATTTCCATCGAGGAGCTGGATCCGGAGACCGTGGCCGATGCCGAGCGGGAACTCAATAGTATTGGCGAAGACATAAACACAATCTCAGCGTTTCCGGGCATTCTCGTATTCACGATCGGGTGGGCATTCTGACCGTTGACGCGAAAATCGACTCCATGCCGCAACTTCCGAACGGTCTGGGGGCATTCCGCGGCATCCGAACCCAGAGCGCATTTAACGCCATACCCAAACGGCAATCCTGGGTAAAGGAGAGAGTCGGTTCATCGAAGTTTCAGTACGATTCATCCAGGTAACGGATGAGTTCCTGGAGGCGCTTGGCGGGGGTTTCGCGGATGAGGTAACGTCCCTGGGTCGTGCCCTCGTTGGCGCGCCGGTAGAGGCTCACTTGGGCCAATTGAGCGGCGTAGGCACTGGTGCGGGGCCGCTTGTAGGAAACGTTTTCCAGCAGGCGTATGGCGAAGCCCGGGGTGATCACCCGCCGCACCTGGTCCAGCACCGGAAACTCCGCGCTGCAGAGCAGATCTTCCAGCACCCGATTCTCCTCATCGTAAAGAAGCCGGCTGAGCGAGGCGCGCTCCATGCCATAGACCATGTGGCGCAGGGGGAGCAGGCTGTCAATGAGCCTTTGGCGGCGCTGCCATTGGAATTCGGCGAAAAAGGTGAGCCAAGGGGACAGCCGCCCTTCGGGCAGGGCGTTCCTGCGATTTAGGTCGATCAGCACCTGACTGATGACCACCTGTCGGCGGGTGGCCTCTCCGGGCATCAATTTATAACTTTCGCAGCGCTCCCGCAGCATGACGGGCATGGCTTCCAGCCAGCGGTCACGGTCGCCGTGGGTGAGGGCCTTGCCAATGGCGGCCATGTCGCCCTCGCCGAGCTTGTAGCGCTCCAGCTGGCGCACCAGGATTTGCAGGTCGCGGTCGCCGAAGAAGGAGAAGACGACGCGCCAGGGGATCGTTCCCGAACCCCAGCCGGTGGCCTGGAAGATCTTCTCCCGATCTGGAGTCTCGTCCACTTTGAGATCCATGGCTTTGGCGGTGGCGAGCATCAGCCAATGCCACAGGTGCGGCGGCAGGGCCAGATACCAGTCCAGATCGCCTTCATCCAGGCGCACTTGCTGGCCCACCACCACGCCGCCCCCTTCCAGGCGGCTGGTGACGGCGTCGATGGCATCGGCGGGGATGCGGCGCACGGCCAGAACCCGCCATTGCATCTCCAGGCCGGCGAGCGCACGCCAGACCTTGGCCGCCTCGGAAAACAGCACCCGGAACAACTCGCCCAGGAACTTGGTCTCCGCAGACTTAGAGAGCCGCATCAGCTCGGTATCCACCCTGCCGCGCAGGACAACGAAAGCCTCCAGCTCGCGCTTGTTGTTGAGCATCAGGCGCACGACCGTGATGGGCTGTTCGTCTTTGGCCAAGTCCTGCAGCACCTCCGGCTCGCATTGCTCGGCATGGAAGGCCGCTGGCTGGCCGAAGATCTTGGCCCCGACGGCGCCATCGTTGAGGGTGAAGAAGCTCTGTATCCAGTCGGCGGTGAGGGGTGCCGAAAGCTCCCCGGGCGCCTCGGCCTCCGGCGGCGGAGGCGGCGGATCCCATTGGGGGCTGCATACGTAAGCCCCCTCGATGATGGAGAAAAGCGCCCTTTGGGTATGCTTGGCCGTCGTGCGATCCTCGATGCGGTCCCGCCCCCGGCCCGTGACCAGCAGCCTGAGGGCGAACTCATGAGCATTGCGGAGCCGATAATGCCCGGTGGCCATGGTATAGACCACCTCCCCATCGAGATGGTGAGCCGTGAGACCGGTGACGTTGCGCGAGAATTGGAGCGAGGCCAGCCGGTTACGGCGTTTGGTGATAAAATTGAACGGCTCGACGGCGGAACTCACCGCCTGCTCCATCATGCGTTGCAGGGAAACCCGCTCCTGGGCCAGGATGTTCAGCGCCTTGACGTCGTTTTCGTTGAGCACCAGGACGAATGGGATATCGCCCTTGATCACCATCGCCGGCACGATCACCGTATCCAGGTTGCTCCAGCGCAGCTTGAGGGTGTTGGTCTGGGAAAGGTCGATCCCCTCCAGCGAAACCGGGATGCCGGTTTGCTGAGTGAGCGAGCCCTGAATGGCCTTGAAAATCGATTCCGCGAAAAAACCAAAATAGGTATCGATCGGTACGGAAGACCGCGCCGGCTGCGGCGCTTTCCGTGGGGGTGGCTTGACGGGCGCGGACTCACTGGGGGCGTCGCTTCCGCGGGGCTTGGGCACCCAATGGTCGAGGGGAACACTGGAGCGGGGTTGTCGCGGAGGGCGCGACGGCGGTCTGGCCATGTTCAGCCTTTCAGCGCCTCCAGATTGAAGCAGTCAATCATGGTCTCGCCATTCAGGGCGTTGATCAGATTGTCGATCGTGACGTCGGTCATCACCGCCCGTGTCTCCCAGGTCGAAGTACCCACGTGGGGAACGATGATGCAATTGGGCAGAGAGATCAACGGACTGGCCGGCTCGATGGGCTCCGGATCGGTGACATCCAGCGCGGCCCCCTTGATGACCCCGTTGCGCAAAGCATCGTACAACGCTTCGGTGTGCACCAGTCCCCCCCGGGCGGCGTTCACCAGGAATGCGCCGGGTTTCATCTTAGACAGCGCTGCCGCGTTGAAAATGTGACGGGTTTCAGGAGTGAAAGGGGCATGAATGGTCAGGATATCCGCTTCGGCCAGCAGATCGTCGAATGAGCGGTAAGCCACTCCCAGCGCCTGTTCCGCGTCCGGATTGCGCACGACGTCGTGATAGATCACCGTCATGTCGAACCCCCGAGCCCGCCGGGATACGGCCTGGCCGATGCGCCCCATGCCGAAGACGCCCAGGGTCTTGCCGAAAACGTCGTTGGAGATCATCAGGCTGGGGGACCAGGCCTCCCATTTGCCCGCCGCGACGAATTCAGCCGATTCCAAGATGCGCCGGCTCAACGCCAGGATGAGGCAGAAGCTCAGATCGGCGGTGGCCTCGGTAACGGCGCGGGGTGCATAGCCCACCGGGATGCCGCGGGCCGTGCAGCCTGGCACATCGATATTGTCCACCCCCACGGCCATGGTGCATACCGTGCGCAACTTGGGGGCGGCAGCGAGAAACTCCTGGTCGATCTGGTCCGGGATCATCGTGAAAATCCCCTCCGCATCCCGGATTTTCTCGAGGAGCAGGCCGCGAGGGATGGGGCGATCCTCCTCCCACTCCCAGACGTTGCAGTGCTCGTAAAGTTTGGCCAGCGAAGCCGGAGGTTTGCGGGATACGACCACTATGGGTTTGTCCATGGAAACTCCTGAAAACGGTAGCTTGTACAGCGGCTCATAGATGACGACTCGTCCGTCACACCCATCGAAGGCCGGAAAAATGGAGGGTCGGCACCGCGGAAATCCTAGTGCACGCGTAAGGGCTTGGCAAATTAGATTCCGCCTGCCCGCTGCTGCCGGCCAGATGTTTCCGGCCAGACGTTTCCGGCCAGACGTTTCCGGCCAGATGATTCTGGCATGGGCCCACGCCTGGGATCGACCGGCAAGGGTGCCGCCTGCGCGGGATCCGGTATCCATCGATCGCGTGACGCCGCCGGGAGGACTTCACAACCGAACATACGGCACAAGGATCACGCCCCGTGCTTGGGCGCGTCGGGTCCGGGCGGAATCACGGGAAGGAGATAGCCGGGAAACGCCTCATGGGTCATCAGTTTCCGCGAAACGTAGATCGGCGCCTTGTTGCGCACCGCGATAGCCAACGCATCGCTGGGGCGGGCGTCGATCTGATGCGTCGTTCCATTCACCTGCAGCGATATCAACGCGTAGTAGGTGTCGTTCTTCAGGTCGGTGATGGTGATTTTGTCCACCTTCGCACCGATCCGCCGCAGCAGGATGCCGATCAGGTCATGGGTCATGGGCCGCTCGATGGAATAGTCCATCAGACCAAACTGGATGGCCTGTGCCATGAAATGATCAATGAAAACCAGCAGGTGGGAATCGTCGTCTTCACTGGTCAACAGCACCACCGGATTGTTGTTGACGAGGAGCACCTTTTGCACGCGAACCGCCACCAACGATCGGTCCTCCGCCTCCGACGAAACGGGGCATAAAACCGCTGCGGCCGTGCTGATAACGAGCAGGGCGGGAAGAAGAAGCGGGTAGGATCGCATGGCCGCACCTCCTGTGAACGGATGCTCATCAAAGTATCACGACTTGGCAGGGCTCAGCAATTTCCCTATCGTGACATTACCACCGGCATTCGTTTGACAGCCGCCGGTTACGGCTGTCGATATGGCGCCGGAAGGTTGAACTTTGCAGCCCGAACCGAGTGAAGGCAAGGGATTCTATGAACCAGCCGGGAAAATTGACAAGATTCCTGTGGGTCGGAGCCATTTTATTGGGCATCGTATCGCCAGCGGTGGGTCGGGACGAAGATGCGCTACCGGAGCGCCCCGCGAAAACCCATGAGTTGAATTCGAGGGCGCTTCCCTCGGTTTCGCCGCCCCGCGTATTTATGCTCGAGATCGAATCCATGGATAAATTGGATAACGACAAGTGCGTTGCTACCCTGGATGCGGGCTATGGCTATTGCGTGATGACATCGAAGCGGCGCGTACACACGACCTGCCGCTGCGGCGGTTTTACCGGACGTGTGGCGAGCGAGCCCCTGTTCAGGTACTATCGGGTCACGCTCCAATTGACTGAAATACGGCATATTCCAGATACAAAATAATGGCGCGCCCCCGGATTACATATACTTGGTCTTGCGCAGATCTTTTCTTTTCATTGCCAGCAGCAGGTTCAATCCCAGATCCTGGTCGAGGAATTCGCAGCTTACGCGGTAATAGGCGTCCAGCAGCGCTTCTTCGGGTTCCACCATTTCGCAATGCACAACTTCGGCTTGCACCGAGTAGGATCTCTCGATGGAAATATCGATCACTTCGCCGATTTGAAATGGCTGCGACGAGCGGATTGCGATCCCTGAAATCGAGGCATTGATCACGGCGATCTTGGGTCGTACGGTTACGACGAGATCCGTATCCTGCAGGGGAAATCTTGGAAATTTCCGCTTCTCCCCGCCGCCCGCCTTCTGATCGATCTCTCCATTTTCGATGCCTACTTCCAAAAGGGTCTCGTACTCTTGTTCGATATCAGTTTCTTCCATGATCGGCTTCCTGGGTGGAAAATGTCGAGCATTACGGGCTGCCTATCATTATATACACGGGTCCACGATACATCTGTTCTGGCGGGCGGGTAAATCCTTTAGTCGCGTCATTTCACGATTTTGTTCGTTCAGTCTAAGGCGTTTTCCACGGAATTGCCATGATCCCCAGATCCGGGCCGCCGGGTCGTCGGGTCGCATCAGTTAATCTGAAGTTCCGGCCCCATGAAGACGCAAGTCTTTGTTATTTTGTGACATTCGTTTTTGGGGAGAAACGTTTCTGCCAACGATTTTACATGATGTGCCAGACGGAGAGCAAATCGAGGGCGCGCTGGGTGATGTAAGAGATCTTGTGTCAGTAACTTTACGAAAGAGAAAAGGGGGACTCCTTGGGTGATTTAACCAGTAACCCAAAACCAAGGAGAACCCCCGATGGAAGCAGCAGTGATCACATCTGTGC
>JACZRV010000004.1 GCA_022574555.1 SAR324 cluster bacterium
TTCGTGTTTCTGACCAACCACTTTGGAATCCCGGCGAAGACCGTGGCCGATATTTACCATCAACGCTGGCTGGTGGAATTGTTCTTTCGATGGATCAAGCAACACCTGCGCATCAAGGCGTTCTACGGCACCTCACCCAACGCCGTGAAAACTCAAATCTGGATCGCCATCTCCATTTACCTGCTCGTGGCAATCGTGAAAAAACAACTCGGCCTACCGGCCAGCCTCCACACAATTTTACAAATTCTTGAGACCAACATTTTTGAGAAAAGACCAATATTTCAAATAGTTGGCGAAGCACTCAAACAAGAAACCGATAGCCATAGCTCTAAGCAATTGAATTTATTCGAGAGTTAACCGGACAGCCGTGATGTTGTTTATAAGCGACTCATGGCATGATAGAAGCATTTCCGAAGACGTTGGAGAATTATCAGACCAGGGATGGGAAGCAACCATACCGGGATTGGCTGCGAGGGCGGATCGACAGCGGGCAGAAGTTCGTGTGGTTCGCGCCGTATGTGGATGGGCCGCCGGTGGTTTGATCCCGTGTGACGCAGACGGTTATCGCCTCCATCTCACCAATTTCCGCCTCCAGCCCCAACCGTCACTGGGGTCACCCGCTTCGCGCCATCATTCTCGGCTCTGACTGGCTACGCCATGCTAGCCTCGTCCCATGAACGAGTTGCGCTTACTCCTTTCGGAACTGTTCGATGTTCCCAGCCCAGGTGACCCCTTCACCTGGGTGCTGGTGGCGGCGATGGTCTTCGCCCGGGGGATGGACTTCCTTTCTACGTGGCTGGTCACGCCAACACTAAAGCTCGAAGCGAACCCGCTAGCACGACGAGTGGGTCTAGTTAGGATGGCGCTGCTCAACCTGCCCCTGTTGGGTTTGCCCTTTCTGCACCATGGGCTGTCCATCACGTTTGTAGTGACGAGCCTGTTGGTGGCGGGCACCAACCTGACCCACGGTGCCTTGGCCCGCGGCATGGGCGAAAAGCGCCAACTGCAAAGCCAGATGCAGGCCCTGCGGCGCATCGGACTGACCGGTGCGTTAGCCATGAACACCAGCGGTTCGCTTGTCGTCTGCTCGGCCGGCGGGTTTCTGATGGCACTCGGCGGCGGGGAGGAGAGTTATCCTTTCTGGGGCGGACTGGGGGTGGTCATGTTCGGCGTGGGGGGTCTGGTGCACCTCAACGCGGCCATCGTCCGCCTCCACCGCAGGGCGCGGCGAGCGGAGGCCGCCGACCGCAAGGCACGATGGGAAGGCCGCTTCAAGTCCGCCGCGGCTGCTGCCCACCGTCCCGTCTCGGCCGCACCGCCTCCCCGGTCCTGAACGAACCCCGCACAGTGCCGCCTGCTCCGGGCCACCTGCTCCGGATCTGTGGCTCTGGAGCACAGATCATCCGCGGACGGGCCAAGACGACCCTGCGTTCGGGCGCAAACTTGACACCTTGCCCCTGATCCGAATTACAATTCGTTCCTGTTCCTCGCGAACAGGTGCAATGGCGCCACGGTAGTGGCCCGACGGCGGATACGGGCTGACATTCGACAAGCGGACATTCGACAAGGACATGCGATGAGCGACACCACGACATCTTATCCCGCTCGACTGGATTTTTTGGAGACCCAACGCCAGGACAACTGGTGGGTGGCTCCCCTTGCCACGGGCGTGGGTCTCTTCGCATTTATCGTCTACGCCACCTGGGGTGCCTTCGTGGGCGATCACTACCAGGCGGGCCCCTATCTTTCGCCGTTCTATTCCCCGTTGTTTCTAGTGGATTGGTGGCCGCTCTCGCCGGCTTTCCTCATCCTGTGGGTGCCGGGCGGGTTTCGGTTTACGTGCTACTACTATCGCAAGGCCTACTATCGGGCGTTTGTCCTCTCTCCGCCCGCCTGCTCGGTGGGGGCCAGGCCGCAGCGCTACAATGGGGAACGGGCCATTTTGCTGTTCCAGAACCTGCATCGCTATTTTCTCTATCCCGCCTTGGCACTGGTGGTGATCTTGTGGATTGACGCCATAGAGGCCTTCTTTTTCTCCGACGGGTTCGGGATCGGGGTCGGCACGATCGTCCTGGTGATCAACGCCTACTGCCTGATGTCGTTCACGTTCGGTTGCAACTCGCTGCGCCATTTGGTTGGGGGCAACGTGGACTGTTACTCGTGCGTAAAATTCGGCCAACAGCGGTTCAAGGCTTGGAAAGTGGTCACCTTCTTCAATAAAAATCACATGCGCTGGGCCTGGATCAGTCTGTTTTGGGTGGGCTTCACCGATTTGTACATCCGATTGGTTTCCATGGGCGTCATCACCGATCTGAGGATCATCTAGGTGGACGATCTCGAGACCCACGAACACGATGTGATCGTCATCGGTGCCGGCGGTGCGGGTCTGCGGGCCGCTATCGAGGCCTCGACGCAGGGGGTGTCGGTGGGACTGATCTGCAAGTCGCTGCTGGGCAAAGCCCACACCGTCATGGCCGAGGGGGGCGTTGCCGCCGCACTTGCCAATACGGATTCCCGCGACAATTGGCAGGTCCACTTCCGCGACACCATGCGTGGCGGCAAGATGCTCAACAACTGGCGCATGGCGCAGATCCATGCCCAGGAAGCCCCGGAGCGCGTCAACGAGTTGGAGGAGTGGGGTGCCCTTTTCGACCGAACCGCCGACGGCCGCATCCTGCAACGCAACTTCGGTGGCCATCGCTATCCCCGCCTGGCCCATGTGGGCGACCGCACCGGTCTGGAAATGATCCGCACCCTACAGAATCACGGCATCCATCAAGGGTTCGAGGTGTACATGGAGTGTACGGTGACCCACCTGTTCAAGGATGGCGGCAGGATCGCGGGAGCCTTTGCTTACTGGCGGGATACGGGACGCTTCGTGCTCTTTCGGGCCAAGGCCATCGTGTTGGCCACGGGCGGAATCGGCAAGGCCTACACGGTGACGAGCAATTCCTGGGAATACACCGGCGATGGCCATGCCTTAGCCTTCCGCACCGGCGCCGACCTGATCGATATGGAGTTCGTCCAGTTTCATCCCACCGGGATGATCTGGCCCCCCAGCGTGCGCGGCATTTTGGTCACCGAAGGCGTGCGGGGCGAAGGCGGCGTGCTCAAGAACAGCGAGGGGGAGCGCTTCATGTTCAATTACGTCCCGGAGATGTTCCAGGGCGAGTACGCCGAATCGGAGGAAGAGGCCCAGCGCTGGCTGGGCGGCGACAAGAGCGCGCGCCGGCCGCCCGAATTGCTCACCCGCGACGTGGTGTCGCGAGCCATCCGGTCGGAAAACCTGGCCGGGCGGGGCAGCCCTCATGGCGGCGTCTACCTGGATATCGCCTCCCAGCAAGATGCCGAGTTCATCAAGCGCAAGCTGCCCAGCATGTATCACCAATTCAAACAATTGGGTGACGTGGACATTACCAGGCAGCCCATGGAGATCGGGCCCACCTGCCATTACGTGATGGGGGGCGTGCGGGTGGATGCCGAGACGGCCCATTCCACCGTTCCTGGCTTGTTCGCCTGCGGCGAGGTGGCTGGCGGCATGCACGGCGCCAACCGGCTGGGCGGAAATTCCCTGAGCGATCTTTTGGTCTTTGGCCGGAGGGCGGGAAAGTCCGCGGTCGAATATGCCAAGAGCCAATCGAGCGCGCCGGAGATCGACGCCGATGAGGTCGCGCAAGCGGAGCGGGAAGACCTCGCTCCCTTCGAGGGGCGTGGAGACGAAAACCCCTACGCCTTACTCCAGGATTTGCAAAAGTGCATGGAAACCTACGCCGGAATTGTCCGCACCCGAGCCGATTTGCAACAGGGTCTCGAGGAATTGGCCGGGCTTCAGCAACGATTGGCCCGGGTCACGGTAGAGGGCACGCGCCAGTACAATCCGGGTTGGCACTACGCGCTCGACTTGCACAACATGCTCACCGTTTCCGTGGCCATCGCCACCGCGGCTCTCAATCGGGAGGAAAGCCGTGGTGCCCACAGCCGGCTGGACTTCCCCGATTCCCTCCCGGACATGGAAAAGTTCAACCTCACCCTCACGTACCGTGACGGCCAGTTGGAATGCCGCCGGGAACCCCGCCCCGAAATGCCGGACGAGCTGAAGCAATTGATTGAAGTCGGGCCCGGGGAACTCACCGCCGATGATGTTGCCCCGCGGTTTGAGCGCCGGAGGGGATTCTAAACAGCACTCCTATTAACAGGCAAGATCGCCCTGGCGAATTACTTCACATGATCTCCAAAATCGTTTAGGGTTGCGAATTGTACCGTTCGGACAATCATCCGGCGGTTTGCATGCCCCTTACTATGGACCAGCGCTCGATATGCCGACATCAGTGACGCACGATATACTCATCATCGGGGGAGGCGGCGCAGGTCTGCGTGCTGCGATTGCCGCGGCGGAGCACTCCGCCAAGTTATCAATCGGGATCGTGTCGAAGGTCTATCCCATGCGCAGTCATACCGTTTCCGCTGAAGGCGGTGCCGCCGGAGTCATGCGCGATAACGACAGCCTGGATCAACATGCCAAGGACACCATATTTGGCGCAGATTTCTTGGCGGACCAGGACGCCGTGGAAATCCTGGTGAACGAGGCCCCAGGGGAACTTATTCAAATCGAGCACTGGGGCTGCCCCTGGAGCCGGGACCCCGACGGGCGGATCAGTGTGCGCTCCTTTGGTGGGATGAGCGTCGATCGCACGGTCTATGCCGCCGATAAGACCGGATTCCACATGCTGCACACCCTTTTCCAGACTTCCCTCAAGTACGAAAGCATCCACCGTTACGACGAGTGCTTTGTCACGTCCATTCTTGCCGACGACGGCAAGGCAAGGGGCGTAACCTTTATTAATATGTACAGCGGGCAAGTGCAGTTGATCACGGCCAAAGCGGTGATCATCTGTACCGGCGGCTGCGGGCGCATCTTTCCGTTCACGACGAATGCCTCCATCAAGTCCGGAGATGGGATGGCCTTGGCCTACCGCAGCGGCGTGCCTTTGAAAGACATGGAATTCGTTCAGTATCACCCCACCGGAATGCCCGGCACCGGTATCCTCATCACCGAAGCCTCGCGCGGCGAAGGCGGATGGCTGGTCAACAAGGATGGCTACCGCTATCTCCAGGATTACGGCCTGGGGCCGCCAACGGATACGCCCGTGCACCGCAAAATGGAGCTGGGGCCACGCGACATCCTTTCCCGCTGCCATATGCAGGAATTTCAAAAAGGGCGCACCTTCGAGGGCCCATATGGGCACTACGTCCATTTGGACCTCCGCCATATCGGGGAAGCGGTTATCGATAGCAAGCTTCCCTTTGTGCGTGAACTATCCCGCAATTACCTCGGTATCGATCCGGTCTACGAACCGATTCCCGTCCGGCCGGTCGTGCATTACATGATGGGGGGCATCCATACCGATGCGGATGGCAAAACTCCCATGGACGGGCTCTTCGCCGCCGGCGAAACCGCGTGTGTTTCCGTTAATGGAGCCAACCGCCTCGGCTCCAATTCGCTGACCGAATTGCTGGTCTTCGGGGCCAGAGCCGGACGCGCGGCGGCGCAATATGCAGAGCAGGAACCAGCCGGCCCCTCGCAACCTTTGGATGCGTTAGCCGGGGACGAACAGCGGCGGCTGGAGCAACAATATTTCCGCAAGGAAGGTGGCAAGGTACGGATATCCGAAATTCGCGACGCCATGCAGCATGCGATGGAAGAAGGCGTTGGGGTCTACCGCAACGAAGAGGATTTGCTCAAGACGTGTCAAACCTTGCGGGATCTGCGCCACCGATTTTCTGACATCCGCATCGAAGACAAAACCGACATCTTCAATACCGAGCGCACGACCGTCCTGGAACTGGATTATATGCTGGATCTCGCCGAGGCCATCGCCAATTCGGCGCTACAGCGCAAGGAGTCCCGAGGGTCGCATACGCGCACCGACTATCCCGACCGGGACGACGAAAATTTTCTCAAACACACGATGGTGCTACGGACACCCGAAGGGCCCAAAATCGAATACGCCCCGGTCACGATTACCCGTTGGCAACCCGAAGAACGCAAATATTAGCTGGATACGGTCCCATGCCCGAACCGACGATCACCCTGAATGTATCGCGCTATCGGCCACCCGATGAACGCGTCCCAACCTCCCAAGTCTATACGATCCCCTATCGGCCGGACTGGGTTGTTCTGGACGCCTTGAATTACATCAAGGACCAAGTCGACGGTTCTCTCAGTTTTCGCTGGTCTTGCCGCATGGGGGTTTGCGGGAGTTGCGGAATGATGATCAATGGCGAGGCCAAGCTGACCTGCTCGGTCTTCTTAAGAGACTATCATCCTCGCGAAATCCTCGTCGAGCCGTTGGAAAACTTCCCGGTGATCAAGGATCTGGTCATCGACATGAGCGATTTTCTGGACAAGCTGAAAATCGTTAAACCTTGGATCATCCGGGAGACCGAGAAGCCGACTTCGGAAGGCGAATATCTTCAGACCCCCGAGGAGATGGACGCTTACATGGGGTTCAGTGCCTGCATCAATTGTCTGCTTTGTTACGCCGCCTGTCCGATATTCGGCGTGGAGACCGATTTCATCGGTCCGGCGGCCTTGGCCCTGGGCTACCGCTACAACCAGGACTCGCGCGACGAAGGGAGCAATATGCGCTGGAACGTGATCAACGACCACCACGGAACCTGGCAGTGTACGTTCGTGGGCGAATGCTCGGTGGTTTGCCCGAAAGATGTCGACCCCGCCGCGGCCATCCAAAGGCTCAAGGTAGACACAGCGAAACACTGGATCCGCTCCGTGTTGCTGCCCTGGGGTAAAAGAGCATGATCCGGCCAGACAAATCCTTACTTTACTATCCCCGGATGCCGGCGACGTGGTGGTTGCGGAAGTGGAGTTATTTTTTATTTATCGTGCGGGAATTCTCCAGTCTGTTCATTGCAGCATACTTGGTGCTCTTTCTCGTGCAGCTCTACCAACTCGGCAATGGTGCAGCCGCCTATAGCACATTTACAAATTCGCTCAAATCTCCCGGATGGATCGTATTCCACGCCGTGGTGCTCGTATTCGCCGTGTACCACAGTGTGACCTGGTTTTATACCACCTCTATCGTCATACCTCTGCGAATCGGTGGTAAAGAAATTCCCCGTGCGGCATTTACCGCCATCAATATCGCCGCTTGGATTGCCGTATCGGCGGTGGTATTCGGCCTCTACCTCTTGCAATGATGGGGGAAGCGTTGCCCAACAAGAAATCCATTGAACCCTTGTGGTGGGGCCTGTTTTCCGCCGGCGGTGTGGTAGCCGCTTTTTTGGTTCCGATTCACATCGTGTTGTTGGGGCTTGCCGTACCTTTGGGATGGATATCGGATGCACCCGATATTTTCGGGCATTGGTTCGTGAAGGTTTATCTTTTTGTCTTCATCGCAATGCCTCTATATCATTGGGCGCATCGTTTCTATTTCACTCTCAGCGACATAGGGCTCAAGTCCTTTCGCAAACCGATATCCTTTCTCACTTATGGTGGGGCCATGATGGGCACAGTGATCACCGCATGGATCTTGCTGCGATTATAAATCATACTCGATGGAACAACCTAATTTAAGAATCAGAGCGAGAGTGTTTTGATGGCGGAAGCGACCCTGAAAATATTCCGAGGGACTGCGGAGCGAAGCGAATATCAGACCTTCTCGGTACCGACCTACCAGGGGATGGTGGTACTGGACGCTGTACACGATATACAGGCCGGGCAGGCCCCCGATTTGGCGGTACGCTGGAATTGCAAGGCCGGAAAGTGCGGATCATGCGGCGCGGAGGTCAACGGCAATCCCCGGTTATTGTGCATGACACGCATGGACCAGTATCCGGCGGGTCAGCCCATCGTCGTGGAACCCATGCGGCGCTTTCCCCTCATCCGCGATCTGGTGTGCGACGTCTCGTGGAACTACGAGGTCAACAAACGAATCAAGCCGTTGGCGCCCAAGCCCCGCGAGGCGGACGGCACCTACCGCATGCAGCAGTACGACATCGACCGTGTGCAGGAATTCCACAAGTGCATCGAGTGCTTCCTGTGCCAGGACGTCTGCCACGTCATGCGGGACCACGGTAAGTACGATTTCGCCGGCCCACGCTTCATGGTGCGCTTGGCCGCTCTGGCCATGCACCCCCTGGATACGGTCGATCGCCTGCGCGACCTGCGCGATGCCCAAGGCATCGGCTACTGCAACATTACCAAGTGCTGCACCGAGGTCTGCCCCGAGAGTATTTCCATTACCGATAACGCCATCATCCCCCTCAAGGAGCGCGTCGCCGGTGAGTTCTACGATCCCCTCGCGTGGATCTGGCGCGCCCTTCGCGGCAAGAAGGCCGACACCCGCAACCCTGTGCATTAGCGCGCACACAACAACCGCAGTCTGGGCACAATCCTAAAAATTCCCCCTCCAATATTTTAGAAAAATCATATTTATCAATTACTTACAGATTCAATCTTGCAAAATGAATCGAGTGAGCCCCGTAACAAAGCGAAAATATCCAACAATTATCCGGGTAGTGATGAAAGCGCGAAATCAAACCCTATTGATTCTGCGCATTGAGCAGTGGCGCATCTGGATCACTTGCTGAAGAGCAGTCGCATGCCGTGGCCGTGGATGTCGGTCAGCTCGACATAGTCAGGCTTGGCGGGGAACTCGAATTCGTAGCGGATGGTTTTCGAGGTACTGAGGAACTGTTCAGGCACGATGGTGACCCAGCCGTACTCGAAGTCGTCCAGGGACTCGGTAGAGGTGGCGTCAATTCCGGTGCGGCGGTTGAAGTTGATCACGCCCCTGCCGGTGCGCAATTCGTTGAGATCCAGGTCGCCCCGGGTCGCGTCAAAGGTGACCCTAAACGGCGAGCCTTCCTGGTGGCTGATGGTAATCTGGTCGGCGTTCTCGCCCCCGATGAAGATGTAGGGGTGAACGTGGGGGTCGAACCCGTTTTCGGCGCAGGAACTTTCCGGGTTGGCCACCTGGAATTCCAGCGAGCACGTGGTCTGGGCTCGGATCTCGAAGTGCAGGTGCACGAAGGTCGTCGAGCCCGAATCGCCCATGGTGGCGATCTTGCTGCCAGCGTTAACCGTATCGTCTTCGGCGACCAGGTAGCTGTCCAGGTGCAGGTAGACCGCATAAATTCGGCCGATTGTCCGGCTCTGCCACTGAAAAGGTTGCGCCAGGTCGTGACGGACGATGAGGGTATTGCCGCCGTTGGGATACTGCGCGCTGCCCTCGGGGAAAAACCCGGTGACGGTGCCGGTGCCGATGGCCAGAATAGGATCTCCCCGCTCCCCGAAAAAGTCGATGCCGCGATGAAAGTCGAATCGGCTTTCGCTGAACTTCCAGCGGTGACCGAAAGTACTGGAGATATCCAGGGGCGATACCACCGGCGGACCGAACTGATTCTCGTTGGCCATGTCCGGCCCCCGCTGCACTTCGACCTCGTCGACGCCGCTACTCTCCGCCAAGCCGGCTCCCTCGCCGCATGCCGCAATCCCCACCGCGAGCACCAGCCAAACGAATCGCGAGAGCGCGCGGATCGATGTGGCTGACGACGGAATCATGTTTGGACGGCCATGGCCGATTGGCGGTTGTGACGCGCGGAAGCGATGATCGAAACCGTCACCACGTTCGTTCCGCCGCCCCTATGCCCGTGAATAGTATTCCTGTGAAAGCTACGCCCGAGCAATCTTTGCATTTGGAAAACGTCATTGGGGCGGGATCGGATGCCCAAACACCGATTGCCACGTCGGGTGTTTCTTTAGCAGCGACAGGGCTTCCCCAAGGAGAGATTTGCCCGGATCCTTCTGGGTCCAGCGGCTGAGGCCCGATGGATGGGGCAGGGGCAGGCCCATGCAGCCATGGCCATTGTGCTCGAAAGGAAACGTGCGGCCAACCACGTCCACCAGTTTCGTGCGAGGCAGGAACAAATCGATGGCCAACTTGCCCACCAGCAGCACCAACTCCGGTTTCAGCAGATCGAGTTCCTGGTCCATATGCTGGCGGCAGCGCTCGATTTCCGCCGGAGCGGGGCGGCGGTCGCCGTCGCGGCCGTCATTCTTGCCGGGGAAGCAACGGAGCACCGCGGCCATGTAAACCCGCTCGCGGAAAGTCTGTTCTTCCACACCGATGGATGCGAACCAGCGGAACAGGGTGCGTCCCGACCCGCCACAGAAGTTGCGTTGCTGTTCGCGCTCGTTGGTGCCCGGCGCCTGACCGACGAGGTAGATGCGCGCCCGGGGCACGCCCACCACCACAGGCGGAGGCATCACGTCCGGACAAAGCCGGCAGGCGCGCACCGCGGCCACATGGCTCGACACTTGGCGTTCGTGGGATGTCATTGCGGTTCCCGGTCACGGTGTGGGAGAGCATCGATCCACCTTTCCCTTCCCTAACAGGCCAGTGAATTATCGCTTCTGGGGGGAAGGGGAGCTCCGTCACCCTTCACCCCCTGCAAGGGAGCGCGGCTCCCTTGACCCGATATGGATTGTAAAACAAATGGCTAACATTAACCCAACCAATGATCAGGGTGCGGGGAACGCGTTCCCTGCTGGGAGTCTTGGGGGCCGGAAACAAGATATCGGCCTCAGAAAACATATTGGTCACTCCCCTTCTATGATTTCAGACGCTGTTCTTTCAGATAGGCCGCTGTTCTTTCAGATAGGCAATGAAAGCGGCGACCGCTCGTTGTTCCTGATCCGTGAGTTCTTCGGCTTGCAATGCCTGTTGCACCAGGTTGCGATTTATGTGTCCGCCGGTCTCCTTCGGCGAAGGCATCACGTATCCCGCCAGTTCCATCATCCTGACATAAGAGATGTCGAGAACCCCCGCGAGCCGGTGTAATACGCGAGGCGAAGGATTCTTGACGACCCCGGCTTCGAGTTTCTGCACGTAGGCAGGTGATATTTTTGCCGGCCGGGCCACAGCGCTGAGGGAGAGACCCTTGAGTGTCCGCACGGCCTTGAGATCGTACCCGAGGCCCATGAGATCGCCCCTGCCGGTCATGAGTCCCCACCGCCATCATTCTTGACATATACTATGATATGCACCATACACTATAGTTATCATCCCGCCTGAGAAAATACAAGGCAGCGACCTATGAAATCATGCGAAAGTTTAAAAGAGCAGATCCGGGCCTTGGACGGTCAGGACTACACGGCCTACCAGTCCCTGAGAGGCGGGTGGGCCTTTCCACACTTCGAGCTCGTGATGCAGCGGATACCCAAGGATCCGTACGCGCCTCCCGCCACAGGCGTCTATCGGGCCATCGTTCCGCGCGGCAGGGCCGGTTTTCGTTCCATTGACACAGCCTCCCGTACCCGTGAGGTGGCACTGCGAGACTTTCTGGCGCGGAATTTTCACGAGCAATGCACGAGGATCAACGGCGGCAGACGCGGTACAGGCAACAGCGGCATCATCACCATCGCCGAGCCCGGACAGTCGGTACTGGAGCGCACATCCATTTTCATCGATGAGAACGTGATCGAAGCGCGGTTTTTTCTGGGCCTTCCGGCTGCGGGCAGGGCCATCCTGTCTGATATTGCCGCTAAAATGTTGTTCGAGGAATTGCCCCGCATCGTTCAAGCCTCGCTCTTTGCCGAAAATCTCGACTTGCACGCCTTGGAAAAGCACCTCAGCACCACAGAAGACGCAGCGTTCCTGCGGGAATCCCTCTCGTCCGCGGGCTTGGTGGCCTTTATCGCGGACGGCTCGGTTCTTCCACGCTTGAGCGGCGTGGAGCAAAAGCCGCTGGAGACGCCGTCCGTCGTGGCATTCCGGTCGCCGGAGCGCTTACGGGCCAGCTTCGACCTCCCCAACGCGGGTTGCATCACGGGTATGGGGATACCGAAGGGGGTAACGATTCTCGTGGGCGGCGGTTACCACGGCAAATCAACGGTTCTGCAGGCATTGGAACTGGGCATCTACGATCACACCCCCGGCGATGGAAGGGAATTTTGTGTGACCCACCCCGCAGCGGTAAAGGTGCGGGCTTCGAGCGGCAGACGTGTCGCCAATACAGACGTGTCTGCCTTCATCGACAATATTCCCACGGGCCAAGCGGCCACGTCATTTTCAACTGAAAATGCCAGTGGCAGCACATCCCAGGCGGCCTTCATCGCCGAGGCCATCGAATCCGGCGCCAAAGTGCTCCTGATGGACGAGGACACCTGCGCCGCCAATTTCATGATTCGCGACAAGCGAATGCAGGAATTGGTCGCAAAGGAACACGAGCCGATAACGGCGTTCGTCGATAGGGTGAGAGTTCTCTACGAAGAACACGACATTTCCACCATCCTGGTGATGGGTGGATCTGGTGACTATTTCAGCGTCGCCGATTGCGTGATTCAAATGATCGACTTTGCACCGCGCGACGTCACCCGTCAGGCCCAAGCCATTGCCGCCCGTTTTCCCACGGGACGGGCGCGCGAGGGCGGTGGCTCGTTCAAAAGCCCTCGGGAGCGCATTCCGTTGGGAGACGGGCTCGATCCCCATAACGAATACGGTCAATTCAGGATCCAGGCTGCAACGACGCGGCAAATTGTTTTCGGACGCACCACCATCGATCTGTCCGACGTGGACCAAATTGTCGAAACGGCACAGACGAGAGCGATTGGCCGCGCGATCTTGCACGCCAGGCAATACATGTCGGGCAGCAATGAACTCGCACAAATCGTAAGCCAGGTCATGGAAGATGTTCGACGGGACGGACTGGACGTGCTGGATTCGCAGATTACCGGCGATTTCGCGCAATTTCGCGGGCTGGAATTGGCGGCGGCCCTCAACAGAATGCGTGGTCTGGAGGTAAAACAGGCTCCGTGAGCGGCTTGTGCGCGGGTTCGATATTTCAGCGGCAAAAATGGTACGCAGGTCAACGGAATTTGCCTTGCCCTTTTCCGCGCCGCGCCACGGTCCCCTGCGCATACGCCCCATTCTTGGGCAGATGCATCCGATGACCGCTGCCGGCGGCAAGGCAGGATTGACTTATAGGCTTTGCTTCCGGTCTCTCCCACTATCATTTTGCAGAATCGCAGAGATATCAGGGTCACCAGGTGCGACCGCCGGGGAACGATTTGTGAATAGTGCCCTTAAGATAATTACGGTGCGGGTTTGGTGTTCGAGCGCTTGGCCGGGATGGCCGGGTCGAGTCGGCGAAAAGGCCACCCCTGCCCGCGCGATCTAATTCACCAATCGGCCTGCTGGCATCATGAAAATTAGGGAATCGACTCAGTCCTATCTCAATATAATCCGTCGAGGCGAACGCGGATCGGCCTTGCGCAGCCTTCGCAAGAGGGTGGTGCAGGTCTTTCACTACGGATCGCTCAAATTCCTATTGGGGTTCATGGCTTTTGCCGTAGTGGGTGCTGCGATCGAGTTTTTCCTGGAGGGCCGCAACGAGGAGAGCATCTTTTCCAGTTTCTTCGATTCGCTTTGGTTCACCATCGTCACGATCACCACGGTGGGATATGGCGATATTTCCCCGGTGACTCCATTGGGGAAGACATGGGCCATGATGGAAATGTTCGTGGGGATCGGCCTGGTGGGAATCATCACGGGTAATGTGGCCAGCTTTCTGGTGGAGCGCAGCCGCAACAAGGCCTTGGGACTGGGCAAATTGGGGAACCTGAAAGGACACGCGATCATCTGCGGTTGGAAGCGCGAAATGAAGGAGATCCTGCTCGGCGTATTAGGGGCCAATCCAGGCTTGGATTCCTCCGATCTCGTGCTGGTGACAACCGCGCCTGCCACCGAAATCAGTGATTTACGACGTGATAGCCGTTTGCGCAACCTTCATTACATCTTCGGAAGCCACACGGACCGCAATGTCCTGACACAGGCTGGCATCGCGACCGCGGATCGAGTACTGATCTTGGCCGTAACCAATGGTGGCCAAAGCGCCGACCAGGTCGACTCCCGCACGGTGCTTGCCGCGGCCACGGTGGAGACGCTCAACAGCAAGGTTTTTACCTGCGCTGAGATCCTGCAACCCCACTACATCCATTACTTGCGTCACGCCCGCGTCGAGGAGGTGGTGCTCAATGAGGAAAATGTGCGTCGCCTGATTGTGGCCGGCAGTCTGGGGGAAGGCATGGGCAACGTGTTGACTCAATTTTTTCCCGAGTACGGGAGGATGTTGCGCCCGGTGCCCGTGCCCGATCACTGTATTGGCCGCCCCTACAGCGAGGTGGAGGCGGAGTTCCGCGCACAGGGCTTTCTGGTGTCAGGTTTTCTGGAAAATACCGGAAACTTGCACGAGAGAAAGCAAGAGAGGCTGCGCGTGGCGCTGAAGGCGCCCGATTACAAACGGTCGGTGGCCTCATTGGCCCATATGACGCGCCTGCAAAGCAACCTTTCCCATTTGATTCCCCCACCCGATGCGATCGTTCCCGAACACAGCGAAATGCTGATAGTCCTGCCCAGCGGCACCGTCCAATCGGAGGAAGAGTCCGCCCGCCGTCGCGAGCAAGCGCCACAGCCCCGGAGTACCGCTCCCGAAAAATTGCTCGTAAGCGGCTGGAAGCCGGACATGGCCAATTTGCTGAAAGATATCATAAACCTGCATAAAATGCGGGGACGCGACCTGACCGAAGTGACCGTCGTGGCCCCACTTCCGGCCGACGAGGCGCAGGCGATCGCCGATCATCCCGTCCTGTCCGCGGTGCGATTGATCGAAGGCGAAGCCACCGACCCTGACGTTTTGCGGCAAGCCGGAATCCAAGAGACCAACCGGGTGCTGGTGCTCGCGTCTCCGGCGCCGGATC
Organism: SAR324 cluster bacterium; assembly: GCA_022574555.1. GTDB lineage: Bacteria > SAR324 > SAR324 > SAR324 > JACQKK01 > JACZRV01. The sequence goes on from JACZRV010000004.1 coordinate 14,780, forward strand.
AAAGCCCACAGGAGACCGATTCCCGAAACGTGATGACTTGCATCGCGATTCACGGCCTCAACCGGAAAGTGTACAAGTGCGTGGAAGTTTTGGACCCCAATTTCGGGGAGCACCTGAAGATCGCGGATGTGGAGGAGGTCATCTATTCCCTTCGCTTTCAACAGGTGATGCTGGCGGAATCGTCCTCGGGCTCCGGACTTTCCCACGCCATCCGCGATATGCTCGACCCGGAAACCGCCCCCCTGCGCGTCATCGACTTACCCTCCGGCCCGCCTGGCATGTCGTTCGAGGAGCACCGGGTGGAGCTGGCCCAAAAGGGCTTCGCATTGTTGGGCGTCGTCGAGCACAGCGGCAACCACCACGCGCGCAAACAGGAATTTCTCTACGCAGCCCAGATTCAACCAAAGATCCAGGGAGCCATCGAGCGGCTGGTGGGGCTCAAGCAACTCGAATTCAATAAACCAATTTTCAATCCCGGGCGAGACTTCTTGCCCGGCGATCGATCCCTGGCTGTCGTCATGGCCGGGCAGCCATCACATGCACCAACCTGAGGGGGCCGACATGGATGTTGAGATCATGGATACCCTGCGGGCGATTCCCCTGTTCGCTTCGTTTCGGGACCAATCGGACAAGCTGCAAGCCGTCGCGGCGCTCATGTCCGTCAGGCGGATTTCCATGGGGAGCTATCTCATTCGCGAAGGCGAGCTGGGCGAAGAGCTTTTTATTCTCAGGCGCGGTGCCGTGGAAGTTACCAAGACCACCCTGGATAATGAGCAATACACCGTGGCGCTGCTGCGCGACGAGCACCACGCTTTCTTCGGCGAACTGGCCCTGATGGATCAGGATAAGCGTTCAGCCACGATCAAGGCTGTGGAAGACTGCGAAGTGCTGGTGCTCAACCGGCGCGATTTCGAGGAGTTGGGCAATCGTCATCCCGATATCGGGCTGGCCATCATGCGCGAGCTCGCCAAGATTCTCTCCCGCCGATTCCGCGGCACCAATGCCGATGTCATTCTCCTTTTCGAGGCACTCGTGCACGAAGTACAGGCCGAGGAGTTTGATTAATCCCCTCGGCCGTAATTCATACCAGCAGCCAGGTTCTCTATGTGCTAGCATGCAGTTCCGTTAGGAACTGTTCGCGAGCGCCAGTGTCGCTAGAGATATCCTGAAAGAATTCCTGTGTCCCGCTTGTAGATCGCGACAGAAAACCTTGACAGCGAGCCCGATTTAAGCGATTATTAGCACTCGGTAAGAGTGAGTGCTAATATCGCTGAATCGCCCTGTGATCGCCATCACGGGCAAAATTGCCCGGATATCCGAGAGGCCAACGTCGTGACAGGCGAAGATCTGGACAAGCGGGTCAAAGCCATTCTTTCCGCTGTCGTGCATAATTACATCGCGACAGCGGAGCCAGTGGGCTCGCGTACCCTTTCCAAAATTGACGAAATCAAGCTGTCGCCGGCCACGATTCGCAACGTGATGGCGTATTTGTCGGATTTGGGCTATCTGGAGCAACCCCATAAGTCGGCAGGGCGGGTTCCCACTGACAAGGCCTATCGATTTTACGTCGATTCACTCGTTGTGGCCAATGCCTTGCCCGGCGACATAAAAAGGATGATCGATAACGAATTGGGTGAATCATCCCAGGGGTTGGAGTCGTTGTTGATTCAAACTACCAGGCTATTGGCGGCGTTGACGCAGTTTACCGGCATCGTGGCGGCACCGCGGGTCGAACACAGCCAGCTGAAGATGATCGAGTTCATCAAAATGAACGCCCGGCAAATATTCGTGGTGCTGATCACCCGCTCCAATATTGTTCACAACAAAGTAATCGATGTGTCCGAGGACTTCTCGCAGGAGTTTCTCAATTCGGTGACCAGCCATCTCAATTCACAATTTTCCGGACAGTCTCTGTTGGAAATCCGGGAAAATCTGATGGAGAATCTGGCCGTCGAGAAAGCCCGTTACGACCAACTCCTGGCTCAAGTGGCACGGTTGAGCAAAAAAGCTTTCGAACTTCCAGAAGAGGACAGCCTGTACGTGGAAGGCCAGTCCAATATCGTGAAGGACTTTCACGATCTGGACAAAGTGCAACGGTTGCTGAAAGCATTGGAAGAGAAAATCGGGATCATCAATATCCTTGACCAAACGGTTTTGGCTTCCGGAGTCCAAATATATATCGGAATGGAAATCGAGTCCGAAGAGTTGCAGGACTGTGCACTGATCACGGCTCAATATGGGTCCGAGAACAATTTTTTGGGCGCCATTGGGGTGATTGGTCCCACTCGAATGAATTATCCCAGGGTCATCCCGATTATCGACTACACCGCGAAAATCCTATCCCAGGCGCTTATCAATAACTAAGGCCGGGATCGGCTAACGAGATGAATGCTAATATTGCAGGCTATGACGACCAATGAACGCCCGGGTGAAGGGGAACCCGTAAACGAAGTCGGCGGCAACGGTGCCGTCGTGGAACAGACGTCAGTGGAGGAAAGCATTGTAGAAGGTGCTCCCGTACCGGCTGCCGAGGAACACGGCCCCGAGTCGAATGAGCATGAACACCCAGGATCGGAGGAAGCCCAGGAGGCTGAACCGGAAGAGATTGTTGATGAAGCGCAAAAGGAGCCGCCGGTTGACTATCAGGACAAATACATTCGTCTCCACGCCGAGTTCGACAACTTCAAGAAAAGAATGTCCAAGGAAAAGTCCGAAACCTTGAAATATGCCCAGATGCCTTTGTTGCGAGACCTTACCGGCGTAATGGACAACCTGGAAAGAGCGGTCATTCACGCTAAAAACAATGAAAACCAAGATCAACAGGCCTTCGTGACCGGCGTGGATATGGTCACCAGACAGATCGGCGGAATTTTTGAACGGTATGGCATGGTGCGCATTGAAGCCAAAGGCGAGTCTTTCGATCCGACCCGGCACGAGGCGATTAGCGTCGTGGAAGATGCCGGCATTCCGGAAAATACCATCACTGAAGAGGTTCAAACCGGTTACTTCCTTCACGACCGCATCGTGAGGCCGGCAATGGTGATGGTATCCAAGAAACCGGCGCCGGACACCGAAGACGGCGACGAGGCCGACGGTGAAACCAGCACATAGATGAATCACGTGGCGGTCCATTGGCCAACAAAAATATACGACAACTCAGTTAAGGAAAAGTCATGGCAAAAGTGATCGGAATTGACCTGGGCACGACAAACTCCTGCGTGGCTGTCATGGAAGGCGGAGATCCTGTGGTGATCACCAATGCCGAAGGTGCCCGCACTACGCCATCGATGGTGGCGTTCACCAACTCGGGTGAGCGTTTGATCGGCCAAGTGGCCAAACGACAGGCGATCACCAACCCCGAAAAGACGATCTCCGCCATCAAACGGATGATCGGCCGGCGATTCGATTCGCCTGAAGTACAAAAGGCGATCAAGACCAGCCCATTCAAGATCGTATCCGGAGCACACGAGCAGGCTCAGGTGGAGCTGGACGGCAAGCGTTATTCTCCATCGGAGATATCCGCATTCATTCTGCAAAAGATGAAACAGACCGCAGAGGACTACCTGGGCGAGGATGTGACCGAGGCGGTGATCACCGTTCCGGCTTACTTCAACGATTCCCAGCGCCAGGCCACCAAGGACGCCGGGCGCATCGCCGGCCTGGAAGTGCTGCGCATCATCAACGAGCCCACCGCCGCCGCGCTGGCGTACGGACTGGAAAAGAAAAACGACGAGAAAATCGCCGTGTTCGACCTGGGCGGGGGCACTTTCGATGTATCTATCCTGGAAATCGGCGATGGCGTTTTCGAGGTCAAATCCACCAATGGCGATACGTTCCTGGGCGGCGAGGATTTCGATCAAAGAATCATCGATTTCCTGGCCGACGAATTCAAGAAGGATCAGGGAATCGACCTGCGAAACGACAAAATGGCGTTGCAGAGGCTCAAGGAAGCCGCCGAAAAGGCCAAGCACGAACTCTCCTCGTCCATGGAAACAGACATCAACCTGCCCTTCATCACGGCGGATGCTTCGGGTCCCAAACATTTGAATATTCGCCTCAATCGCTCCAAATTAGAGCAATTGGTGGAAGACCTGATAGACCGCACGTTGGAGCCGTGCAAGGCCGCGCTGAAGGATGCCGGTCTTACCGCCAACGACATCAACGAGGTGATTTTGGTGGGCGGGATGACCCGCATGCCGCGCATTCAGCAGGTTGTGGAAGCGTTTTTCGGGAAAGCCCCGCACAAAGGGGTCAACCCCGATGAGGTGGTCGCCGTGGGAGCTTCGGTTCAAGGCGCCGTGCTCAAGGGCGACGTCAAGGATGTCCTGCTTCTCGACGTGACGCCGCTCTCACTGGGAATCGAAACCCTCGGGCAGGTGATGACCCCGCTGATTTCTCGCAACACCACGATCCCCACCAAGAAGAGCCAGATTTTTTCTACCGCAGCGGATAATCAGCCCGCGGTGAGCATACACGTGCTTCAGGGCGAGCGGCCCATGGCCACCGACAACAAGACTCTGGGGCGGTTCGAGCTGACCGGAATCCCGGCCGCGCCGCGGGGCATCCCCCAGATTGATGTGGTCTTCGATATCGACGCAAATGGTATCGTTCATGTGGCCGCGAAAGACCTTGGGACAGGCCGGGCACAGAACATCCAGATCACAGCCTCCAGTGGATTGGACGACGAAGAAATCAAGCGGATGGTGGACGAGGCGGAGAAATTCGCATCGGAAGACAAGGCCAAGAAAGAACGCGCCGAATTGGTCAATCAGGCGGAGACTCTGATTTATACGACCGAAAAAACCCTGTCCGAAGTCGGCGATTCCGTCTCCGAAAGTGACCGCCAGAACGTGGAAAGCCAATTGGCGAATGTCAAATCGGCCTTGGAAGCTCAGGACCACGACAGAATTAAATCCGCAGTGGAGGAGGCGACCAACGCCGCTCACTCTCTGGCACAGGCGCTCTACTCCAAAAACGCACAGCAGCAGGCCGAAGCAGGAGCCAAGGCCCCTCCCGGCGAAACGGAACAACCCCAGCAGCCTCCGCCAGGAGATGACGTGGTGGACGCCGAATTCGAAGAGGTGCGGGACAACAAGTAACCGGGCCCAGGCAGGCCGCAAGGGGCGATCCCCAGTAATCCATGATTCGACGGGCCCCCGCCGGGCAACGGAGTCCGTCGAATCGATAATCACTGGGTGGAGCGATAGGAAAAAAGGCTCGGGCCGGTCAAGACAGAAAATTGCCATGCGCGGCCGGTAATTTGCCACGGGCAGATCCTTTGCCTGAGAGCGCGGCCCCAGGACACGATCCAAGAGCACGGTTCGCGCCGCGCAGGCCCTGGTGGCCATAAGGAGTCAAACGCTTGGCGAAACGGGATTATTATGAGGTGCTGGGTGTTCCCCGAACAGCCAGCGAGGACGATCTCAAGAAAGCCTACCGCAAGGTTGCCCTCATGTACCATCCGGACCGCAACCCGGATGACGATACCGCCGAACAAAAATTCAAGGAAGCCTCGGAAGCCTACTCGGTACTCAGCGACAAGGTGAAGCGGGCGCAATATGATCAGTTCGGCCACGTACCCGAGGGCATGGGGGCCGGCGCGGCCGGGTCCTCCGGTTTTGGTGGTTTCGGCGATATTTTCGGCGACATCTTCTCCGATTTCTTTGGCGCGGGATCGCGCACCCGAACGCGCCAGGGGGAACGGGGCTCCGACCTGCAGTACAACCTGGAAATCTCCTTCGAGCAGGCCGCGTTCGGCCATTCCACCGAAATCAACATTCCGCGCATGGAGGAGTGCGATCGGTGCGGCGGCACGGGCGCGCGATCATCGAAGGATATCGACGTTTGCCCGATCTGCCAGGGATCCGGGCAGCAACGGATTCAGCAGGGATTTTTCAGCGTTTCGACCACCTGCAACCGCTGCCGGGGCATGGGGCGGATCGTCCACGCGCCGTGCGACAAATGCCAGGGACAAGGCCGGATTCGCCAATATCGCAAGCTCAAGGTCACCATCCCCCAGGGCATCGACAGCGGATCGCGCCTCAAGCTCAACGGAGAGGGTGAGGCCGGCCGCAACGGCGGCCCCCGCGGCGATTTGTACATCGGTGTTGCCGTAAGGCCCCATCCCTTCTTCCTGCGTGAGGAATACGATGTGCATTGCGAAGTGCCCATCTCCATCGTGCAGGCCGCCTTGGGTGCGGAGATCGTCGTGCCAACCCTGGACGGCAAGGTGGAATTGAAGATACCCCCAGGCACTCAAAGCGGGCGCCATTTTAGACTGCGCGGCAAGGGCGTACCCCATATCCGCGGTTCGGGACGGGGCGACCAATACGTCGCGGCGGTCGTGGAAACCCCCACCAACCTGACCAGCCGGCAACGGGAATTACTGAAGGAATTTTCCAAAGAGGATAAAAAAGCCACGGCAGATAAAAACAAAAACTACCCCATCATGCAGAAGTTCCTCGACAAGATCAAAGACCTCGTCAGCTGAAAGCCAATTCTCCCCGGACGGGAGCGACGCCCACAATATTCCCCCTGCCGTTCATCACCCACCTCACCCCGCACGTATCCATACCGCCCGACCGCTTCGCGCTACATCACATTAACCGCTTGCCGATCGATATTTTTACTTGGACTTAGCGTCGTCGTGCTCCGTCGCGCGGCGGTAGAAGGTGAGTCCCTTTGTCGGCGCAGCATGCCAAGGCATCATACGCGGCAGTTTGTTTACGTCATTGTTGGACTATTTGATTTTGCTTGATATCAGAAATAGAATTGAACATAATTCGACTGTTATTTAGTTGGCCGGAAAGTCACCCAGATAGGAGGAGACGTCATGAACCGCAAATCGCTTTTCAGCCTGAAATTGCGAATCTCGATCCGTTCTTGCCACACTCTGGCCCTGGGCTATCGTCATGGCCTTGGTGCTGGGGTTCTCCGCTTGTGAGGGGGACAAAAAAAAGGTTAAGACCAAAGCCGTGCCCACGGCAACCATCGACTCCCCAGGCAGCGAACTGAAGGTGCCCTTTGGGCTTCCAATAGATTTTACAGGCTCCGGCAGTGGCGGGGATGGAACGCTCGATTATCAATGGAATTTCGACGTCAACGGCGTGGGGGGCGGGCCGTCGGCTTCTACTGATCAGGACCCGGGGGACGTCACCTTCATCAACGCCGGGGATTACCTTGTGCGCCTTACCGTCACTGACGGCGACGGCGACACCTCGACCGACGAGATCACCATCACCGTCAACGATCCGTTCAGCGGATATACGACGGTGGAGGTATTTGACGATTATATTTTTGATGCCCCCATAGCCATTCCCGAATTCAGCCGAGAGATCGTGGACGGTGAGTTGATTGTAATCATGAACGTCGGTACAGGTATCAATCTGGAACGCGCAATAAATCACTATCCGGTGAATACGTCTACCATTACTCGTTTCGGTGTCGATGTACGGATAGATCAAATTACAGTCGATCCGGGCGCGACTGTAGTCAGTTTGGTTGGAAGCTTTTATAACGACGGCTCCTCAAGCAGTCTAGAAGACCAAACTGGTGAAATCCGTGCGGAAATATTCACCTACGCGAATTCTAGCGATGGGATAATTAGTATCAACTGGGGGATACTTCGTTGCACTGATCCAGATTGTGATTCATTAGAAGATGTGGCAAGTGGCGATTTTGGTAACTTAAGCGTGGGCATGAAGCGCACTTTCTCCATTGAGTTCGATGGAGACTCTACGTTCACTTTCTCTGTTGATGGCGAAACACCCGCTATGGTCGACTCAGGACACACATACGGCGGTCCCTCCGTCGTCGGCGGTGGGATGTTTTTCGGTTCATTTGTTGCTAACCCTGGCGATACCACCTCAATCACAGTGGCTTTCGATAACGTTGTGGTCAATGGCTCGCTCTACGATGACTTCTCCGGCGGCGAAATTGATCCAACCAAATGGTTTTTTGACAGCTTGGCGCCAAATATTTCCGGTGGCGTGCTGAACCTTTTTAAGGAAGGTGACGTCAATTTGACGGAGCCTACCACAATCGCTGACGCTGATTTCCTCCAGTTTTCTACCGGATATTTTCCTATCGCCATGCAAATTGATGTATCGGTTGATGATTTCGTGAAGAACATTGATGCGGGCGGCGCGACTACAGGTTTATTGACAAGTTATACCAATACACTCGGAGAAGAGGTGATCTCTGGTTTACAAATTTATGGCATTCCAAATAACGTTCTGAACGTGAGAGCAGTACTGGGTCAATGTGAGGCTGGTACTTATACCGGATGCGATATATTTGTCCTGGAATCCTCCTCACTTGAACTTTTCACCAATTTATCATCCGGGCAATTTTATACACTGAAGATGGCATTCGATGGAATCTACATGACCTATCAAGTAGATAGTGAAACTCCGATCTCTATCCGACCAGCATCTGAAATGGCGAGCGGAAACTGGGCGGCAATCTATCACGCAATAGAAAGCAATTTCCCGGAGCAGGTACTGACGGATGAATATATGGCCATTCAATCGCGCGTAGACAACCTGATGTTCAAATAGGTGAATTTGGGCGTCAGCATGACGGAATTCCCCCACCCTGACCCTCCCCCACGCTGTGGGGGAGGGGACTCGTGCGGAACCCCCATCCTGGCCCTCCCCCATCCTTCGACAGGTTCAGGACAGGCTCGGTGGGGAGGGGATATCCCATAGGAAAGATTCGAGAATCACTCCCGGCATGCGACGTAACCACCCGAGTTGATCCGTTTCGCATTCGCGAGATGACGTTACTCCGTCCGCCTGACAAGGGAGCCACAAGCAACTGTCTCGAAGGCCGCAGGCTACTATGGCTTGGGCAGGTCCGTGTGATCGGTGATAATTTTGTCCACCAGGCCGTATTCCTTGGCTTCCTCCGCAGACAGCCATTTGTCCCGGTCGATATCCTTGGAGACCGTCTCCTGGCTCTTGCCGGTCAAGTCGGCATAGAGCTCGATGATGCGATCCCGGTCCTTCAGGATCTCCTTGGCCTGGATTTCCAGGTCGCTGGCACGGCCCTGGTAGCCCATCAAAAGGGGCTGGTGAATGAGAAACTTCGCATGGGGCAGGGCGTAGCGGTTGCCCGTGCTCGCCGCCAGGGGAATGATCGAGCCCATGCTGGCCGCCAGTCCCACGACCACGGTGGTCACGGGGGTGGCCACGAAGCGGATCATGTCGTAGATGGCGAACCCAGAATAAACCTCACCACCGGGCGAATTGATCAACATGGTGATGCGCTTGCCAGGATCGGCGTGCATCAGCAGCATGAGCTGGGTCATCACCTTCGCTGCCATATCCGAATCCACGGAAGCGGACAGGATGATGGTGCGGGAATCCAGCAATCGCTCGGCGATACTGCGAGGTTCCTCTTCCTTTTTTCCGTCGTCCTTGGCCAAGATCAAGCCTCACAAAATAAACTGTGATTTATTGCCTCCGGCGGGAAGGGGGACACGATGCCATGTTATTGGCCCCCTCCTCCCCCTGGCAGGGGTGTACGGACACGGCATGCCGGGTGTCCCTACCCTGGCACCCCAATCAGGCCATCTATTCCAATGGTTTTAGTCGGAACTCATTTCCATGGTAATAGCGCCGTTGCGGTAACCTGGGAGCGCACGGGAAGACAGGCTCCCTCGTACATTGACCGTTTTCCGCCAAGTGTTCCGCTGCCGGCGTTTGCGGAGCGTCTACTTGATTTCGACCAGCGCGCCGACTTCCTCCAATTGCTTCTTGACGGCCTCGGCCTCCTCCTTGGTCAGTCCTTCTTTCACCGTGTTGGGTGCTCCTTCGACAAATTCCTTGGCCTCCTTCAGACCCAGGCCCGTGAGGGTGCGCACCTCCTTGATGACGTTGATCTTTTTATCACCTGCGGCGTTGAGCACCACATCGAAGGAAGTCTTTTCCTCCTCGACAGCGGGCGCGCCCGCCCCAGCCCCTGGAGCAGCGGCAACAGCCACCGGTACCGCGGCCGAGACGCCGAATTTATCCTCGAGTTCCTTCACCATTTCGGAAAGGTCCAGCACGGACATGCTGGAGATGAACTCGATCACCTGCTCTTTTGTAATTTCTGCCATTTTTAGATATTCCTTGATGGAAGATTTCGGGAACGAATGGGCGCTACCGCAATCGGTTGATTTGGTTGGCTCCGTGCCGTTCACATCGATCGGCAGGTCAAAGAATTTTTTCCCCCCGCCTCATGACCCTGATTGAATTTCTGACGTCAGCGTCCGGATACCGCCAGTACGCCACACCGGCTCCACCGGTCAAGATCTCCGCCGTTTAAGATTTCTGTCGTTCAAGATGCGCCGCGTGCCTCGGCCAAGGCAGAAAGCGTTCGTGCAAAGGATGCCGGAACTTCATTCAGGGTACGCACCAGATGGGACGCGGGCGCCTGCAGCATCGAGAGGAACTGGGCGATCAATTCGTCCCGGGACGGCAGAGTGGCGAGAGACTTCACGCCCTCGCCGTCCAGCTTTTGCCCCACGGTGCCTTTGACCAACATTCCGGCAATAACGGAGAATTTTTTATTCTCTATTTGGTAGGCGGCCACCACCTTGGCGGGGGCCACGGGATCATCCGCATAGACGAAGGCACGGGTATCTATAATGTCTCCGCTAAATTCCTCGAAAGGTGTGCCCTTGATGGCGATCTTGGCCAGATTGTTTTTCAGGACGCGCATTTGGGCCGATGCGTCGCGCAATCTTCGGCGAAGGGTGTTGGCATCCTCCACCGAGAGCCCACGGAAATCGACCAGAAAACCGGCCTGGGCCTTGGCAAACATCTCGTTCATGGAAGCGACGAGGGCTTCCTTGGTTGCTCGATCCAATGTCGTCTCCTATCGTTGTGCCGCTTAACGGTGCATTTTACCGTGCAATTATCCGTACAATTATAAAAACTATGCATTTCTGAGGGTCGCAGCCGCAATCAGTCGACCCGCTGATCGTGGGTTGCTGTTACGACGGGCGGACGGTGCCTAATCCATCGGCACCTGCCGCCGATCTCGATCAATGACGAATACCTGTTGGGAGGAGAATCGGAGAGGTGGAGCGAGAGGCCATGGGTGAAAAACCACCCCGCCACTAAAAGAGGGGAGTCCTTCGCATGGAAGGGCTTATCTCCGATGCCTCGGTAGGGTGTTCAGTTTCAGCGGATGGCAGCTACCCCGCCCCTACGGTCTTCGACATCAGCACGCGTTGTAAAATCAGATGTTGGCGATCCTCGTATCAAATAAAAGATTGCGGATCGAGCCGAATGCCCGGTCCCATGGTGGTATTCAGCGTGATTCCGCGCAGATAGACGCCCTTGATCGTGGACGGTCTCATCCGTTTCACGGTTTCTACCAGCACGGTGATGTTTTCCTCCAATTTCTCCGGCTCGAAGGAGGCGCGGCCGACGGGAACGTGCACGATGCCAGCCTTGTCGACCCGGAACGCCACCTGACCCGCCTTGATGCTCTTCACCGCGGCCCCGATATCCATGCTGACCGTTCCCGATTTGGGATTGGGCATCAACCCGCGCGGGCCGAGAATCTTGCCCACTTTTCCGACTTGGCCCATCATGTCGGGTGTGGCGACCACCCTGTCAAACTCGAGCCAGCCTCCCTTGATCTTCTCGACGATTTCCTCGCCACCCACGATGTCGGCGCCGGCCTCCTCGGCCTCCGTGGCCTTGGCTCCTTTGGCCAAGGCGAGCACACGAACCATTTTGCCCGTGCCGTGGGGCAGCGCGCAGGTGCCGCGTACCATCTGGTCCGCCTTGCGCGGATCGACGCCGAGCCGCAAGGCAATATCGACACTTTCGTCGAATTTGGCGCCCGAGATTTTTTTTACCGTTTCCACGGCGTCTTTGAGCGGCATGGCCTGGGAACGATCCACGGATTCGGCCCACGCCCGCATGCGCTTGGATTTTTTGCCCATCGCCTGATGACTCCTATTCCGCTACTTCCACGCCCATGGAGCGGGCCGTGCCGCCGATGATGCGCATCGCGGCCTCGATATCGTAGCAATTCATGTCCACCATTTTCGTGCGGGCGATCGATTCGATCTGAGCCCGGGTGAGGGTGCCGACTTTTTCCTTATTGGGCTCCGGCGAGCCTTTTTCCAGGTTCAGCTCCTTCTTAATCAGCACGGCCGCGGGCGGTGTCTTGGTGATGAACGTAAAGGAGCGATCCTGATATACCGTAATGACTACCGGAATGATGGTGCCGTCCTGAGAGCCGGTTTGCGCATTGAAGCTCTTGCAAAACTCCATGATGTTCAGCCCGTGAGGGCCCAAGGCCGGACCCACGGGAGGCGAGGGCGTCGCCCTGCCGCCGGGAATCTGAAGCTTGATCTGTGCTGTGACCTTTTTTGCCATGTCTGCCGTCGTGTCTGGGGTTCCTGGAACTTGCGCATGTTGCGCGGGAGCGCTGCGAATAGCCGACGACTATTTTTTCCTCCGCAATATCCGTCGCGGATTGATCATTCAGTTTGGGCCTTGACCTTGTCGAAATCCAGTTCCACCGGGGTCGACCGGCCCAGGATGCTGATCAGAATCCGCAACTTCTTTTTCTCGCTGTTGACCTCGTCCACCTTGCCGCCGAAGTTGGCGAAGGGACCATCGATGACGATCACCTGCTGCCCAATCTCGAATTCCTTGCCCAGCGCGACGGTGGTGATGCCCTCATCGATCTGGGCGTGAATTTTGGTCAGTTCCTCGTCGCGGAGCGGCAACGGATCGCGGTTGTTGCCCCCCACAAATCCGGATACGCGGGGAATGTTCATCAAAACGTGCCATAGCTCGTCGGTGAGCTTCATCTTGATGAGAACGTATCCCGGAAAATAGACGACGTGGGTCGTGCGCCTTTTCCCATGTTTGACCCGGGTCACGTCCTCACCGGGGACGAAGATCTCCTCGACCAGGGTATCCAACCGCTCGATCTTCAGTTTTTCCGTCAGGGTCTTTTTGACCCGATTTTCGTAACCCGAGTAAGTCTGGAGGATATACCATTTGTAATCTGGCGACCCCGTGGCTTCCATTGCTTCGGACATGTCGCTCGCCCTTACTTGATGACTAGTTTCACCGCTTCGGACAATCCGAGGTCCACCAGACCCAAAAATGCCGCGACGGTGAGACTCAGGACCAAAACAACGCCGGTCGACTGCAGCGTGGCTTCACGGGAAGGATAACTGACCCGCTTGAACTCGGACTGCACGTCCACAAAAAACGACTTGATTGCGTTGAACAGTTTCACGTTTTGCGTCCTTGTCGATCAGGGTGACCGCAGGATCTTATCCGATCCATCGACCGCGTAACCACTCTACCGCAAATGCGGCCTTGATGCATCGTTCGTTTCGGCACCTCGTGCCCCCCGGCACGAACCGAAGATGGCAAGAAGCCCTCAGGCTATTGTAGCAGGCCAAGTAGCAGGCCAGGAGGGATTCGAACCCACAACAGCCGGTTTTGGAGACCGGTGCTCTACCAATTGGAGCTACTGGCCTGTGAAGGAATCGGGCCTATTTGGCCTCCTTGTGCAACGTGTGTTTGCGATCCCAACGGCAATACTTCTTTTTTTCGATCTTGTTGGCATGCTGTTTCTTATTGCGGAAGGTGGTGTAGTTCTCCCGATTGCATTCGGTGCACTGGAGGCGAATCACATCAGCCATAATTCCTCAACGTCTGCATAGATCGTAATTGGAGCCCGGGAGCAGGATTGAACTGCCGACCTCTTCCTTACCAAGGAAGCGCTCTACCACTGAGCTACCCGGGCCTCGCCCAGGCCCGCTGCGCCGATGGTCTCCGAAACCGAGGGCCGAATTCACTCGACGGCGCGCCGGACAATGGGGAGAGGAGGATTCGAACCTCCGAAGGCTGAGCCGTCAGATTTACAGTCTGATCCCTTTGGCCGCTCGGGAATCTCCCCGGAAAAATCGCCGCGCATGGCTCCCTGGGCCTGCGGATCGCCGCGCATAGGAGCTGGCGATGGGACTCGAACCCGCACCCTGCTGTTTACAAAACAGCTGCTCTGCCGATTGAGCTACGCCAGCTTGCTAAACCTATATTTTATAACCGCTCGACGGATCGCTTGTCAATTTCTAAATATCGCGCTCGGAAGATTTCCCGCTGTTGCTGAATCGACGATCCGGCGAAATCGAGGAAGGGAGGGCACCCATTGCCCTGAGAGGTCAACCGCGAGGATTGACATGCAACCAGGGCAGAGCCAGGAACGGCTCGGTTTTTTCCCTCAACCAGTCGAGTTGCCGTGACTCGACGAAAGCGACATTGAGCACGATCATTAGCGCGTTATAGGCGAATAAGCCCCAGACCAATCCCACGATCACGTGGGCGGCGCATATGACGGTCAGCAAGAGATAGCGAAAGCGCGGTATCCAAACGAATACGACGTAAAACAGGCTCAGGAGGGTGAGCCCATGGGCGAAGGCTACGGCCCAGACTGGCATCGCGATCGAGCTTTGGATGGCCTCCAGGTTTTCCCAGGTCTGCATCCGGTACCGGGTCAGGATTTCGCCCGTCAGCCATGCCGGGGTCAGGCTTGCCAGTGCAGAAAGGAAGTACAATGCACAAAGGTGAATCTGCATCGTACGCAATATCAGCGAACCCCAGGCCGAGGGTGGCGGCTGGGCATCCTGCATGATTACTGCATAGGGACGCGGCTTGGGGCGGCGGGCGGGCAGCAAGGACAATTTCTTCCCACACGGAGAAAGCGTGAGATACACCAGGGCAACCAGCAGCAGTCCGTCGAGGGTGATCAGCACAGCCGGGTTGCGGTGGGCATAGGAAAGATGAAGTACGATCAGCGCGCCGCCGGTGACATTGGGCAGGATGCCCATGACGAATGCCGCGGCAATCGCCATGGCCATTAAATGGACGGTCCAGATCCACCCGATTCCGTCCACCCAATCGAATACGGAAAAGGGCCAAGCCAACGGATCGTCTCTACGCAGAATGGCCAGATCGCCCCAATTCCCCGGGGCCAAGTGCGGCGTCAAGTCGAAGGAGAAGACGAAAAGGCTGTAAAGCAATACTATTCCGACGCCAATGCGCATGAGCGCCAGGGCAGTCAGCGAGTGCAGGCCAAACCAGAAATCCATCCATCCCCGGCCCCAATCGTCCCACCTGCGGAGTGCGTCGTTCATTCGGTCATTTTCGGGCCGCTGGGGCGCCACAAGCGGGTCAGGCCGTCGTGACTCCCCAACTTTGTCAGCCGGTAACGACGTTCGCTTCCGTCGCCTTCCGCGACGCCGGTGGAGACAGACCGGCCGTCCACCCACTGGCCCGCGTACATCTCCAGTTTAACCGGTGCGGAGGGCAGGTGGGCCAGAATGTAGTCAAGCAATATCGCGTGCAACTCGGGCTGGTCGCGGCTCATGACATCTCCGGCCGCTGCCCAGCGGTCGAATCGCAGGTACGGCAGGATGTTCGAGTCGGGAAAGACCCCTTCCAGAGTCGTCCCTTCCTGGGTGAAGATTCTGTAGAGGATAAACCCCTTGCCAAACTGCCCATCGGCAAAACCGAATGCGTCGGATACGGGAAAGTGGGTTAGGTGCGGAAGAGTCGCGCGGGCATCGAACTGCATCAGGCCGTTCCACCCCCCGGGAAGCACGATCACCATGCCCAAATGGGCTGCCACGGCCAGACTGAGGCCCACTTTGACCGCCACCCGCACCACGTACAGGCGTTCACTTAGACGAGCGATGAACCGCCGAATGCGGGATGGTGCGGCGGGATAGACCCGTTTTTTGCGTTGTTTCCGCTCGTTGAGCAAAACCTCCCACCCTCCGTTCAGGGATGTTCCACGAGACCAACGGCGGCCGATGCTTCCTTGGTCAACCTGATGAGAAAATCCAGGTGAGGCTCAGGCCGCATTTCCCACGCACGTGGAGAGGAACCGGCAATGCTCGGTGTATCGCCGGCAATCCGCCGACATCGCCAAGTTTACCGGGTTTGGCCCTGCCGTTGTAGAGCCCTGCCATTGGGGATAAACTAGCCCATGTCACTATTTGGGTCAACGCACCGCCTGATGCCCCTCCGGCCCGCGAAAATTCCTTTACTCCCCTTCCAGTTGGCGTTTGATGGCCCGCCGTATGGAAAAATTGCGTTCCCTGGCCAGCCGCTGCTGCAACATGCGGGAAATTTCCGGGGAGTCTGCCAGCCGGCTGGCGAGTGCCACGGCGGCATGCCGCACGACCACATCCGAGCTGTTCAAATGGGGCGATAACAAGCCCTCGATGTCGGCGGGATGCGCCGAGGTGAAACTCTGCAGATCCAGCAGGTACAAGTGATGGAAAGTCGAGGCCGATTGGAGCCGGGCCGCTACGAAGGAGAACACCTCATCGGTGGGGTACATTCTCAAGGCCTTTATGGCCCGAATTTTAATAAATACAGGTGCTTGCGGATCGTCGATCCAGCCCATCAGGATTTGGGGCACACCGGTGCTCGCCGCGTCCAATTGTTCTCGGCTGAATCCGTGAAAGTCTTGCAAATGCAACCGCACCCGCGCCGGGTCGTACGTCGTTGCGGGCGGGAGAGGGCCGGTATCGGCCACGAGTCTGCCCGCGGTTGCGGGGGCCGTGTCGAGCGTCTGCGCCCAGCCGAACGCCGGAACGCTCAGCGCAAAGGTCACCCACACCAGCCGCCGGAAGACCAGCCGCCGCAACCAAGCCTTACTGGTGCCGGGTTGAATCATCGCTCGCTCCTCGTCCTCGATGCCCGTGGAATTTCGGATGCCGCCATGTCCACAGTGTTTCGGTTAGGGTCGCATTAGGGCTACGGTCAGGGAACCGTGACGGCCGGATTTAGCCGAATCAGCAGTCCCTGCTGGGTAGACACCTCGTTCTGGTTCAATCCCCCCAGGGCGATGGGAAACATGTAATTGGCCGCGTCCGGGCAACCTTCCAAGCCGCCAATGGTGATATCGAGATCCGTGCAGTTTGGGGTATCGGCGATCACGTCATCCCCGATGATGCCATCCAACGTGCTGTTGGTCTGGCTGGTATGATACAGGCCCAGGTAATGGCCGAACTCGTGGGCCAGGATCACGCCCAGAAACGTTCCGTCGCCGTCTCCCTGGTATTCCGCCAGGGTGCCCGAAATGATGGTGCCCTGCCGGCTGAACGGTCCCGTGATGTCGGGAGCCAATCCGATCACGTTGAGGGGCTGGAAGGCGATGGCGCTGACGACGAAGATGTTCATGGCGTCGTGGGTGGGGCTGGTGGGGTAGCCGGCATTCAGATCCCACCATTCGGCCACATCGTCCAGGATCGCGAAGCTACTGTCGGGAACCACGTCCACATTGATCGCCAGATTCAGGGCCACGTCTGCATCGGTCTCGTAGATCTCTCGAATCTTCGCGATGGCGCCCTGGATTTCCGGGTCGTTTTGTGCGTCCATGGCCGTCATGATTCCGCCCACCCCCGAGGGCACCCAGATGTTGAGCTTCATCGTGGTTTGGGTTTCGGTGCCGGTTTTGTAAAATACGTACGGCTGCACCGTGTCGGTCTCGAAGCCGCTGAATCCCGCATTTATTGCCGCGACTGGGAACGTGTAGGTTCCCGCCGGCAGAGCGGTCAACGAGCCGTCATTGGGGAAGAACACCGAGGCCGTTTCGTGGTTGAACAAGGCGCCTGCGTACTCATCGCGCGTGCCGTCGCCGTTCAGGTCGATCAACGCAAAAGACAGAGGTACGTGAACGCCGCTGGGATCGGTGATGAATTCGGTAAATTGGCCTCCCGTAATGATCCATTGACCATGATCGATCACCTTGAAATTGGTGGTGACTCCCTGAGCCACAATGCCGATGCCCCACGACGGCACGGGGATGTCCACCGTGAAGTCCTGCACCACGATCGTCGCCGAGGCGACAGCTACTTCGGTTGTGGTGAAGTAGGATGACACGGTCAGTACCGCCGATCCGCTGATCGCGCTTGCTGTGTCGGTTGCGCTGATGGTCGTCGTTCCGTCGGCCAGGGTAGAGGCCAGTCCCTCGGCATCCACCGTCGCCACCGACTCATTGCTGGAGTTCCACGTGATTCCACTGGTCAGCACCAGGCTCGTCTCGTCGGGATAATTTCCCGTGGCTGTGTACTGAATCATGGCGCCCGGAGTCACCAGTGACGACGCGGGGGTTACGGAAATGGAATCGAGAGTCGTCCGAAGGACGACGGTCAACGTCATGGTGCCCTGGATGCCGGTTGCGTCATCGGTCGCCGATAGGGTGGCCTCGCCCACGGCCACGGCGCTCGCCAGACCTGACGTATCCACGGTGGCCACGGCCGTGTCGCTGGAATCCCAGGTGATCCCGGCCGTCAGGGTCGAGCTTGAGCCATCGCTGAAGGTGCCCGTGGCCGCTATTTGTTGGGTGGCCTCGTCAGCAATCGTCGCCGTGGGGGGCGTAAGCGAAATGGAGAGCAGCACCGCCGGCGCGTCCACGGCTAGGGCGGCGCTGTCTCCCAATCCGGACGCGAGATCGATCGCTGTGATACTGGCTGTGCCGTCGGCCACTCCCAGGGCTAGCCCGGCAGCATCCACGGTGGCCACGGCCGTATTCCCGGAACTCCAGTTTACGGTAGTGGTCAAATCCTCACTGCTTCCGTCGCTGTAGGCGCCCATGGCCGCGAATTGTTGGGTGTCTCCCTCGGCAATCGCCGCCGCGGAGGGCGTAAGCGAAATGGAACTAAGCACCACCGGCGTGTCCACGGTCAGGTCGGCGCTGTCTCCCAATCCGGAATCGGGATCGATGGCTGTGATGCTGGTTGTGCCGTCGGCCACTCCCAGGGCCAGCCCGGCAGCATTCACGGTGGCCACGGCCATATTTCCGGAACTCCAGTTCACCGTAGTGGACAAATCCACACTGTTTCCGCCGCTGTAGGTGCCCATGGCCGTGAATGGTTGGGTGTTTCCCTCGGCGATCGTCGCCGCGGTAGGCGTAAGCGAAATGGAGAGCAGCACCGTCGGCGTTTCCACGGTCAGGGTGGCGTTGTCTCCCAATCCGGAATCGAGATCGATCGCCGTGATGCTGGCGGTGCCGTCGGCCACTCCCAGGGCCAGCCCGTTGGAATCCACGGTGGCCACAGACGTATTCCCAGAACTCCAGTTTACGGTAGTGGTCAAATCCTTACTGCTTCCGTCACTGTAGGAGCCGGTCGCCGTGAATTGCAGCGCTTCCGCAGGTTCGATCGCAGCCGTGCCGGGAGCGACGGATATCGCCGTCAACTCCGGGATGCTTCCGCCAATACCGCCACTGCTGCCGCCGTCTGCGCAGGCGGCAAGACCGGCCGCAAAGCCGAGCGCGAGCATCATCCCGGCCATATGCGATGGACGCCGGGCGATCTTGCATCCGCTAATGGTATTCATCGTGAATTGCGTGCCATCACGGGAGATTTCCGAGTCGACCTGCCATTCGACTTGGGGTGAATGGGTCAGCCGGTTTATTGTGTTGCGCGCTGGAAGGGAAAACCGCCGACATAGGTCCCGAATATCAAAGAAATTTACTGCAATTGAATAGAAAAAAATTAAACGTCAAAATGAAAGGGCTATCGAGTGAATGCTCGCGATTCCGAATCGATCAGCCATCGATCGCTGCTTCGACCTCAAAGCACATCCTGTTGGAATCGGGCACTTGGCGCAACACTTCGAACCGCAATTCGTAGTGGCGAGGACCGATGACGCCCTGTAGATTGAACCGTGCGGCTCGGCGGGCGTTGGCCAAGGCTTCGCCTTTGTTGAGGCCGCAACCGATTCCCGTGGCGGCCGCATCCGCCTCACCAGGGTTGCGAATGGTGAACGTCTCGTCGCGCACGAGGTCAATGGGCCTGTGCGGCGGTTCGGCACACCCGGCGAGCAGCGCGACGATCGCAAGTGCCGCACCCACGGCAGCCGGTAATCCAGGCAGCCACCTGGGGCGTGGTGCGATTACAGGGACTTGGAACGGGGCCGGAAACGCTGGCGAGGTTTCCATGGGCCGGAGAAGACGAGCCACCATTGCTGCCTCGCGTCAATATGTCGCGTCAATATGTCGCGTCAATAGATCGCGTCAATATAGCGGGCACCACCGGTCGAGGGAGATGAAAATCCGGTATCGTCGGGGCCCAACCCATGGCGCTGCGTGTATGGCGCCTGTGCCATTGAGAGTCGAGTTTACAGCAGCGGCGATTAAAGTTATAGGTGCTGCTGCTGCCGCGCGGAGAAATCCGTATCCGGCCCGGCCTGATGTCGGGCCAAGCAGGCGACGGAACTAATCTTTCGGCGACCTTAGATTGGCGAGAAACTGACGGCGCCCGGTGATGTCCACACAGGTGTAGGCGTGAGGCTGGTAACCCTGCACGATGGTGAAACGGCCGTCCTCGGCGGGCACCGCGATGGCGGTCCAGACAGGGTCCAGGGCCAGGTTGCGGCCTCCCACGTCGGCTACGATCACGTTGGCACCGCAGGCCTCCACCCGGCAAGGACGCAACGCCAAGTTTCGTTTTTCTGTTATTGGCTCCATCGCAATGCGGGGCTTTCCAGGGCTGGCTTGAATTGCCGCAGGCGCCTTCCCTGAAGCGGGCTGTCGTCCACGCGAATGCTGCCCGGCCAAAGGAAGGCGACCGTCACTTCGTTCAGTTCGTCGCAGGCCAGCAAGGATCGGCTTTTGCCTGATGCGTAGCCCGTTTCCCCGGGCAGGATAGCGTTGAATTGGAATATATCGAATCGGCCGCCGGCAGTCGTGAGCGATAAGACGTTGACATAATGCACCGAATCGTTGCGCAAGGCCAGGGTAACACGGCAGTAACCCAATTCATCCTCTGCGCGCTGGATGGAGATCGTCAGCAATTTTCCCCGCTTCGCGGCCTGCGAGCAAAGCGCGTCAATCTGCCCTTTGGATATGCCCACCGCGATCATACGCTTTTGCGCTGGCGGGCTACAGAGTTCCACCGCGTTGATGCGACCCGGAAGCATCGCAAGACAAATGGCGCACCCTAGCGAGATGATCCAGGCCCGGCAGCATGCATCACCGATGCGGGTGCGTTTCCACGGACGTTTGCCAACGGCTGCGAGGTTCACGGACGGCACCGTTGCCCAACGTACGGGTTCATGGGAAATGTAGCGTTCGGGTTTTTCATGCGATTCTTGAATTGAACGCGAAAATGCGGTATTTTTTGAATGGTGATTTCGTTGTCAGGTGGGATGGGCCAGTACTGCACACCGAATGGCGGATCGGTGATATCCCTCTCAGCCTGAATCCCAAGCC
The DNA here is from genome assembly GCA_022574555.1 of SAR324 cluster bacterium. Classification (GTDB taxonomy): domain Bacteria; phylum SAR324; class SAR324; order SAR324; family JACQKK01; genus JACZRV01. The sequence continues at coordinate 36,035 of JACZRV010000004.1, forward strand.
GAATTTTCACACCGCAAGAGGAATCCATCGTGCTGAAGCTCAACCGTAAAGTCGAATATGGCCTCGTGGCCCTAAAGTACATGCATTCCAAACCCAAAGGCCGATTGACTACGGTGCGAGAGATTTGTGAGCACCACAGCACTCCGTTCGACCCCTTGGCCCATGTCCTGCGCATTCTGAACACCGAGGGTATACTCCAATCGGAACAGGGTGCCCACGGGGGATATCGGATCGTCGCCAATCTGGAAGATATCAGCTTCGCCCATCTGATCGAAATCATCGACGGCCAATTGGGATTCACCGACTGCATCAAGTTCAAGGATTGTTCCTGCACCTTGATGGAACGTTGCAATATCATTTCCCCCATGTTCGCGGTCAATCAGCAGCTACTGCAATTTCTCCGCTCGATCTCCCTGGCCACCCTGGTGCAGCCTGACGCACTTTGGTCGATAAATGGAAAGGAGGCGATCGTCGCCCTCCAAACCAGGTCCGCCTGAGGCGTTGGACATCGTCGCCTGTTTGCCCCGCTCCGCATTGCGCACCGCTGCCGTACGCTTCCCGCAACGCAGTCCATTCGTGCCGAGAATCGGCGCATCTGTCGTGAATGGGCGCCGTGAATTGGCAAATAGGCGAACCATCGGACCGCGAATCATTGGGCGGAGTCAGCCGGAGCCGATGAGGTCCAGCACTTGCTGATGCAGAAGCCCATTGGTGGAAAGGGCGCTTTCGCCCAGTGCGCCCTGTCCCTCCAGATCGGTCAATTTGCCGCCCGCGCCTTCCACGCAGGGCTTTAAAGCAGCGATGTCCCACAGGTTCATAATGGGATCGATCATGATCTCGGCCCGGCCCGTGGCCACCATAAAGTGCCCGTAGCAATCGCCCCATCCCCGCACAAGCTGCACCCTTTTTCGAAGGCGATGAAACGCCTCGCCGTGACCATGCTCGAACAAGGCGGAAGGGCTGGTGAGCAGCAGGGTCGCACGGTCGAGATCAGCCACCTCGCTGACCCGCACGGCTCGTCCGTTGAGGGTGGTGGGCAAACCCCGGGCTCCGAGCAGCAGATCGCCCGTGGCCGGCAAGTGGATGGCCCCCAGCACAGGTTGTCCGTCTTCCAGCAGACCGATCAGTGTTCCGAACAATGGCACCCCGTGAATGAATGACTTGGTGCCGTCGATGGGGTCGATCACCCATTGAAAGGCCGAGCCGGGCTTTCCGCTCAAGCCACCTTCCTCCCCCAATACCTGATGATCGGGAAATCGCGCTTCGATGCGCCTGCGCAGCAGTGCTTCCGCCTCCCGATCCGCCACCGTTACCGGAGACCGATCCGCCTTGCGTTCGACGGTCAGGGGCTGCTGAAAATAGCGCATAATCAGCCGCCCGCTCTCGTGACAAAGCTCAGTGGCCAGATCGAGCAGTTCCTGCATACGCTTTTCCCGGGAAAGGATCGGCCGGTCTCGGCAGCCGGTCAGGTGGCATGAAGCGAAGGGTGGGGCGAATTATCGGTTCAGGGTGCGGGAACAATCCGGTAGACCGCACCACGGTGGTCCAAGACGTATAGCTCGCCCCTGGCATCCTCCCCAAACGAGGATATCAGCAGCGAGGTATCCAGCAACAGCTCGTATCGCGCGAGCTGGTTCACGTCGCCCGGTAACCCCCAAATTCTGCCGCTTCCGTAATCACCGAACAGATACAATCCGCGCAAAGCGGGGATATCTTTTCCACGATAAACGAAGCCGCCGGTAACCGAAATGCCGGCCGAGTGGTCATATTCCGCAACGGGCATGCGCATTCCCGATCGATCGCACCCGGTGCGGGGGCTGTAGCATCGGGTGCCCTCCATGCGATTCCATCCATAGTTGCCGCCCTTCTCGATGACGTCCACTTCTTCGACGGCGTTTTGTCCCACATCGCCGGCAAACAGGCGTCCGTTGAGGCGATCGAAGCTGAACCGCCAGGGATTGCGCAGGCCATAGGCCCAGATTTCGCCGCGCGATCCCGCGGGGCCGTCTGCGAAGGGATTGCCGGGCGGGATGGCGTAGGCCCGCCCTTCTTCCGCTCGATCGACATCGATGCGCAATATCGCACCCAGAACGGTGCTGCGATCCTGCCCGTGGCCACCTGGATCCCCGCCCGCGCCCCCATCCCCCAGGCCGATGTAAAGGAATCGATCCGGTCCGAATGCGATTTGGCCCCCATTGTGATTGCCGTATGGTTGCCCAGCTTCCAGCACCACCGATTCGGAATTCGCATCCGCCTGCACTTCACCCGCCGGGACGGTGAAGCGGGAGACGACCGAACGGCGGGGCGATGCGGCAGAATAATAGACAAATAAATTGGGATTCTGCGGAAAATCGGGATGAAACGCGATCGAGAGCAAGCCTTCCTCGTTGGCGGAAAGCGAGACACGATCGCGGATATCGAGCAGCACCCCCTGTGCACGCGCCGCACCGGGCCGAAACCAGAGTACCCGGCCAATTTGCTCGACGACCGCCAGCCGCTGCGATCCGTCCGGAATCTCGACCAGATGCACGGGGCGCTTTAGCGGCTGCTGCACGATGAGCTGCCGCAGGGCTATTTCCGCTCCTGAGGCGGCGCCATACGCCTGAATCAGCCCCAAGGCAGCCATGCCGAATGCCATCGCCATCCGCATCGGAGTGCGGAATTCGCTAGTCCCGTTGATTGTTGACACCTGCGCAGCCCTCTTTATTTAAACCATATTGAACAATCGTCTCCAGTGGCCAAATGGGGGCGTGGGGGGACTCGTTCCCTCGCATGTTTTTCGTTTTTTTTTATGGTCACACCCCTTTTCGGTTCCGTTCCTCCACCTCTTCACGGATCGATAGGCATCCGGGTTCATTTTTCCACGATCCGGTACAGTCCGCCGTTGAGGTCCACAACATACAGTTCGCCGTCCAGGTCCTCGGCCAGGGAAGAGATGCGGATCTCCTTGCCCTCGTTTCGTTTGTGCTGGGAGCGAGGCCGGTAGATCAGCACATCCGGCATGGTGACCACGCCGGTATCGCCGATGGGCATGGAGTAGATGCCGCGAAAGTAGGAGCCGAATACGTATTCGCCCTTCGCCGCGATCAGGCGTGAACCCCGATAGACGTAACCGCCGATGAGGCTCCTGATCAGCACGTGCGAAAAGGATCCGACGGGGGGAATCATGCCTGATTGATCGCAGCCTGGGTTGTCCGTATGGCAATACTGCCCCTCCATGTCACGCCAGCCGTAATTGCCGCCTTTTTCGATTCGGTTCACTTCCTCGTAATCCGCGCCGCCTACATCCCCTACCCAAAGCTCGCCCGTTTGCCGGTCCACGCTGATGCGCCATGGGTTGCGAAGGCCGTAGGCCCAAATTTCGGGCCGGGTGCCGTCGTGGGCCTTGATAAACGGATTGTCCGGCGGGATGGCATAGGGCCGGCCGTTTTCACGGCGGTCCACATCGATTCGCAAGATCTTGCCCAAGAGGCTGGTGCGGTCCTGGCTCGAATCGTGTAATTTTCCGTCGCCCGTGCCGATAAACAGCGTGCCGTCGTGGGCAAAGGCCAACGAGCCGCCATTGTGATTGGGGTGCGCTCTAGGGATCACGAGAATCTGTACCTCGCCGGCGGGATCCGCCGTGCGCGTCGCCGGATCCATCACGAACCGGGAGAAGATGAGGCGGCGGGGATTGCCGGCATTGTACGAAACGAAGAATTGCCCGTTATCGGCAAAGCGAGGGTGAAAGGCGATGGCCAGCAGGCCATCCTCCCAGCCTTCGATCACCACCTTGGACGTGAGATCGATCAAGACGCCTGCCGCCTTGCGGGCATCGGGACGGAATCGGAGGATACGGCCGGCCTTCTCCGTAACAGCCATCTCGCCCGAGCCGTCGGGCATTTGAGCCAGGTGGGTGGGCAGTTCCAATGGCTCGTCGATCAGAATGGGCTCCAAATCGGCTCGGGGCCAAATGAGCACCGCCCGCACCAGAACGAATATCAACACCAGTCCCAGAAACGCCAGGGCCCCCCAACCCAGGTAGCGCAGCCAGCGCCGCCCCTTCGATCTCGCATGTCCGCTACTCATACGCATTCGCTACGGTGTAATCAGGGATGTGACTAAAGCGAAAATGAAGACCATGTGGGGCAAATCTTCCCCCCGCGCCCCCCATTTATGCGGTGTGTTCCAGATGCCGATATGATCCAGATCGCGCTATTCTTCAGATCGCCCTATTCTTCAGATCTACAAGGGCCGAAATTCTTCTATAGATTGGAAACAAATATCATTACGGGTCAAGGGAGCCCTGCTCCAGTCTGGGGAATATCGTGAGGATTGCAAAAGGGTAGACCCCTTCGGCCGCCGGAGGCTGTGGGTCAAATGTCCTTCTCGGCGATATCCGATGACGATGCGTCTGCCGCCGCCGTGCCCACCGCCTGGGTCACCGAAGTAAAGCCGTCCCGTTGGAGCAAATTCACGAGCCCCTTTTTGATCTCCCGCACCAGCCCCGGCCCCCGGTAGATCAGAGCGGTGTAGATCTGCACCGCCGAGGCTCCGGCGCGCACAAGCGCGTAAACGTCTTCTGCGCTGAAGATACCGCCCACGCCGATGATGGGCAGTCGTGCTGCAGTGAGCCGATAGAGGGCTGAAACCACCGCCAGGGTACGGGCAAAGATGGGCCGGCCGCTCAATCCACCCTCCTCGCCACACAAAGGTGAGCGAAGTCCGTCCCGGCTAACGGCCGTATTGGTGGCAATCAGACCGTCCACCCCGCAGGCAATCGCCACTTCGACCAGGGCCTCCATTTCTCCCCGTGCCAGATCGGGCGCGAGTTTGACCAGCAGGGGAATCCGCTTTCCGGAGCGCCGGGCCAGGGCATCACGCTCCGCGCAGAGCGGTTCCAGCGTCCGCTGCAAACTATCCCGGCGTTGCAACGACCGCAACCCGGGCGTATTGGGCGAGCTGACGTTGATCGTCATGTAATCTGCCCGATCGTGTAAGGAACGCAGTCCTTCGATGAAGTCAGCCGATGCCCGCTCAAGGGGGGTGTCGAGGTTTTTGCCCAGGTTGACCCCGATCAGGGCCTCGCTGGCCGGCAGCAATGCCAGGCGTTCTGCCAGGTGGGCCGCACCCCGGTTGTTGAAGCCCATGCGGTTGATAAGGGCCTCGTCCTCGCTTAGCCGGAATATTCGCGGCCGCGCATTGCCCGGTTGAGGGCGAGGCGTCACACCACCGAATTCGGCCAAGCCAAATCCCAACCCTAACAACGGCGCAGCCAACAGCCCGTCCTTGTCGAACCCCGCGGCCAATCCGACCGGGTTGGGCAGGGTATGACCCAATAAATCGCAGCGCAGTACCGGATGGTCATAGGTGAACAGTGCGCGTTGCAGGGCCGATATTGCGGACCATCGGGAGACCTGCCCCACCACGCGAAAAACCAGCCCATGAGCCGTTTCCGGGTCGAGAGAAAACAGAACCGGTTTCAGGTAAGAATAGAGGCTCATTCCCATAAAGGGGGACCCGATAACTCTTGCATGGCCCCCTTCCACCCCTTGCAGGATTCGGCTCCCCCGCACCCCTTTTGCGAAGTCATTGCTTACAAAATCATCGCGGCGGGATGCTCAACTCTTGACTCCCACCCTAGCAGGTTGCGGAAATTGGGGTTAATTCCAAAGCATTTATCTTTCGACGGGCCGTTTGGGCGCGATTCAAGGTCCGAATGGCCCCTGCTCGGTCTGTGTTCGCCTCTTTATTGGGGCGTTTGGCGCCGAAACACGCTCAAACGGCGCAGATCGCCCCTGCAATTCACCCTGCGGGCGCCAGGTTTCGCATTCTCACCAGATTGTAGGCCGCCAGGGAGAAGGCAAACATCCAGCCCACGAGCGGAGTTGAACCGCCGCTTAGCCCGGCCGGATCAACTCCAGGGCCTGCCGGATGCGCGCATCGACATAGTCGTAGCGCCAGGTGCGCATGCGCCGGCCGTTGAGGAAGAGCGCGGGCACGCCCCGCAACCCCAGCCGCACGGCTTCCCTCTCATCGGCGGTGAGAATCTCCAGCACCGCCAACGAGATGCGGTCCCCCTCGAAGCGAACCAGGTCCAGTCCGATCTGTCCGGCGAGTATGGGATAGAGCGCAGCCTCCAGCACCCGGCCGTTGCGGTAAAGCAATTTGTGCATCTCCCAAAATCGATCCTGTTGCATCGCCGCGATGGCGGCCAATGAGGCATCGTGGGCCTGGGCATGGATCGTACGCAGGGGATAGTGTTTATAGACAATGCGCAGATCGTTGGGATAGGCTTCCAGCAGCCGATCGATGGCATATTGCGCGCGGGTGGCGTACTCGCTCTGGTAGTCTCCGAAGACCACGAGGGTCAGGCCGGCATCGGGGTTGCCTCGCACGGGGGAATCGCCCAAGGGAATCGTATAGACCGATGCGGCATCGTCGGACCCCAGCAGGGCGTCGATGCGCTCCTCTAGAACCAGTATCCGGCCTTGCAGAATTTCGAGCCCCTGCTCCAGATCGCGCAGCCGCCGCAGCGATTCTCCCTCGACTTCCGATTCCCTCGCCGTCTGCGCTTGAGCCGCCGGAATCATGCCGTACCAAGGGGCAGCGGCCAGCAGCGCCACGACGAAAAACGCGCGCAAATGCATTGAGTGGCGAGGCCGATAAATCATTTCTGAACGGTGAATGGCGGCAAAAGGCCGATTTCATGGGAAATGCATCATCCGATACGACATCGCTATAATATGACATCGAACGGTGCGAATCGGCGATGAAGCATCGGCTGACGAAGTCGCGGCGCGGCGGATGCCGGCGTGAAAACCGCGCCCGCCGCCGGCCCGTCCTTGTCCCGTAGCATAGAAACCCCGTAGCATAGAAAAACGGTGCGCGAAACGAAATTTGGCCTCGCCTCTCTCCACGCCACGGTCCATGGAAGCACAGCCCGCCTATCCCGAATCCCCCATGTCGCTGGCTCTCGATGAGTTGGAGGAATTGCTGCGCAGCCAATCCATCCAGCCACTGCACCAACTTTCAGAAGGCGCGGTGCTCCATTGGATTCGGGTCGTGGAGGGCAAGGACGGCGTGCAATTGCGCTACCCCATGGAAGACGGCGGAGAAGGTTGCTTTCATGGCGGCATGGAAACAGATGCCGAACTGCAATTGGATCCCTCGGACTCCCCGCACGAGACGGCTGATGCCATGCCGGCCCTGGAGGCACGGCTGCATTCGTTGCGCGACGAATTAGAAACCTATTTCGGCCGCAAAGGTTACCGGGCCAGCTCGGAACGATGCGACCAAATGATGGTGGCATTGGCGCGGCTTTCCCGCTATCTTTCGGCGCGGTGTCTGCGCGCCCGTGACGAGAGGGCGGCCGATTCCGCTATGGGAAACGATGCGGGGAGCGTCGCTTCGCGGATCATCGGCGAGCATCCGTACTGGCAACACCATTTCTGGGAACCGTACCTCAACGGCGGAATCGTGGCCTGGGAGCAAAACTCGTTGGCTCCCTTCCAATTGGCCCTGCAACAGCTTTTGGTGCTGTTGCGGTTGCCGCCCGAGGAGCGGACGGAGTTTTTCTTTGGGAATGGCTACCCATTACGCTCCCGTGGCAGGCCGCGAATCAAGATTTCGGTTTTTTCGCCCAAGCCACGGCCGCTGCACGGCAATTCGTTTTTCTCCCTTCGTTTGCAGCAGTTGCGCAATCGGCTGGGTGGGATGGACGGCGCCGATAACCGAATGTTGGATGGATTGCTGGCCGACGTGCGGCAATTTATCGTCATGATCCGGGAAAACTGTTACATGCTGGCCAGCGAGCCGGGATTCCTGAGGATGGCCCGCCCAGGCTTGCCCGTTGTGCGCGGCAGCCCCACGGTACATCCATTTTTGCTGGATTCGATGGACTTTTTCAAGAAAGCCATTCTGTTCCACAACGGCACCTATACCCGTGAAGGGGGGGGTCTGGACACCATGTTCCTCCAGGTGCGGCAACTGGAGCGGTTCTTCCGCTTCCACCAAGGCGGCATCGCCCGCCGGCTTCGCGGGCTCATTAGCGAGTGCGTCATCGCCTGGGAAGAAAACCGCTTGCCGGCTTTCACCGCTGGATTGGTGCGCATAGCCAGCCAGTTTCGCGGCCAGGCCCTTGCAGAGCCGTGATGCGGAGAATTCTCTCCGGCCGGGCGTTGGGCGTGCCGCTGCGTTCCCGCCGGTGCAAGGAAGGCATGGACGGAAATTTTTTCCGTCGTCAGCCCAGCCACACGGAAATTACCCTCATGCCGCCCAAGAGCGGCTCTGTTTTCATCCATGAATTGATCGACCCCGAGGAACGATGAGCCAAATCCCGATCAGGATCGGAATCATCGGCGCCGGCGGTATCGTCAAGCAGCGCCATCTGCCCGGCCTGGCCAAGATCGACGGGTGCCAAGTGGTGGCGGTACACAACCGCCGCAAGGAGAACGCTGAGGCGGTGGCTGCGGAATGGAAAATACCCCATGTCGTGGACACCCCGCAGGCCGTTTGGGGCCGGGACGACATCAACGCCGTGTTGATCGGCACCACACCCTATTTGCACCGGGATTTCACCCTCGCATCCCTGGACGCCGGCAAACACGTGTTTTGCCAGGCGCGCATGGCCCGCAATGTGGCCGAAGCCCGCGACATGCTCAAGGCGGCGGAGGCGCACCCGCATCTGGTGGCCATGCTCTGCCCGCCGCCCCACGTGATGCCCGGCGAGAAATTCGTGCAAAATATGCTGGACGCCGGAGAACTGGGCGAATTGCGCATGGTGCGCTTGCATCACCTCACCGCCGGTTGGTTGAGCCCGGATGCCCCGTTTCACTGGCGGGGCAGCCGCGAGCTTTCAGGGTACAACGTGCTGGCCATGGGAATTTACAACGAGATCCTCAACCGATGGGTGGGCCCCGCCAGAAACGTATCGGCCAGCGGCAAGGTGTTCACGCATCACCGCAAGAACACGGAAACCGGAGCATCTGAAGAGGTGCTCGTTCCCGACACTGTTGTGGCCACGGGCGAATTGGAAAACGGCGCCCATTACGTCTATACTTTTTGCGCCGTGGCTCCGTTCGGCAGGGGCGATTCCATCGAAATATACGGCACACGGGGAGCCCTTTTCTACGACGTGAAGCGCCAAGAGATACGCGTGGGCAAGGTGGGGCAGGACGAGGAGGCCCAGCCCGTCCCCATCCCCGCCGACGTTCGCGGCGAGTGGCGGGTCGAGGCCGATTTCGTTGCGGCCATCCGCGGCAAAACGCCGGTCTCCCCGGATTTCAAGGAAGGGGTGACCTATATGAACTTCGTGGAAGGCGTCGGCCGCTCCCTGGAACAGGGCCAGCGCATCGACTTGCCCCTGCCCTGACGATTCGCGCCGCGATTCTCGCCGGCAGGCCATTAATTGTACGCACCGCCATCCGATCCGGAACCATGGAAATCGAAGTCATTTGCACCGGCGACGAGGTGTTGACCGGGAAGATCGTCAACTCCAATTTCTCTTACATCGCGCAGAAGCTGGAGGATTACGGTTATTCGGTGAAGCGCGGGGTGACCGTGGGCGACGATCGTGACGAGTTGCTCGCAGCGTTCCGGCTGGCGGGTGAGCGGGCCGACGCGGTGATCGTCAACGGCGGATTGGGTCCCACCGTGGACGATCTCTCTCAGGAAGTAGCGGCCCAGGCCGCGGGTGTGGGGCTCTCGCTACACGAAGATTGGTTGCGCCGCATGGAACGATTTTTTCACCAGCGCGGCCGCACCATGCCGGAAAACAACAAGAAGCAGGCCATGCTCCCCCAGGGTGCCGAAATGCTGGATAACCCCATCGGCACCGCCTGCGGCTTTGCGGTGCGGATCGGCCGGGCGATATTCTATTTCACACCGGGCGTACCGCGAGAACTTTTCAGGATGCTGGAGGAACAGATTCTGCCGCGCCTGTTGAGAGCAAGCCCCAATCCCGGCGTGATCGTCATGCGGCGTTTTCATTCTTTCGGGCTGGGAGAATCTCACGTGGATCAGCTCTTGTCGGGGCTTGAGGCCATGGACCAGGACGGCGCCATCAAGCTGGGATTTCGCGCCCACTATCCCCAACTGGAGACCAAGCTGGTCTGCCGGGCGGCCAACGAGGGTCAGGCGCGGGCCAAGCTGGCGCCGGTGGCCGATGAAATCTATCGCCGCATCGGGAATTTCATTCTGGCCGAGGACGACGACACCCACGAATCGGTCGTGCAATCCCTTTTGCTGGAGCGTGGGGAAACCGTGTCGCTGGTGGAGAACCTCACCGGGGGCCTCATTGCCCAGAGGCTCAGTGGCCTGCCCGGTGCGGAAGAGGTCTTCGTGCGGGGGGTGGTGGGGCTCAGCCCGCGGGAGATCGGAGTGGGACTGGGGCTGGAACCATCCGAGATCGACGGCGCCGCACCCGGCGAATTGGCGCGGATGCTGGCCCAGGCCATGCGCCGGGCTAGCGGAAGCAGCTACGGCCTGGGCGTGATAGGCCGCCTCGATGGCCCGCCGCGGGGCCGCGCCGGACATATGACCAGTGCCATCTACCTAGCGTTGGCCAGCGAAAACGGCGTGATCACCCGAGACGCCAGCCTGACCGGACACCGCGAATGGCTGGGCCTGGGCGCCGCAGAAATGGGGCTGGACCTCCTGCGCCGCCACCTCAAGGGGCTCCCCGTGGACGAGAAGATCGACTTCGAGAAACGCGACGAGAAACCGGCGGAACGGGCCGGGTAGGAATTCTAAAAAATGCTCGGGCGCTGAGGCCCGAATTGTTCCGGGAGATCGACCCATGACGGAGATCGATGTATGACGGAGATCGACCCATGACTACGGCGGGCACCTCATCCGACAAGAAAACCCTCATCGCCCTAGCGCGCCAAGGCGCCAACGCTGCCGGGCTGGACGCGGGGCAGGTAGCAGCGGCGCTTTCAGCGGGGGACTACTTTGCCGTCTTGGAGCTGCTCATCCCCCAACGGCCCAGCCTGCCGGCAAATGTGGTGGCCGAACTGCGCGAGCCGTTGGAGGCGCTGCTGCGCATCAAGGCCTATTCCCACCCCGCTACCCTGGGAGAAACCGTGCCGGTGGTGTTCGGCACCGGGGGGCACCGGGGGGAGATCGGCCGTGGTCTGACCCTGGCCCACGTTCACGCCATCACCACGGCGCTGGTGCAGTTGATCGCGGAAATGGCGCCCGCCGAGCGGGAACGTCACTTCGGCGCTGCGGAGCTGAGCGTGGTGCAGGAGAAAGGGATCGTCATCGGTCACGACAACCGGCTGTTCAATCCGAGCTTCTCCTTCTATGTGGGGCATCTCCTCGAGGATGCGGGATTCCGGGTACGCTATGCGGGCCGCGTCTCTTCTCCGGAACTTTCCCGTGTGGTGCCCCTGCGCGGCTGGGCCGGGTCGGTGAATTTCACGCCCAGCCACAATCCGTTTCGTTACGGAGGCATTAAGATCAATCCTGCCGACGGAGGTTTGGCGGGCAATGACATCACCGATCCCCTGGAGGAAATGGCCAACCGCAACCTGGACGAGTCGGCGAAAGAGAAATGGCCGGCGCCAGGCGAACTGGAAAGTCTGATCGAGGCCCAGGCCGGCCGGATCGAGCGGGTCGACGTGCACACCCCCTACCTGGAGGCCCTCGACGCCCATCCGGTGGTGCGGCTCGCAGATCTGTGCCGTGAACTGGGGGAACTTCCAGCGGAAGGGTCGGTGCGTTGGGTGGTGGATCCCGTCTGGGGGGCAGCCGTGCCGGTCTACCAGCGCATCCAGCAGCGGATGGGGGAAGGGATCATGACCCTGATCCATACGGAGGACGATCCCTATTTCGGTGGGCAGACCACCGAACCCAATCCGCAAACCCTCTCCGATGCGCTGGACGTAATGCGTGACGATCCCGCGCGATTCAAGGTGGCCATCCGCAATGACCCGGACGGCGACCGCGGTCTGGTGGGCGACGATGGCGGAGCGATCAAAATGAACCGCTACGCCGCCCTGGTCATGCGCTATCTTTACGACATGGGTCAGGCGGGCGACCTGGTGACGACGATCCCCACCAGCCATTTCGGCCCTGACTATGCCCGCTCGCGTGGCAGCCGGGTTCATCTCACGCCGACCGGTTTCAAGAACTTCCGCCCCTTCCTGCAAGGTGGGGGCACCATGCTCGCCTATGAGGAGAGTGACGGATTGACCATTGGCGGACACAGCCTGGACAAGGATGGCGTGATGGCCGGATTGCTGGCGCTGCGCATCGTCCTGCATTACGGCCGCTCACTTTCCGATTTGCTGAACGACATCGAAGCCGAATTGGGGCCGTATTACTGGGAGCAGAAGACCTTCATGATCGATATTCCCGCCAGGGAGGCCAAACAAAAACTCACTCGGCTCGCGGATTACCGCCCGGGACAGGAGATCGGAGGGGCAGGGCACACCCGTACCATCGCCGAAGTGAACACCGACGATGGTTACAAGTTCACCTTCGACGATGGATCCTGGCTCATGATGCGCCCGTCGGGCACCGAACCCAAATTGCGCATCTACGCGGAAACCCGGTCGAGCCCGGAAGAGACCCGTGCCCTGTGCGAAATGGGAGAAAAGCTGGCCCGCGATGCCATTCACGCGGCCTGATTCCGGCCCCTGCAATAATATTTTTTCCCCCGGCGGATACAAGGAGACCATGACCGGCAAACTTACCGCACTCTACCCGATCAGCGGCAATCCCCCCACCTGGGGTCACGCGGACGTGATGGAACGCGGGGCCCGGATTTTCGACAGCGTTGTCTGGGGGCTGGCGGTCAATCCGGGAAAGTCCTATCTCTTCAGCGAGGGAGAACGGCTGGAAATGATGGAGACCTACGTGCGGCACTTCGCTCTTGAAAATGTGACGGTCAAGACCTACTCCGGAGCCACGGTGCGTTATGCCGAGGCCATTGGCGCTACGATAATTCTCAAGGGCCTGCGAAATTCGACGGATCTGCAAGCCGAGATGGAGCAAGCCATGGGCAACCGCGGTATGAACGACCGGATCGAAACCCTCGCCATGTTCACCTCACCGCGCTATTCAGTCGTCAGTTCCAGCCTCATCCGCGAACTGGCGTTGCTGGGGGAGGACATCACCCCCTACGTCCATGACGCCGTGGCCCAACAGATCAGAACACTGCTTGCGGCCAAGGGGTTGATTTCCCAGGCATAAAGCGGCACCCTGGGCCAAAGGCGGCTAGTCACGGCCTCGAAACGAGAATTACCCGAACCCGAATTACCCGAACCCGGTTGCCATGGAACGGTATCACGGGAGTAGGTGGCCGAAGGGAATCGGCCTGCTGGCGGCAACGCTGGTGGTCATCAGCTTGTCTACGTATCATCCCTTCGATCCCACCCTGCTCAATCTGCTCTCTCCGAGCGAAGGCGTGCATAATGCACTGGGACTCGCCGGTGCGCTGGTGGGCGGATCGCTCCTGGAAGGATTCGGTGCCGCCAGTTGGCTCATCCCGTTGCTGATCGGCAATTGGTTCGCCTTCCCCCGCCGGCGTCCACGACTGATGCACTACGCGGCACACGGCGGCTTGTTGCTTCTGTTCGCGGCCTCGTTCCACGGTTTGTGGTCCCACGATCCTACGCCTGGGGCCTGGCGGCCGGGTCTGTTGGGGTGGGCCGGCGGAAACTGGGCTGAGTCCACGGCCGGGTCCGTTTTGGGTGGTGCATTGCTGCTGGGGGGAGTGGCCTACAGTTTGACGCGGATCGTGTATTTCGTATCGTGGCGCCGCCGGTCTGCCGAGATATTCGCCTTCGGCCGCTACTTCCTCTCCCGCGGCGATGAGGCCTTGCGCCATTCAACCCGTGCGGGAGCCCATGCTGTGGCTGCGGCAGGTGATGTTTTGCGAAGCGGATTCGCAGCGCTCTCGGGAGATCTCCTGGCCGCAGGCCGCATTCTGCGGCGCACTGTTTATCGTTGGCGGCCCTTCCCCTATCGCCCGGCCTTGGCGCATCGTTCGCGCCGCATGGGTGGAGGTGTTCAGGGTGCCGCTGCGATTGAAAAGCCGGTACCGCACCCCGAAGTCGAACGATCAGATGCGCGAGGAGCGAACGACGCGTTCGACGCCTGGTTTGCCCAAAACGATTCCCAACCGCAGAAATCCATTTCTACCGGCGATAACGAGCCGGCCGAAATTCGCGCTGCGGACGATTCGTCGACGGCCAGAATATCGGACGAACAAATCGCGAAGTGGGAGGAGCATCTGCGACGCTACCAGGAAAATATGGACCTGGACTGGCCGGACAAATTGCTGAACGACGCGTCGAGACCACTGGAGGGAGCCGAAAAAGATGCAGACGAGAAAAGGCGTGATCCCCCTTGAGCCCCACCGTGGGCGAATTCGCGGCGGCTGATGCGTTGCCGGGGACATGGGAAAAACGGGGTTGCCGGAGGCGTCCGATGATGGCAGCGTATCTCTGCGGCGCGCATTGTCGTGCCTACAAACCACCGATGCCAACAATAACCGGCAGCAGCCGATCGCCTCGATTGCGCGCATGCACTCACCTAATGCAAATGCTTGACATCGATCAGGATCATACGTACCGTGGACTTAAGACATCGTCACGTTTCTTTCTTCTCGATAATCCCACGACAGCCGGCGGCTCCCGACCGTACAATCGGGGGTTCTCACTGAATCCCAAAATTTGACAGGCCAGCGTACATTTTGACACGATGCATGGCCGCACGAAATATATCGATCACGCCGATCCCGACTGAACTCTTAAAACCGAGCATCCGAATACAAAAGCGATAGAGCGGCCTGCCCGGTGGTGAGTTCCACCGCTCGGTGCAAGCCCATTCCTGGACAGCTGTTAGATCAGCATATCGACTATTCCAGGCCCATCCACTGCGGAAATTGCGTATCACGGATGGGACAATCACGCCTCGCTGATACCGTGCGGAAGAGCCCCGGTGCGATTCCGCCTCAAGCCAGGCCCAACCGTTAGATAACTGTGTCTATGAAAAATTCGACCGCCGCCAGCGAGCCTGCCAAGCGAGATCCTCCTGTGGCATCCCGCGAATCCAGTTCCTCGGCTTCATCCCGCGAATCCAGTTCCTCGGCTTCAGCCCGCGAATCCAGTTCCTCGGCTTCAGCCTCCAATTCTTCCACAGCCACATCTTCCTCGGCCAGCCCGCCCAAGCCGTTGGATCTGACCGAGTTGAAACGGCTGAGCATCGCGGAATTGAATCAGAGGGCCAGGAATTTCCATATCGAGAATGCCAGCAGCCTCCGCCGGCAGGAACTGATCTTCTCGCTCTTGGAGGCTCAGTCCAACAAGAATGGATTGATTTACGGAGCCGGTGTTTTGGAAACCTTGCCGGACGGATTCGGCTTCCTCCGCTCACCGGACTACAATTATCTGCCCGGACCGGACGATATCTACGTATCGCCGTCGCAGATCCGCCGCTTCAACATGCGCACGGGAGATACCATCTCAGGGCAGATCAGGCCACCCAAGGAAAACGAGCGCTATTATGCGCTGCTCAAGGTGGAGGATCTCAATTTCGAGCCGCCGGATATTTCCAAGGACAAGATCCTGTTCGACAATCTGACGCCTCTCTACCCGGACGAGCGCGTTATTCTGGAACGGGACCCCGAGGAACTGACCACCCGCATCATGGATCTCGTTTGTCCGATAGGCATGGGCCAGCGTGGCCTGATCGTGGCCCCGCCGCGTACCGGCAAAACGATGATCCTGCAGAGCATCGCCAATTCGATCTCCGTCAACCATCCCGATACCCAGTTGATGGTGTTGCTGATTGACGAACGGCCGGAAGAAGTCACCGATATGGAGCGGTCGGTGGAGGGTGAGGTGATCAGCTCGACCTTCGACGAGCCGGCCACACGGCACGTGCAGGTGGCTGAGATGGTGATCGAGAAAGCCAAACGGCTGGTAGAGCATCAAAGGAACGTCGTGATCCTGCTCGATTCGATCACGCGCTTGGCGCGGGCTTACAATTCGGTCGTGCCACCCAGCGGAAAAATCCTGTCCGGCGGGGTGGATGCCAACGCACTGCACAAGCCCAAGCGATTTTTCGGCGCGGCACGCAACGTGGAGGAGGGAGGCTCACTCACCATCATCGCCACGGCGCTCGTGGATACGGGCAGCCGGATGGACGAGGTGATCTTCGAGGAATTCAAGGGTACCGGCAATCTGGAGTTGGCCCTCGATCGCAAGTTGGTGGACAAGCGCATCTTTCCGGCCATCGATATCTCGCGGTCGGCCACGCGCAAGGAGGAATTGCTGATCCAAAAGTGCGACCTGGATCGTATCTGGGTGTTGCGGCGAGTGCTTCAGCCGCTCAACGTGGTGGAGAGCATGGAATTTTTGGCGAGTAAGCTGGTCAATTTTAAGACCAACGCCGAGTTTCTTGATATGATGGACAAAATGTAGGCTTTGGGCCGTTTGGGATTCCCGCCGGGGGACGATGCGGATCAGTTGTTCATCCGAATTATTTACGCCGAACCAATCGAGTCAGGAAAAATGAAAGCCGATATTCATCCCAAATATGAAGAAACCCAGTATATCTGCGCTTGCGGGGAGAGGTTCGTCGCCATGTCCACCATGGGTGGTGAACGCCACATCGAAATATGTTCGGCGTGCCATCCCTTTTTCACGGGCAAGGAGAAGTTGATCGATACCGCTGGGCGCATCGAGAAATTCCGCCGCCGGTATGCCAAAGCCCAGTCCCAATCCGCCTGATCCTGCCTGCTAAACTCTCCGGGCGTTCGGATGATCGAGAACCTGAAGGAAATCGACGCGCGCTTCGAGGAGATCAACCGGCTGTTGTGCGATCCCGAGGTGATTCAGGATCAGCCCCGCTACCGGAAGCTCACCAAGGAGCACGCCGAACTCTCTCCCGTAGTCGAGGCCTACCAACGATACACGCGCTTGGCGAGCGAAGTGGCCAGCCAGCAGCAAATCCTTACCGACCCTGACGAAGACCAGGAATTCAAGGACCTGGCCCGGGAGGAACTTCCCGGCCTGCGCAAGCACCTGGCGGAATCCGAGCAGGGACTGAAGACGCTGCTACTCCCCCGGGATCCCCTCGACAACAGCGATATCGTGCTGGAAATCCGTGCCGGAACCGGCGGCGAGGAGGCTGCACTCTTCGCCGGAGACTTGTTGAAGATGTACCTGCGCTACTCCGAGCAACAGGGATGGCGCACCGAGCTGCTCAGCTCGAGCCTCAGCGAGAAAGGCGGGTTCAAGGAAGTCATCGTCGGGATCGACGGCAACGAGGTCTTCAAGAAACTCAAGTTCGAAAGCGGGGTGCATCGGGTGCAACGCGTGCCGGTGACCGAGGCCCAGGGACGGATCCACACTTCCGCCGCGACCGTGGCCGTGCTGCCCGAGGCGGACGAGGTGGAGGTGGAAATCAACCCCAACGATCTGCGAGTCGACGTGTTCCGCTCCTCGGGTCCCGGCGGGCAGAGTGTCAACACCACCGATTCAGCGGTGCGCGTTACTCACTTGCCCACGGGCATCGTCGTGCAGTGCCAGGACGAGAAATCCCAGCACAAGAACAAGGGCAAGGCGATCAAGATCCTACGGGCGCGGCTCTATGAACGCATGCTGGAGGAACAACGGCAGGAGCAGGCCGCCCAACGAAAAAGCCTGGTGGGTTCGGGTGACCGCAGCGAGCGCATCCGCACCTACAATTTCCCCCAGGGCCGTGTGACCGACCACCGCATCAACCTCACCGCCTACAAGCTCAGCGCTGTGCTTGCCGGCGATCTCGACGAATTCGTCGATGCCCTCCTCACCCACGACGAAACGGAACGGCTCAAGCAGGGGGAGGCCAGGCTTGACGGGTGAAGTCACTCTCCTTGCCACCTGAAATCGAATCAATGGGGCGTCACGTGGAATCGTCCGTCAAGTTCGGGATCACGCTATTGCCGAGTCCGGCGAGCGAGTATATCGATTGGTGCCAGACCGCTGAGGCGGCCGGCTTCGACATGATCGGCATCGCCGATTCCCAGTCGCTGTATCGCGAGGTGTTCGTCGGCACGACCCTGTGCGCGTTAAACACGGAGCGCGTCCGGTTCGGACCCTTGGTGATCAACCCGATGACGCGCCACCCCGCGGTCGCCGCCTCGGCGATTGCCACGGTGGCCGAACTGGCTCCGGGCCGCGCTATCCTGGGGATCGGCACGGGCGATAGCGCGGTGCACAATGCCGGCGTCGATCCAGCCGATCTGGCAGAGTTGCGAGCCTACACGACCGCCATCCAGGATCTGCAATCCAAGGGCATTGCCGAGTATCACGGGAGGCAGGTCAAGCTGACCTGGGAGGGGCCGAGGGTGCCCATTTACGTTGCCGCCTCGGGACCCAAGACCCTGGAGCTCGCCGGAGAGATCGCCGACGGCGTGATCATTCTCACTGGCCTACTGCCGGAGGTGATCGAGGACTCGATCATCCGGGTGCGCACCGGCGCGGAAAAGTCCGGCCGGTCATTGGACGACCTCGATTTGTGGTGGTTCCACTGGTCCGCCGTCGCTGACACGCGTGACGCGGCGATCGACATGATCAAAATGTCCCTCGCCTCCGGGGCGAAGCATCTGGCGCGCTTCACTACCATCGGCAAGCACATCCCCGGCGACCTGGAACCCAAGATCCGCGAAGTGAAGCGGCGCTACCGCTTCGATCAGCACCAGCAGCCGGGCAGCGACAACGTCCGCCTGATCGAAGAGTTGGGACTGGTGGACTATCTGGCCGACCGCATGGCCATCGCCGGCACGCCCCAGGAGTGCATCGCCAAGATCGAATCCGCGGCCGAAGCGGGTGCCCACCAGTTCTGCATGCACGTTGGGTTCGACGATAAAACCGGCTTCATGCGCGCCTGGTCCGCCCAGGTGATGTCCGCGTTCAAGTAGTCTTGAGTCCTGAGCCTTGAGGCGTGAGCCTTGAGTCCTGAGGCTTGAGGCGTGAGCAAAGTAAAAGGTTCGTATTGTCTGTGCCCATGGTCAATCGCGAACTACGCGTGTAGGACAAGGCCATGCGAGATCATAGAAGACTGAAAGCCTTCCAATTGGCCGATTCACTTGTCATTGAGGTTTACAAAGCGATTCAGGACTTCCCCCGAGAGGAACAATATGGAATCACGAGTCAGATTCGACGTGCCGCAGTGTCTGTACCCACCAATATTGTCGAGGGATGTGCGCGAGATGGGCAAAGAGAATATCGCCAGTTCCTGAACATCGCTTTCGGCTCCGTTCGCGAACTGGGGTACCTCATCGATTTATCCCAGCGACTTGGTTTCTTGCCGAGAACCGCGCCGAGCATCTTGAAGCGCTTCAAACCGAGACTGCGAAAACCCTATCGGGCCTCATTCGATCACTCCTTCAGTAAATTCAACGCCTCCCACCCCTCAAGCCTCAGGACTCAAGCCTCAAGCCTATTCCATCATTCCGATAAACTGCTCGAACAAGTATGCGGCGTCGTGGGGGCCGGGGCTGGCCTCGGGGTGGTACTGCACGGAGAAAGCTGGATGGGTGAGGGACTCGATGCCTTCGACGGTGCCGTCGTTGAGGTTGCGGTGGGTGACCCGGACGTCCTTGGGCAGCGACGCCTCATCTACGGCGAAACCGTGGTTGTGACTGGTGATCGCGATCTTGCCGGTAGCCAGGTCGCTCACGGGGTGGTTGACACCGTGATGGCCGAACTTCAGTTTGTAGGTGCGCCCGCCCAGGGCCAGGGATAGTATCTGATGGCCCAGGCAGATGCCGAAAATGGGCACTTGTCCCAGCAGCCGCTTCACGTTGGCCACGCCCTCGTGTACCGGCTCGGGGTCTCCGGGACCGTTGGAAAGGAAAATCCCGTCGGGCCGCCGGGCCAGCACCTCATCCGCCGGGTAAGCCCAAGGAACGATTTCCAGAGCCACGCCGCGTTCGGCGAACATGCGGGCGATGTTGTATTTCAGTCCGAAGTCGTAGGCGATCACGCGAAAGCGCGCGGGCTCGGCACCGGCGGGTGGGTCTTGCAGATCCTCCCACCGATA
Organism: SAR324 cluster bacterium; assembly: GCA_022574555.1. Classification (GTDB taxonomy): domain Bacteria; phylum SAR324; class SAR324; order SAR324; family JACQKK01; genus JACZRV01. Next base: position 56,057 of record JACZRV010000004.1, read on the forward strand.
GCCGCTCTCGACGGAGACCTCGGCGGCAAGGTTCATACCCTCCATGCCGGGCAGGGCGGCGGCCTCCCGCCGCAGCGCATCGAGATCGTTGCCTGCAGCTGGTGCGATCAGTCCGGGCATGGCACCCCGTTCGCGCAGGGCGATCACCAGCGCGCGTGTATCGATCCCCTCCAGGGCGGTAATATCGTTTCGGGCGAGGTACTCGTCCAGGCTTTCCGTGGCGCGCCAGTTGCTGGCCACGAGGCTGAGTTCCTTGACGATCAGGCCGGCGGCAAAGGTTCTTCGCGATTCCACATCCTCCGGGTTCGTACCGTAATTGCCGATATGAGGGTAGGTCATCGTCACGATCTGCCCCTTGTAGGATGGATCGGTGAGAATCTCCTGATACCCCGTCATGGCGGTATTGAAGATGACCTCCCCCGCAGCCTGTCCCTGGGCGCCCCGCAGCCGCCCGGAAAAGACCTTTCCGTCGCTCAATACCAGATAACCTTCCATGGCCGGACCACCGTAACCGCTCGTCAATAGGATGCGTTTGGAACCGACGCTATTTATACGTCATGGGCGACGAATGTAAACGGCGAGTGATTTATCTTGTGTCCTGAACGGGATGTTCATAAAAATACTTGCGGGGGAAAACGTCCCCCCGCACCCCCCTTTTTCGAATAATCGCCTCTGCATTAAATATTTCCGTGAATCTAAAAATTTGATTTCGCAACGTAATATGAGTGCCGGGAACCTCGTTCCCTGCACTCTGAATTATTGTTCATGTAGGTGTAAGTTACAGGTCTAATAATATATATAGGGTCAAGGGAGCCTCGCTCTCTTTCAGGGGGTGAAGGGGGACAGCGTCCCGCTTCCCGCCGGAAGCAATAAATCAAAGCCTCCTAATGGTATTAACCTGTCGCCCCACGGTGTTTAAACAAAACTCATCTCGCGAAAAAACGCCTGAGCACCCTTCAGACAGTTCGCGCCAATCCGAATTCACACCGCCAGACGAAGATCACGGGGCAACCGGCCCATCCTCACTGCGCCGGGCGGAGTGGACGGCACAGGGTCTGGCGCAGCGCCTTCCGCTTGATCTCGAAGAGGTCGCCGCGGTCAGCGATCGTTTCCGGCTGCGGGTGCCTCATCATTATCTCGGCCTGATCGGTGAGGCGGGCGATCCCATCTGGCGCCAGGCCGTCCCATCGGCGGCCGAGTTGGGTGAGGCCGAGATGGATCAGGATCCCTTGGCGGAGGACGATCCCGAGTACGCGCCTGTGCCCCACCTGACCCACCGTTATCCCGACAGGGTACTCCTGCTGGTGACCGACCTGTGTCCGATGTACTGCCGTTTCTGCATGCGCAAACGCAAAACTTTGGCCGGAGCGGAAATCACGCCGGACACGGTGGCCAGGGGCATCGCGTACGTCCGCCGCACGCCCCAAGTACGCGAAGTGATCCTCTCTGGCGGCGATCCGCTGATGCTCACGGACCGGCGGCTTTCGGCGATTATCCGCGAGCTTCGTACCATCGGTCACGTGGAAGCGATCCGCATCCACACGCGCATGCCGTGCGTCGAGCCGGGGCGGGTTACGGAATCCTTGGCCGAATCGTTGACGGCGCATGGCCCCCTAACGGTCTGCGTCCACTTCAATCATCCGCGGGAAGTCACGCCCGCAGCGGAGCGGGCTTTGGGTACCCTGAGAAGGGCCGGCATTCCCCTGCACAACCAGGCGGTACTGCTCGCCGGGGTCAACGCTGATCCCGCCGTACTGGCCGACCTATTCCGGCGGCTGATGCGCATGGGCGTGCATCCCTATTATCTTCATCACCCCGACCTGGTGCCGGGCACGGCACATTTCCGCTTGTCCGTGCAGGATGGCCAGGCTATCGTCGCGGCGTTGCGGGAAATGGCACCCGACCTGGCGATGCTGCATTACGTCCTGGATACCCCCGGCGGTGGAGGCAAGGTACCCCTGGGGTGATCTCGCCTTGTGCAACCGTTCCGGCCGCAATCCGATCGCACGCTGGGTCTTCCCCCTTTTGCTCCGGCCTGGGATACGACCGGCGATCAGTGTGGAATTCTCGCAGATGAAGAAGCTTCCCTTACACGACTGGCACCAGGCTCACGCGGCCAACATGGCCGAGTTCGCCGGTTATGCCATGGCGATGTATTATTCCAAGCCCATCGCGGAGCACCACAAGGTTCGCCGGGAGGCGGGGGTGTTCGACATATCCCACATGGGCCAGTTCCTGGTGGACGGCCAGCAGGCCGAAGCGTTTTTGCAATACGCCTTGACCAACGACCTATCCGGCATGGGGGAGGGACAGGCGCGTTATTCTGCGATGTGCCGGCGGGATGGCGGCGTCCTGGACGATGTGATCGTCTACCGGTATGGCGCGACCCGCTATCGCATGATCGTCAACGGTGCGACCCGCGAAAAGGACCTCGCGTGGCTCCGCCAACTGGCCCAACCGTTCAGCGTGACGGTGGAAGATCTTTCCGCCGATTATTGCTTGTTTGCCCTGCAGGGACCCCAGGCCTTCGCCATGCTGGCGCCTCATTTTGCCCAGCCACCGGGAACGTTGCGCTATTACCATTTCGCGCAAACCAAGGCGATGGGCAGGCCGGTCTTTGTCGCGCGCACCGGCTACACCGGCGAACCGGGCTGTGAAATTGCGGTCGCCCTGGACGACGCCCCGGCAATCTGGGATGCGCTCACCGGCCAGATGGGATTCGCCCCGATTGGTTTGGCAGCGAGGGATACCCTGCGCCTGGAGGCCTGTATGTCCTTATATGGCCACGAACTCCGGGAAGAGTGGAACCCGTTGGAGTCGGGATTGGCCTGGGCCGTGAAATTAGATAAGACAGAGATGTTAGCTGCGAGCGGCGACTTCGTCGGCAAGGAAGCCCTGAAGGCCGTCAAGGCCAGGGGAACGAGTCACGCGTCGGTCGCCTTGGAACTCCGTGGGCGTGGCATTCCCCGGGCCGGGTACCCCGTGCTCGGCCCGGCTGAGGGAGACCCTAGATGGGAAAGAGGAAAGGAGACCGCTGGAGGCGAACCGGCTGGAATCTGCACTTCCGGCACGCTTTCACCCACCACCGGCAAGGCCATCGCTTTGGCTCGCGTGCGGCGGGAAATGGCCAAAGTGGGCACGGCGCTGGCGGTCGAGATTCGCGGTAAACCCGTCGCGGCGGAGGTCGTCGCGAAGCCATTCTATAAAAATCCGGCCCTGCGCGCCTGATCAAATTGTTCGAGAGATCGATGCAGCGGCTCTGCTATCGGCTACCTTCGCCGACGTATATATATATGTCGATGCCCAGGCGCGCCTGTTCCTGTTCGTTCATGGGCTCCAGTGACTGGGCGCTGGGCAACACACTGGCGACTTGCAAGGCGGCCTGCAGGGCGCCCTCCCGGTATCGGATGAGGTTGGGCGTGGACTGCGGTTCCGGTGCGCGGGATATGAATGCGATCTTAACCGGTGCGCCGACGGCCTTTTCCAGATTCTTGCGCTGAAACGATTCTATGACCAGCGCGATGCCCAACGCGATTTCTTCCTGGCCCGGCTGGTGGAGTACTGCGACTTGCACCGGAGTGGCGCTTGACGCAGCTGATCTTTGGGATTCCGTTAATAATCCGGGAGCGACGGCGGCCAACCGCTCGCCTCGATATCCTGCGACCGGTTCTTCGGGCTCGAACGCATCCTCGGACGTCTCTTCTTCTTCCAGGATTTCTTCCAGGGACTTCTCCGGGGGCCAGGGCGCAGGTAAATTTCCCATTTCCGACCCCGGTTCGCCGGTGAAGTCATGCGCCATCATTTCGGCTCCCATGGCTGACTCCCTGGCTTGTGCCTCCCGGCGTCGCTCTTCCTCTTCACGCGCATTTTGCGCGGCCAGTTCCTCCGTGGTGGGTCCCTCCTGGGCGAGCTGCTCGTCTTGTTGCTCTGCGGACTCGTCTACCTCGTCGGCCGGCGGCTCCTCTTCTACGAAGTCGTCATTCTCCTCGTCCGCTTCCTCCGCTATCTGCTCCTCCGCCTCCGGTTCGGTTTCCGGCTCAGCCACGCCGTCGGGCTCGGCACCACCGCAGGCCACGACGAAGAACGTCAAGGCGACAGCAATCGCCAAAGGCAGCCAAAGGGCACGCGAACTGCCCCTGGAATCGACCGAACCGTCATTGCCGAACTCTTGGCCGGCCGGGATGTTGAGCAATATGTGCATGCTCTGCTTTTCACGATTTTGGCGGCGTGCCATCATGGTTCCGCCTGTTGGCAGCGGGAGATTGGAATAAGCTGCGGTCCCTGGCGCCGACGGCTGGGCAACCGCTGTTTCACCAGCATAACCGATTGAATTGAAAATGTTAATGGTTATTATGGGCCTGGAACTTGGCGACTCCGCGGTGGCCCAGCCGCCGGCGAACAGGGACCGACCCACGTGCCACCGGCGGAAAATTTCGATCTGTCGATCAGGCGTAACGAGGAATCGATGACCTACCCGACCACTGTAAACAGGGCACCTTTGACCCCGTTGAGCCTATTGCGGCGCAGCGCAGGGGTCTTTCCCACGCGGCCCGCGGTGATCTATGCGGACCGGCGATGGAGCTACGGGGCATTCTTCGATCGCGTGTGCCGCATGGCCAATGGGCTGCTCGGGCTGGGTCTGACAGCAGGAAGCCGGGTGGCCGTGCTGGCGCCGAACGTCCCCCCGTTGTTGGAGGCGCACTTCGGAATCCCCATGGCCGACGCTGTCATCGTGGCCATCAATACACGCCTGGCCGGCCGGGAGGTGGCCTACATCCTCGATCACTCCCAGGCGGAGGTGCTGCTGATCGATCGCGGGTGGCTGCCGTTGATCGAGCCGATATGGCCGGAAGTCAAAGGCATGAGGCGGGTGATCGTATACGACGATCCCCACTTCGATTACGCCGCCGCCGGTGAGGATACACCGTGGCGCCCTGAAAATTGGATCGATTACGAAGCTTTCCTGGCCGGATCGGCCGGTGACGATCCACGGCTTCCACTGGCAGATGAGCACGGGATCATCGCCATCGACTATACCAGCGGCACCACCGGAAGGCCCAAGGGCGTGATGTACACCCATCGCGCGGCCTACCTGAATGCGGTCTGCGACTTGGTGCAAAACGGGCTCAGTCACCGTTCCGTCTACCTTTGGACCCTGCCCATGTTCCATTGCAACGGCTGGTGCTTCACCTGGGGTGTGCCGGGCGTCGGAGCGGCCAGCGTATGCCTGCGCTCGGTGGATGGCGCCATCGTGCGCGACCTGATCCGTGCGGAGGGGGTGACCCATTTTTGCGGAGCGCCGGTGGTGTTGCAATTCCTGGCCAATCTGCCCGACGCGGAATCGCTGCGGTTCGAAAACAAGGTGCACGGCGCCACCGGCGGCGCACCGCCTTCTCCGGCGCTCATCGCCGCCATGCAGCGCATGAACGTGGAAGTGACCCACTTGTATGGACTGACGGAAACCTACGGCCCGTTCACGGTCTGCGAGGTGCAGGACGAGTGGCTGACCCTGTCCCTTGAGGACTACGCGCAAAAGGTCGCGCGGCAGGGCGTGGCCAACCTGATGTCTGGTGAGCTGGCCCTGCTCGACGAGAACAACGAGCCGGTACCTGCCGACGGACAGACCATGGGCGAACTCGCCATGCGCGGAAATATGGTGATGAAGGGCTACTTCCGCGACGAGGAGGCCACTGCCCATGCCTTCCGCGGCGGTTGGTTCCACAGCGGCGATCTGGGAGTGCTTCACCCCGACGGATATTTCGAACTGCGGGATCGGGCCAAGGACATTATCATCAGCGGCGGCGAGAATATCTCGACGGTGGAGGTGGAAAACACACTGGCCGGACATCCCTCGGTGCAGGAAGTGGCCGTCGTTTCCCGCCCCGACGCGACTTGGGGCGAAGTGCCGGTGGCCTTCGTGCTGCCCAAGGAAGGCCGAAGCCTGACCGCCGAGGAGGTGATCGCTTTCTGCCGCGAACGGCTGGCCCATTTCAAGTGCCCGCGGGAGGTGGTCTTCGAGGCTCTGCCCCGCACCTCCACCGGCAAAGTGCAGAAATTTCTTCTGCGCGAGCGCATGTGGGCGGGAGAATCCACGCGCATCAAGGGGGCGTGATGGACGTCCGCGGCAATCGGCTCTATCTGGGTGGCTGTGCGGCCGAAGACCTCGCCCGTCAGCACGGCACACCGCTCTACGTTTACGAGGAGGCTGTGATCCGCCGCCAGTGCCGGCGGTTCAAGGAGAGCTTCACCGAGGCAGCACCGGACATCCACTATTCCCTCAAGGCCAATCCCAACCCGGCAATCCTGCACATCATCAAGGATGAGGGTCTGTGTATCGACGCCGTTTCGCCATTTGAGGTGCGGCTCTGCCTGGAGGTGGGGTTCCGGCCGGAGCAGATTCTTTTCACCGGCAACAACACCACCAGCGAGGATCTGCGTTACGCGCTGGATCAAGGCGTGGCGGTGAATGTGGGGTCCCTGGGCGAGCTGGAGCGTTTGGGAGACATGAATCCAGGAGGGCGCGTCTCGGTTCGCATTAATCCCGACGTGGGGGACGGCCACCACCACCACGTTATCACCGGAGGCCCCGATTCCAAGTTCGGAATCTACCACAGCGACCTGGAACGTATCGGGGAAATCGTCGAGCGCCACCGGCTTACCCTCACGGGCGTCCATTCCCATATCGGGACGGGGATCCTCAAACCGGACCATATGCTGGCGGCCATGGAAGTCATCCTCGCCGCCGCGGCCCGGCTGCCTCGTTTGGAATTTATCGACTTCGGCGGGGGCTATGGCATCCCCTACCGCCCAGGCGAATCGCCGCTGCCTCTGGAGGAATTGGGGCGCGAGATGACCCGCCGATTCGCCGCCTTTTGCAAGAAATACGGCCGCCCGCTCAAGATGAAGCTGGAACCGGGCCGATTCCTGGTGGCCCAATCGGGTACCCTGTTGGTGCGCGTAACCAACGTGCACAGCACGCCGGGCCACATCTTTGTCGGCACCGATTCGGGCTTCAACCATTTGGTACGGCCGATCATGTACGGCGCCTATCACCAGATAATCAACGCCTCGGCTGTCGAAGGCGATGCGGCGCCCGTGGTCGTGGCGGGCAACATCTGCGAGTCGGGAGATGTCTTCACCCAGGGCAAATCGGGCATCGAGGAGCGCGAACTGACCACGCCCGAAACCGGCCAGGTGCTGGCCCTGCGCGACGTGGGCGCTTACGGCATCAGCCTCAGTTCCCAGTACAACCTGCGCCCACGCCCCGCCGAGGTGATGGTGCAGGACGGCGCCGCCCGCCTCATTCGCCGGCGTGAGATCTATGACGATCTGATTCGGGGATTCGTAGAGGGGCGGGAAGAGCGCGCCAATAGCGCGCCGGAATCGGTACGACCGTGATCGGCCTCACCTTGGAGGACCCGCTCAGGCGTTGGGAAACAACTTGATGATGGCAGTGACTATGCCCAGCATCATGGCCATGGCTGCAACGATTTTGAGCAGCTGATCGCGTGCCAGGGAGTGCATCTCGACCTGGAGTTTCAGGGAATATTCCCTGGACTCCGCGCGCGCCTGGGCGATCTCTTGTTTCGTCACCGTGCGTAACTCGCCGATCTCTTGTTTCAACTCCGTGCTCTGGGCCTGCATGTCCGCTTTGTATTGGGTCCGAAAAGCCGCGAATTCCTGCCGGATGAATTCCTTCAAATCCTGCTGACCGGCCTGAGCTGCGTCCTCCACAATCGCCGAGATTGCTTGGGAAAGCTCCGGCGTTGCGCCCGTGGCTTCGAGGCGTTTGGCGTTTTGGAGTGTGTCGGTGATGGGCATATCGCACCAGTTGGGGATTACTTAAGTCAATTTCTGACACGAAGCCGGTTTCCAGTCAACCTGAGTGAAGCCATGTCACACCAGCTCGGCGGCCATGCGCGACTTGACCCGATGCCACCTCTGGGAGATATACTGCCGAGCGCACAACGGCCCCCCGTAGCGAACCGCATCCCAAATACAAGTTATCATCTAGCCAGGAGGAGGGTCCATGACCATGCGCCAGCCGGCACGAGTGGGGATGACCCTGGAAGAGGTGGATACACCGGCTCTGCTGATAGAAATGGGTGCCTTCGAACGCAATCTTGGGCGCATGGCCGATGCCTTGAAGGGATCTTCGGTGGGATTGAGGCCGCATGCCAAGACCCACAAATCGCCCATGATAGCCCACCGGCAGATGGCCCTGGGCGCCATCGGGATCTGTTGCCAGACCCTCGGCGAGGCGGAAGCGATGGTGCAAGCGGGCATTCCCGACGTGCTGGTGACCAATGAGGTGGTGGGAAAATCACCATTGGCGCGGCTGGCTGCCCTCGCCAGGCAGGCAAATGTGGCGGTCTGCGCCGATGACCCGATTCACGTCGAAACGCTGAGCGAAGCTGCCCGTGCCGCCGAGGCCGAGATACCCGTTCTGGTGGAGGTTAATGTGGGCACGCCCCGCTGCGGTGTGGAACCCGGCGCCCCGGCATTGGAGCTTGCCCGGCGCATCGTGGCCGCACCGGGTTTGCGCTTTGCGGGGTTTCAGGCCTACCACGGAGCGGCCCAGCATTTGCGGCCCCACGAGCAACGCCGGGAAGCGATCCAGGCTGCGGTGAACAAGATACGCGAGTGCCTGGAACTGCTCGAAAAAGAAGGCATCCCTTGCGAAAGAGTCACCGGGGCGGGAACTGGCACCTATCCCTTCGAGCGGGATAGCGGCGTCTACACCGAGTTGCAAGCCGGATCCTATGTCTTCATGGATGTGGACTACGCCAAGAATCTGGGGGAGGGCGGCGCTCCCGCCGACGAATTCGAGCACAGCCTGTTCGTGCTGTCCACGTGCATCAGCCGACCCGTGGCTGAGCGGGCGATCGTGGACGCCGGTCTCAAGGCGCTCAGCATCGATTCGGGCATGCCCCAGGTCGTGGATGAACCGGAGGCTATCTACACCCGAGCTTCTGATGAACACGGCATCATCGCATTGGGCGATCCATCGAGCGGCCCGCGTATCGGCGACCGCATCAAGCTCATTCCCGGTCACTGCGACCCCACCGTGAACCTCTACAATTGGTACGTCTGCTGCCGCAACGGCCGCGTCGAGGCGCTGTGGCCCATTACGGCGCGGTAGGGTCAGCGAACATCTGGCGCGCCGATAGATGATTTGACCGCCCATCCGGTATTTCACTCCTTGCAGGATTCTTGTATGGTTCACCTCCGGCGGCGGTGGACGGTCCACAATACCGTCGAACCATTCATTGAAACACGAGAGGGATCATTGAAAACTCGAGCGGCGGTTGCATGGGAGGCGGGCAAGCCCTTGGAGTTGGAAGAACTCGATCTGGACGGGCCCAAGAGCGGCGAGGTCTTGATCAAGGTGGTGGCTACCGGCGTGTGTCACACCGATGCCTTCACCCTATCGGGCGCCGATCCGGAGGGGATTTTCCCGACCGTGCTGGGGCATGAAGGCGGCGCCGTCGTCCAGGAGGTGGGGCCCCAGGTGACCAGCGTCAAAGCGGGCGATCACGTGATTCCGCTCTATACGCCTGAATGCGGGCAGTGCAAATTCTGCAAGTCGGGCAAGACCAATCTGTGCCAGGCGATCCGCGCGACCCAGGGCAGAGGGCTCATGCCCGACGGCACCTCGCGCTTCTCCCGCAACGGCAGCACGGTATTCCACTACATGGGCACCTCCACGTTTTCCGAATACACGGTGCTTCCCGAAATCGCCCTGGCGAAGATCAACCCCAAGGCGCCCCTGGACAAGGTTTGCCTGCTCGGCTGCGGAGTGACCACCGGTATCGGCGCCGTGCTGAATACGGCCAAGGTGGAACCGGGAGCCACCGTGGCGGTATTCGGCCTGGGGGGCATCGGGCTGAGCGTGATCCAGGGCGCCGCGCTGGCCAAGGCTGCGCGCATCATCGCAGTGGACGTGAACCCGGCCAAGTTCGAGTTCGCCCATCAACTCGGTGCCACCGATACGGTCAATCCCAAGGATCACGGCGCGCCCTTGCAGGAGGTTATCGTCGACATGACCGACGGGGGTGTGGATTACGCCTTCGAATGCGTGGGTAATGTGGACCTCATGCGCTCGGCGCTGGAATGCTGCCACAAGGGCTGGGGCCAGTCGATCATCATCGGTGTGGCGGGCGCCGGCCAGGAAATCTCCACCCGCCCCTTCCAACTGGTCACCGGACGCGTGTGGAAGGGCACTGCCTTCGGCGGCGTAAAGGGCCGCTCGCAGCTTCCCGAATACGTGGAAATGTATCTGCGAGGGGAAATCAAGGTAGATGAGATGGTCAGCTTCACCATGCCCCTGGACGATATCAACAAAGCCTTCGACTACATGCACGAGGGCAAGGCGATTCGTTCGGTAATCATCTACTGAACAACATCATCTGCCGAAGGGGGCGGTCCGCGCCGGCGATTCCGGCCCGGCAACAACCTGCCCGCTACACACGCGAGGAGCACCATGGCTGTCGACATAGGATTGCACACCGGGCCCCAGGACATTTCGATGGCGGACCTGCTCCGCCTGTGGAGGGAAGCGGACGAGGCCGGATTCCGCTGGATCTCGGTCTGGGACCATTTCTACTCCAATCCCCTGCGCGACCGCACCGAGCCGTGCTTCGAGGGGGTCGCCATCATGGCGGCGCTGGCGGCGCTCACCAAACGGGTGCAGGTGGGCTGCCTGATGTTCTGCGCGCTTTACCGCAGCCCGGGCCTGCTGGCCAAGGCCGCGGTGACCATCGACCATATCAGCGGCGGTCGCTGCAACCTGGGCGTGGGCGCGGGGTGGTTTCAGGAAGAGTTCGAAGACTTCGGCTACCGCTTCCCTCCCATCGGTGAGCGATTCGAGCACTTGGAGGAGGCGTTGCACATCATCCGATCCCTGCTGGATGGCGAAGTCACCGACTACGAGGGCAAGTATTACAGCGTCAGCGGCGCGGTCTGCGGACCCAGGCCCGTGCAGGAGAAGCTGCCCATCTGGATCGGCGGCCGGGGACCGGTGAAGACCCCCACCTTCGCGGCCAAGTATGCGGACGGGTTCAACGTACCCTATGTGAGCCCGGAGGAATATAAGCAGCGGCTGGATGTGGTGGAGCGCGTGTGCGGCGAGACCCGGCGCGATCCGGCCGAAGTGCGGCGCACGGTCAACCTGGGCTTCTACATGGGTGCCGACGAAAAATCTGCCGAGCGCAACAAGGAAAAAGCCCTTCGTCATCCAGAAGATCAGCGCCCGGGCATGTTGGTCGGAACCGCCCAGCAGGTGATCGATCGGATGAACGAATTCGTCGCAGCCGGCGCCCAGGGGATCAACATCGCCACACGTCCCCCGGTGGATTGGGACGCCTGGCACGCCTTCATCGAGACAGTGCTCCCCCATTTCCACGCGAAGTAATTTGCCTATGCCTTCAACTCCGCCCTGCGGCACAGCTCCCCACCCCGCCCTTCGGCACCGCTGCGAAGTCTCTCGGTGCTCCCCTCCCCACGTTTTGGGGAGGGGAACGGCGGTTAGCAGCGCCCCCCCTCTCCATGAAATGGGGAGGGGGACGGGGGGTGGGGATACATCCTCCCATTTGCGAGATGCCCCATGCCCCATCTGGAACGGGAAAACGGATCGCTGTATTATGAGGTCCATGAGTGCCCCCTGCCCTGGGTGCAGCGGCCCGCCACGATTCTCTTCTGCCACGGCGTCGCCACCAATGCGGATATCTGGGCCGGGTGGCTGCCCACGTTGAGTGCGCACTATCGGGTGGTGCGATTCGATACCCGTGGCTTCGGCCGTTCCGCGGTGCCTGGGGCGGGATTCCCCTGGAGCATGGACTTGCTGGTGGACGACGTGTTGGCCATTGCCGGCGCCAGCGGCACGAAGAAATTTCACCTGGTGGGGGAATCCCTGGGCGGCACCGTGGCCCTGGCCACGGCGATCAACCACGGTACGCGGTTGCTCAGCGTCACTGCGTTATCCACCTCCCACATCGGCGGTTCCATTCAGCGCGTGCGGGAATGGCGCGACTTTATCGGGCGCGAGGGGATGCCCGCCTGGTCCAAGCAGATGATGCCCTTGCGCTTCCATGATGGAGCCGTAGCGGACCAGGTCTACCGCTGGTTCGATGAGGTGCAGAGCGCTTCCTCCGCGGACAGCGTGCTCGATCTGGCCGACCTGCTGATCGGTACCGACCTCACCCGATCCCTGCCCAGCATCGCCGTGCCTGCCCTGCTGATGGCGCCCGACGCCTCCCCCTTCGTCTCCCTGGACCTCACCCGCGAGATTCACAAGCTAATCCCCGGCTGCGAACTCCAGGTCTTCGCCGGCGCCCGGCACGGTCTGGCCTGCTCCCACGCCGACGCGTGCAGCCGCACGCTGATGGATTTTATAGAGAGGAAGGGATTGGGGTAAAACGATCGGGCGCTGTTATTTTCAGGATCGGACAGCAACTTCATCATCAAACCCTCTGCCTCCGGCGGCCAAAAGGCAGTGCTGATTTGGAAAGCCCCTTTGGAATCCCCAACAGGGGTGTACGGACACGGCATGCCGTGTCCCTACCCTGTACCCCAATATCGAGTCATTCCAAACTGTTGCACATATGCCAATCACTGACATGGGACGCTGTTTGCGGAAAAGGGGGGCGCGGGGAGACGAGTTCCCCCGCAAATGCTGTTAATCACTGGCCTTCTATCTACCTATCCGCCTTTCGCAGGAAGCACGAATGGCCAGGGATTTACAAACGATTTCGATTGAGGATCGGGAATGCTGCAAAAAGCCAATTTTCAACACACTGATATTGCAAACGTAATTGGCTTCGTTTTGTAAAATTCGGTGTTCCGGCCCCCTTTCCGGTTTGTTTGGACAAGCGAAACTTGTCCGTTGAATTTATTTTAGATTATCAACTGAGATAAGTCAAGAGGCAATCATCTCCATAATCCACCGCCAAGCTTCTGGATGGGTGGGAAGGGGAACCGGCGCGAGGGTTTTGAGGGTTTGGTTGCTCCTGGTAGCCTGGGGAGGGGGCGTGTTGATGTTTTTGGCGGTGAGTGGCTGTTTGGTGAGGCAAAAAGGCTGCCGGAGGGCACACCGGCGCATGACCCTGCGGGGAAGGGTCTCTGGATGGGAGGCATTTCCTGGGGTATCAGTGCCGCTCAGGGTGGTGGAGGTGCGTGAGCCAGGGTGAGGATGGTGCGGCGGGCGTCGAGCAGGGTCTGGAATGATGGATGTTCGCCGGACAGGCGGATGAGCAGCCCGCGTGCGTGGCGGACGAGGCGGCCCGGCACGTGGATCAGCTTGAATCGCATGGCTTTCATTCGTTTTTTCGCCCATTCCCCGCCGAGCACAATGCGCTTCATGGCCGCGTGGAGGTTGAAGGCCAGGATCATGATGGCCCACCAGGCGGCGTTGGCCCCGAAGTTTCCCGAGGGGAGCCGCCCTCCGGCCAGATCCTCCTTCATCACCGCGTGAGCCTCCTCGCTTTTTCCGCAGCGTTCGCGATGCCACCGGATGAGCTCTTGGCCCGGCAGATCCCGGTTGGTGACCAGCCCGAACAGTTTGTAGCGCCGCTGATCGGCGAAATCCATGGTGGGAAAAGGCAGGCAGATCTGGTCTTCCAGGCCCGGGAGTTCCAGTTGGTGCAACGGCTCGCGGATGGCCAGGAATCGGTAGTCGGGGCCGTTCTTGCTGTGGCCGGCCCAGGCGGGGACGAAGCACACCCCGGCCCATTCCTGCCGGGGGGGACTCGACTCGTCGTCAGGGTCTTGGCCGATGGGGTGCCAGTCTTTCTCGGCCAGCTCAGCCACCGCCGCTCTAAATGCTGGGGTGACATCGGCTCCGATGGCGAACTCGATCACGCCGAAGCGCTTATTGCGGCCTTGGGCGCAGTACTTGAGGAGGTCTTGCTGGCAGCCTGCCGTGTCGGAGCGGTGGTAGACCTTTCCTACCCCCGGCGGCATCGAGGCCAGCGCTTCCTGGAACACGCGCAACTGCTCATATCCCGCCGGCACGTTGCCGTCACGGAACTCCGAGTGCACGACCAGCTCCTGCTCGGCCCAGTAGACATTCAGGGGCTGGTAGGCCTTGAAGTGCTTGTAGCAGTAAAACGCGTCGGATTTGTGGGTCTCCACCAGGGTGGCATCGATGTCCAGGGTCGCCACCCCCTGGGGCGAGTGGCTCTGCACGAAGGCCGCCACCTCGCAGTTGATGCGTCGCAGCCCCAGCAAAGGCTCGCCGGGGAGCGGGATAAACGCCTTGCCCGGCTCGCGCCGCCCCTCTTGCTCCTCGTCGTGAAACGCCTCCAGGTAGCGGAACACCGCCGACGGCGAAGGCACCGCCCGGCGCCGTGGCTTGCGCCAGCGGCGTTTGAGCGCCCGGCGCTCGCGCTGGCTCATCCCGTGAGTCTCCACCCGGCGCAGCACCTGGGCGAACCCCCCGTCGGCCTCCAGGATGCCCAGATCGTCCACGCTCTCCCCACCCGCCAAGTTGAGCAGCACCAGCGAGCAGATCACCTGGGCGTCCGTCCAGCCCTGGGTCTCTTCACGCACCTTTACCCGACGCTCGATGCTCTGCCTGAGCCCCATCGCCTGCAATAGTTCCAAATATACCGGCAGCCCGGCCAACGCCGTCATCCCTGACGAGCCTTCCTCGGCCTGGTACTGGAACGGCAGAACTCCCTGTGCCACCATAGCTGCACCTCGTTGGTGATAGGTTTGTTGCAATGAACTATCCTATCTCCCTGATAACTCAGGACCAACGAGGTTTCTCACTTTTTTTGTCGGTGGATCATGG
>JACZRV010000045.1 GCA_022574555.1 SAR324 cluster bacterium
CCGTCGCTGCCGTTGCAGACTTTTTCGGTCTCATCGACTTCCTCGGGATCCAGCAGCCCATTGCCGTTGTCGTCGATGCCGCTCTCCACGAGGATGCCGCCGAAGGGGCAATCCTCGTCGCCCGGCTCCAGCACGATGGTATTGACCGCGGTCGAAGGTTCACCCTCCCCTCCTCCGCCGTTACCACCCCCACTCCCACTACCTCCGCCACCGCCGCAGGCGGCGAGGGCAAGCGCCGCCATCAGCACGGCGGCCAAATACCACACCCTGGTGGCCGGCGAATTCGTCGCTGAATATCCGTTGTCGTACACGGTTCGCAACATTGGGCTCCTAAAGATGGACGTGATGCGGATTTTTCGGAATTGTACGAGTACCAAAAATACCTTAGAAAAGCGACGGATTCGGCGAAATTTCAATCTATCCCCAATCTGCCTGGCTATCTCCTGTCCTGTTCTTTGAGAAATATTGCAACCTGTTGTGTTGTGACGCGCGGGTGGGGCGTGCTAGTAATTACGTGGCAAGGGCCGCTGGGGCCCTAGCGGCGTGACGTATACGTGGGCAACGGCGAGGGCGGCACGCTGGCCGGCGGCATCCGGGAAACGTGGCACATAATTTTGTACGCTACCTTGTTGAGGAGAGGCGGGAAGATGGAAGTCAGAGACATCATGAATCGAAATGCGGCCCGTATGCCGAGTGACGGGTTGCTCGGGGCGGCGCTGGAAATGATGGCCGACCTGAAAGCGCGCCACGTGGTCATCGTGGATCAACTCACCCGGGTGATCGGCATCGTCTCTGACCGGGACCTGGCCATGTACTACGATCCGGTGAATATGACGGCGGAAAAATGGGCTGCGGCCACCGTGAAGCAGATCATGACCCCCGACCCCGTGTGCATCGGCAGCGGCGCCACACTTCGGACAGCAGCGCAGTTGCTGCTCAAGTCGGCCGTCAGTGCGCTCCCGGTGGTGGACAATGGTGAGCTGGTCGGCATCCTCAGCGAAAAGGACTTCGTCCGCTTCAGCGCTGGCAGAGACGAAGCCGGCGGAGGCGAACCGGCCGATTGAATCGGTGAGACTCGATATCGCCGCGGTTTCGTCGTATCCGGAACAAATAATCGGCAAACCCAACCCCACCCACGACAAAAGACTCGCCGATCTACCTGCAGACCAGGAACTCCGCGCCGCAGAGCCGGTGTGATCATGTGCGAGGGCCAATTTACGTCCTGATCCCGTCCCTCGGCCCGCCGGCGCATCGGCCCGCCAGCGCGATCAGTACGCATCCTTACTATTGATCATGCTCACGACGGTGAGTGCGATGATGGCGAGGTCGAACGTGATGGTCCAATTGTTGATGTAGTAGAGATCGTGCTGCACCCGAATTTCCATCTGCTCCAATTTATCGGTATTACCGCGCCAGCCGTTCACCTGAGCCCATCCGGTAATTCCGGGTTTGATCCGGTGGCGGAGCATGTAGGCGTCGATCTGCCGCTCGTAGTACCCATCGTGCTCCACGGCGTGAGGACGCGGGCCCACAATGGACATGGTGCCGTTCAATACATTGAAGAGCTGTGGCAGCTCGTCAAGGCTCGTGCGGCGCAGGAACGCCCCCACCTTCGTGATACGCTTGTCGTTGAGTACCGCTTGAGTCAGCATGCCCTCCGGTTCATCGTGCACGACCATCGAACGGAACTTGTAGACGCTGATCGGTTTGCCATTCAATCCGGCCCGCGTCTGTCGAAACAGCACGGGGCCCGCCGATGTCAGCCGGATCGCCATGGCCACAGCCAACATGACGGGGCTCGCCACGGCCAGAATCAAGATGGCCAGAACTTTGTCCTCGATCCACTTGCCCAAACGGCGGATGCCGCTGATCGGCGAATCGGACAGGCATAGCACGGGCTGGCCTTCGATTTCACGCATACTGTGGTTGATGAGCTGCAAGGCGGATATATCCGGAACCCAATGCACGTCCACGTGCAGCCCCATCAGCTCGCGCGCCGCGTCCTCGATCTGATGGGTTTGGGCCATGGGCAGAGTGATATAGACCAGATCGACCCCGTGTTCGCGCACCGTCTCCGCGACCGATTTCATGCCTCCCAGGCAGGGCAGATCCCCGATTTTCGGGCCTGTTGCATCGGTTTCGGCCTCCCGGTTCAGACTCACGTATCCCACCGCCTCGATCCCCAGCCACGGATTGCGCGCGAGCCGTTCGGCGAAGTCACGCACGGGCTCGCCGCTGCCGACCAGAATCGCCCGTCTTAGATTTCGGCCCCGGGAACGCATGGCGCGCAGTATCGCGCGCGTCATCGCGTGAATACCGAGCTGGCCCGCGTAACCCAGAACGGACCAGGAAAGCAGTACCTCGCGGGAAAAGACCTCGTTGGTCTTGGTCGCGAATCCGAGTGTGGCGAGAACGAACAGCAAGATCACCCACGCCTTGAGCAGGGCACGCGCTTCGCTGAACAGATCATCGCTGCGGAACAGTTGGTAGGCGCCGGTCCATTGATAGATGATCAATATGGACATGGCCGCGATCATCGCCAGGATCTGATATTCTACGGGAAAATCCCCATTGCGGCGGATCAATGTTAGAATGTAGAAAATCAAGAGGGCGACGAAGATATCGAGCGCCTGCAGAACCCACACCAGTGCGGCACCATATTGGCGCTGTATGCCGCTGCGGTTTTTCCAAGCTTGGCTATTCATTGGCGAATTTCGGCACGTCAACCCACCCGGACGGATGGCTTCGCATATTTGGTCCGGTAATGCACCCTGGTCTGGTAATACACCTTGGTCCGGTAATACACACGGCACCCGCATCGATGCTGAGGTTAATAACGCTACGGTCAATCCAGCCTATTTTAGCCAGGATTGGGCAGGAATGCACGGCCCAAATCCCCGTGGGGGCGGTGGGTGCCCGATCCGCTGCCCGATCAGCAAAGATCGGCGCAATTTGAGCTGCCGGGTGTCCGGGTTACTTGATGCACCCCGATCCGCGCCGGTGCCGCGCCGCCCGTTGTGAAACCCTACGTCATTCTTACGGGAACCGATCCGGCGAGCCGCAAAGGGGGAATCGGTTTTGCGCTCCCAGGGTACATGGCGGCGCTGGAACGCCATGGAGTGCCCTATTTTTCGGTACCTTCCTATCATCCGGCCAGCCGCTTCGGAAAGTGGCTGCCCTGGGTACTGGCATTCCCCAGGCTGTTTCGGGCCATCCGCTCCGCCCGCAACTCGGGTTTTCGCCCCACCGTATACAGTCATGCGGGCGCGGGGGTCTCCTTGTTGCGGGAAGCATTCATACTGGCGGCCGCGCGGGCCATGGGTGCGGCCACGATAGAGCAGATCCACGCGCCCGAGGTGGATGGCTATCTGGATCGCCCGCTGGGCCGCCTCCTGTTCAAGCTGTGCGTATGGCCCGCTAATCGCCTCGGAGCGCTCACGCCGTGGTGGTCGCGCCGGCTGGCGGCGGCCGGAATCCGCCAGCCGATTTCCGTCATCCCCAATCCTCTCGCTCCAGAGTGGGAGGCAGCGGCGCGGGGGGCGCTGATCGCGGATCGAAACACGCCTGCCGGCGCGGATGGCGACGCGGATGACGACGCGAGTCTGTCGGTGCTGACCATCACCCGGCTCGTTGCCGGGAAAGGCGTGGACGTGGCGATCGAGGCCATGACCTACCTCCCGCCCCAGGTGCGGCTCAAGGTAGCGGGCGAGGGCCGGGAGAAAGAGCGCTTGCTGCGAATTGTAGAACGCTCGCAGCTGGGCCACCGTGTCTCGTTTCTCGGTTGGGTTTCGGCAGAGGAAAAGGCCAAACTGTGGGCGGAAGCTGATATATTCTGCCTGCCCAGCGTGAACGACTCGTTCGGTATGGGGTATCTCGAGGCCATGGCCCACGGTGTACCGGTGGTGGCCGTCGCATGGGGCCCCATCCCCGACGTTGTGCCGGACGGCGAAGCGGGTATTCTCGTCGAGAAGCCGGACGCCCGAGCGGTGGCGCGCGCCATTGAACAACTCGCGGACCCATCGGTGCGCCGCCGGATGGGGGCCGCGGCGCGACGATGGGTGCTCGACCGGTTCTCCGCCGCACGCGTCGGGGCGGCCATCGCCGAGGCGTTGCCGAAATAGTCAATACCGCCGGTGCCAGGAACGATCAACCTACAGCGGCACCCCTTACCTGCGCGAGAACCAACCCATGGCTGACCTTCCCGACCATCTGATCCTCACCGCCGACTACGAGGTTTTCGGCGACGGCAGCGGAGATGTGTCGGCGTGCGTAGTCGAACCCACGGAGGCGATGCTTTCCGTCGCGGCACGGCACGGGGCGCCCGTAACGTTGTTCGTGGAGAGTCTGGAATTCGACGCGATGCGCCGCGCCGCCACCATGCGCAGCGGGCTGGCCGATGGGATCGCCGCAGTGGAAAAGCAAATCCGCCAGGCCCTGCGCGACGGAAACGATACCCAACTCCATCTCCATCCCCAATGGATGGGTGCGCAGCCGGTCGGCGACCGCGCGTGGGGGCTCGATTTTCGGCGGTGGCGGATCGGTGACCTTAATTCGGACGAGGTGCGGAAAACGATCAAAAGAGGCCTGAGCGCCCTGGAAGAACTACAGGGAGCCGCAACGGAAAGTCCACGGGTCGCGTTCCGCGCGGGAGCCTGGTGTATTCAGCCTTCGGCCCACGTGATGACGGCCCTCGGCGATTCAGGGCTGGCAATCGACTCCTCGGTTGCGCCGGGCTTGTTCCATTCTGCTCGCGGCGACTGGTACGATTTTCGCGCAGCCCCGGCCGACCATGCCTGCTGGCGGCAGAACGATGACGTATGTCAGCCTGCCGCGTCCGGCATCTGGGAAGTGCCCATCGCGACGGCGAAGATTTCGTGGTTGCGGCACATTAGAGCCAAAGCCACTGCCAGGCTGTTCGATCGCGGAGGCGGCGCGGCAGCCGGGTGTTCGGGCGGCCATGCCGGGCCGAACACGGGCCGGGAGAAGCTGAAAGGGCATCTGGCACGGATCATTTCGGCCGGGAGGGCCATGCTCGATTTCTCCACCCTCGATGGCCCCACGCTGATCGCCGTGGCCGAGGGCTGGCGCAATGGGCGCAGGGCGGATGGGGTGCCGCTGCCTATCGTCGCCATTGCGCACTCCAAGAATTTCACGCGGCGCTCGGCCAAGTCCTTGGAGACCTTTTTGGAGTGGGCCGAGGGGCAGCCCGGCCTGCGATTTTCCACCTTTCCGCGCTGGCTGGAGGAAGCGGGTGGGCCGGGAGGGGCTGACTGAAGCGAAATTCCTATGCCCCATAACGATTCCATGCCCGAGATCATCTACATCATGGGCACCGCACGCAGCGGCTCCACCGTTTTGCAGATCGTGCTCGCGGCGAGCCCCGGCATCTTGGCCGCGGGCGAGGTGACCCACATATTCCAGGACGGATTTCTGGACGACGCTGTGTGTGCCTGCGGAAAGAATACCGCGGACTGCACGGTTTGGGGCGAAGTGGGACGGCTTACCGCATGGGGGCGCAGCGAATTGGAAAAGCTGGCGCGAATGGTGCGCTCCCTGGAAAGCCACGCCAATTTCCCGCGCATGGTGCTCGGTTTGTTTTCGGGTCGTGCCAAGCGCCGATACCGGGAGGTCAATGAGGCGCTGTTCGCAAACCTGTCACGGGTCTCGGGCGCCCATACGATCGTGGACGCTTCCAAGTATGCGGGGCGCGCACTGGCTCTGTCTAGGGCCTTTCGCGGCAAGGTGTGGGTCATCGCCCTCACCCGGTCGCCCGAGGGAATTCTCTCCGCGTTCCGTAAGGGCCACCGGGAAGAGCAAAAACCCAAATCCCTGGCCGGTGCGATGCTGTATTATTTGTATGTCGCCACCGCGACCCGTCTTACCGCGGCGATACTGGGCCAGCGGGCCATTTGCATCGGATTCGAGCAACTGGCGGCCGACCCGGCGGGAACCCTGGCACGCATCGAACGGTGGTGCGGAAAGGATCTTTCGGCGGCACGAGCGCGGCTGGCCGGTCAGGAATCGTTCGACACGGGCCATATCGTGACCGGCAACCGATTGCGCAAGGCCGGAACGGTGAGGTTCGATCCATCGGTGGCGGAGATCGATTCTCCCCATGGCGCGGCCCGCATCGCACTCGCGACCATGAATCTCTACCGTTCGCTGCTCAACCTTTGATTCCGGATCACCGTGACGTTGCATCATCTCGGCCCGGCTGGAGATCCGTTCGACTTGTGGGCCACCCCGTTGGGCGTCGCCATCAGAGAGCGATTCTACGCCGGAAAATTTTCCGGCAAGGCGGGTGCGGTGGCCATGGGGCTGGCCGAATGGTGGCTTCCAACCGTCTCCCGGTTTGTATTCGGTACGCCGCAACGCGTTTACGCCCAATGCGTCGCGCTGGAAATTCTGACCGGCGAGCTGACGCAAAATCCGAGCGATGGGGAGACACCTTGTGCCGAGCCGTCGCGGACTCGGTCGGAGACGCTGGAGATCCTATCCAGTCTGGCCGTGGCACGCGGGCTGCCCGACGGGGCAGCGGGTTGGGGGCATGGTTTCCCGTGGATGTCGAAAAACGGGCTCTATGCGCCCGATACGCCCCTGGTCACGACCACCCCCTACGTCATGGAAGCGCTGCTGGTGCTCGCAAAAGACGACGCCTGCCACGAGCCGTCGATGGCCCTGTTCCATGCCACGTGGGGGTTTTTGGAGGCGCTGCGGGTCATGGCGCGGGATGGTGATCAGCTGGCGCTCTCTTATGCCCCCAAGCAGGAACCGCGGATCGTGGTCAACGCCAATGCCTATGCCGCTCTCGCCTATGCGCTGCACGCCGTAAACGGGGTGCCTGATATCCGCGGGTCGGCGCGAAACAAAGCCGCGGGCATCGTGCGTTGGATCGTGGCCCGCCAGGAGCCCGATGGCCGCTGGTTCTATTATGCCGACGATCTGCCGGGCAATTTCATCGACGGGTTCCACACCGGATTCGTACTGAAGAACCTCCGCAAAACGGCCGCGCTGCTGCCCGAACTTTCGGCCTTGCTGCAGGAGCCTTTAGCGCGCGGTTGGGCCTTCCTGCGCGAACGGTTCTACGACGGGCAGGCGGGGCTCTGCCGGCGATTTATCGTGCGGGATATTCGCGACCCGTACCGATGGGATCTCTACGACCAGGCCGAGTATCTGGGCCAACTCGTCGACCTGGGCCAATGGGACGAGGCCGGGAGATTCCGGGACGGGGTGCGCCTGCGATTTCGGCGGGGCCGCGACTGGTATTGCCGCATCGATTGGTTGGGCCGCCGATGGGGCCGCAATTTTCTGCGATGGGGGATCGCACCGTTTCTCCACCACAGTGCCCGGCTCGACGCCGCGCTCAGGCGGGTCGGCAAGACACTCTGACACTAGGGATTCGCCCCTCCGTTTTTCGAAGCCGATTTCGAAGCCGATGTGGCATAGTTGAGCGAACGCATCGCCTGGAAAGGAGGGCCAGGGGCTATGTAGATGGAGACGGAGATGGAGACGGAGATGGCGCGCAGGGCCACGGAGGGACCAAGACCGCCGATCGAGCTGATGGGGGTGCGCGTTTGTCCCTGGACCATGGAGGAAACCCTGGCCGAGATCGCCCGGCGGCTGGATCAGGGAAAGTTTACCCAGCACGGTGTGGTCAACGCGGCCAAAGTGGTCAATATGGGGCGCGACCCGGCCCTGCGCGATGCGGTGCGCTCCTGCGACATGATCAATATCGATGGCATGAGCCTCGTCGTGGCGGGAAGGTTACTGGGCCACGGCGTACCCCAGCGTGTGGCGGGGATCGACCTCTTTCTCAGGCTCGTGGCCCTGGCCGAAACGCGGGGCGACGCGGTCTATTTTCTCGGCGCCGAGGAGGCCGTCGTCGCGCGTGCCGTGGATGCGCTGAAAGCCCGCCACCCGCGTTTGCATGTGGCCGGCTGGCACCACGGTTACTTCTGGGATGAGGAGGAGGCCGCCGTGGAGCGGATCCATGGGTCAGGGGCCGAACTGCTGTTCGTGGCCATTTCGTCACCCAGGAAGGAGATCTTCATCAACCGCTGGCGGAACCGGCTGGGGGTCGCATTCGCCATGGGCGTGGGCGGCTCCTTCGATGTGGTGGCGGGCAAAACCAGACGGGCGCCGGTTTGGATGCAGCGCTGCGGCCTGGAATGGCTCTACCGGGTACTTCAGGAGCCCCGCCGCCTGTGGCGCCGTTACCTGGTCACCAACACCCTGTTCGTCTGGATGTTCCTAAAAGAATTGTGGAAAAAAATACCGGAACTGTGGAAGAAAATCTGACCCGGTGCGTCCCATGAAAATCTGTGTGGTAGGTCTGGGCTATATCGGCCTCCCCACGGCCTCGTTGCTGGCCACCAAGGGGCACACGGTCACCGGCGTGGATATTTCACCCGAAGTGGTGGAGACCATCAACCGGGGGGATATCCACATCGTCGAGCCCGACCTGGACATCCTGGTCAAATCGGCGGTGCAATCCGGCCACCTCCATGCCGCCGGGGAGCCGGACGAGGCGGATATCTACATAATCTCCGTGCCCACGCCGATCGGCGCAGGCCAGGAGCCCGATCTCTCCCATGTGGAACAGGCCACTGGCGCTATTCTGCCCCACGTGCGCAAGGGCAACCTGGTGATCCTGGAGTCGACCAGCCCCGTGGGCACCACCGAGGAAGTGGTGGCCCAGACCCTCCGCAACGGGGGGCACGATGTGGGCAGCGGGGTCTACGTGGCCTATTGCCCCGAACGAGTGCTGCCGGGGAAGATCCTCACCGAACTCATCGACAACGACCGCATCGTGGGGGGGGTCGACGACGCCTCCACGGCAAAGGCGGAAGCGTTCTACCGCACCTTCGTACGCGGGAGCATCTTCGCTACGGATTCGCGCACGGCGGAGATGGTCAAGCTCACCGAGAACGCCTACCGTGACGTGAACATCGCCTTCGCCAATGAGCTTTCCATCCTCTGCGACCGGGACGGAATCGACGTATGGGAGCTGATCCGGCTGGCCAACCGCCATCCCCGCGTCGACATCCTCTCGCCCGGTCCCGGCGTGGGCGGTCACTGTATCGCGGTGGACCCCTGGTTCATCGTCGCCGGCGCTCCTGAAGAGGCTCGGCTGATCCGCACCGCCCGCGAGGTGAACGACGCCAAACCCGAGTGGGTGGTGGACAAGGTGATCCGCACGGCCGCGGGCATGGAGCATCCGCGAATCGCTTGCCTGGGGCTGACCTACAAGGCCGATGTGGGAGACCTGCGGGAATCGCCCGCGCTGGCCATCGTCCGCAAATTGCAACAACGCCACGTGGGGGAAATCCTGATTTGCGAGCCCAACCTGCCCCAAGGGGGGGAATTCGAGCTGGTCGGTTTGGAGGCGGCCATCTCCCGGGCCGATATCGTCGTCGTGCTGGTGGATCACACGCCCTTCCGGCGGCTGAAGGCGAGTGATCTGGCGGGCAAGACGGTGATCGATACCCGAGGGATGCAGTTTGGCTGATCGCAAGAGCGTCCTTTGTGTGTTCGGCACGCGTCCCGAGGCGATCAAGATGGCGCCCGTGGTGCGGGCTCTGACCGCCGATGGGGAGCGTTTTGATTGCCGCGTCTGCGTGACCGCCCAGCACCGGGAAATGCTGGATCAGGTGCTGTCCCTGTTCGGCATCCGGCCCGAAATCGACCTGGACGTGATGGCCCCCAACCAGGATCTTTACGACGTGACCAGCCGGGTGCTGATGGGCATGCGCGATGTACTGCGGGAAAACCGTCCGGATTTGGTGCTGGTGCAGGGTGATACCACGACCGTGCTGGCCACCGCATTGGCCGCATTCTACGCCGGCATACCCATCGGCCACGTGGAGGCCGGTCTGCGCACCGGGGACATGGCCGCGCCCTTCCCCGAGGAAGGCAACCGGGTGCTCTGCTCCCATCTCACCCGCTATCACTTCGCGCCCACCACGACGAACCGGGATAACCTGCTGCGGGAAGGAATATCCGCGCCCCGTATCTGGGTCACCGGCAACACGGTGATCGATGCGCTCGTTTGGGCCAGGGAACTGGTTTGCGACCGCAAGATCGAGGAAATGAAATACCCGGCAGAATTGGCCCGGGCGCTGCAAGAGCCCAACGGCAGACTGATCCTGATCACGGGCCATCGGCGGGAGAACTTCGGCGAAGGTTTCCGCGGCATCTGTACGGCCCTGGAAACGCTGGCACGATCGCATCCCGATTGGACATTCGTCTACCCGGTGCACTTGAATCCTCAAGTGCAAGGGCCCGTGCGCCACCAACTCGGTGGCATTGCCAATGTCCACCTGCTAGCCCCCATGGACTATGCCCCGTTCGTCTATCTCATGGACCGTTCGGTCTTGATCCTCACCGACTCCGGTGGCATCCAGGAAGAAGCACCCGTCCTGGGCAAGCCCGTGCTCGTCATGCGCGAGACCACCGAGCGGCCCGAAGCGGTCGCAGCGGGCACGGTGCTCCTGGTGGGCACCGATCCGGAAAAAATCGTCGGCGAAACGGAGCGGCTCATGGGAGACCCGGCCGCTTACGAAGCCATGAGCCGGGCACACAATCCCTATGGCGATGGCCAGGCGGCGCGGCGGATCGTGGACATATTGGGCTCGGCGGCGTAATTCCAGCAGGGGGGGCTATCGGGTTCGTGGGTCAGTTGAGCGAACGCTTTAGAGAATTTACTGGACTGACACGCCGCACCCGTCCCTTCGACGACGCCCAGGATAGGCGAGACACTCGTTTCGCTCGTTCCTCAGCAACTGTGTTTGTTTTTGTCAAAATTGGGCAGCCTCGATCTGCCCCCAAAGGGTTTGACGACAGGATCGCAGTGGGCAGCGGAAAGCGCGGCCATGTACAAGGCGGTTCTGACGGTGGCACGTCCGCCCCAGATTTGGCGCTTTTTGTGCGGGAGGCGGTCGAGCGGGTGGAGATGGGGCGCTTCCAGGTGAATGCCCGCGGGAGCGGGGATGTGCAATACCACCCCCGGATGATGCTGGCCTTGCTGATTTACTGCTTTGCCAACGGGATTTTTTCCAGCCGCCGCATTGAGCGTGCCACCTTTCGGGATATCGGAGTGCGCTACTTGGCGGCCAATACCCGCCCGGATCACTCAATGCGCCAGCGGCCGCAATGAACTGGTGGCGACGGTGGAGACCATTCCGCAGGAGGTGGGCTGCCCCGGCACGGTGTGGGCCGATCGCGGCTATGCCTATGGCGAGGAAGTCGAGACCTCGAGCGAGCGCGGCATCGACGCCCTGGTGGCCACGGGTGCGCAAGGCGGGCAGCGGCAGTACGATTTTCGCCCGCCCAAAGACGCGCAGCCGCCCGATGAACCCAAGTCCGACAGACTGCTAGAATCCCGAACTCAACTCCGACTCCCCCCTCCGCCTCAATTCAGCCTGCCTTTATCCTCTTCGGAATCGTATTCGTTTTCGTCGTCATCTTCCTCGTCGTAGGGTCCGGGCTTTCGCTTGGCGGGGATGTTCAGGCTGAAGGCGGTCCACAGGGCGATGCCCATCGCCATTATAAGAATACCGGACTTCATCGCCTGCTGCTCGACGAAGCCGTACCCCAGCCAGATGGCCACTAAAGCGAGAGCGCCCCACCGCAACGGCAGCTTCATTTATTCACTTCCATTTTCTCGAAACCCGGGCAGATGCGCCGGTCGTCCACAAAGAGCAGCGCACGGTTTCGCAGACAAATTTATGCTGCGAAAAAAACTTGCCATCAATTAGATTTTGATTAACCGTTTGGTTAATTGTTGTAGATAACCAGAGGAATCAATAAAAACCGAAAAGGAGAAATTCATGGCGGATCAATCCCATCTTGGCACATTCATTTGGCATGAGATCAATACCAGCGATCCCGGCGGCGCGAAATCGTTCTACAGCGATTTGACCGGCTGGAAGACCCATGAAATGGATATGGGCCCTGCAGGCAAGTACACGATGTTGCAAAACGGGGGCTCCGGCATCGGCGGCATCACACCCGCCGATGGGCAGCCCGCGCACTGGCTGATGTATATCGGGGTCGACGATGTGGATGCAGCAGTGAAAAAAGCCGAGGCATTGGGCGGCAAGGCAGCGGTACCGGCCATGGATATCCCCGTGGGGCGGTTCGCCGTGCTCACGGACCCGGCCGGCGCCCGTTTCGCTGTCTTCACACCCAAGAGCGGATAGAGCGCTCTGCCGGTCAGCGCCACGCCGATCCACGATCGATGCCATCAGTTCTGGCCAGAGTTCGGCGGTGAACCTGATTCCCGTTGCGCTGCCGCATCACAAGCGGGCCAGCACCAGTGCCGTCACGGTGGCCGCACCGGCGGCCTTGAGGACGCGGGCGCAAGCGTTGAGGGTCGCGCCGGTGGTCATCACATCGTCCACGAGAATCACGTTACGCCCACGGATCGCGGGGTGCCCGGCCTCCGATTCATCACACCGTGGCGGAATCTCGGCGGGCTCGGTCACGGATCGGGCATCGACGGAGATGGAATCGACGGAGAACGCATCGATGGAAAAGGCATTGATGGAGAAGGCATCGGCAACGTTGGTATAGCGTTCCTTGCGTGTCATCTCCACTTGGGGGCGCGTATTTTTGTGCCGCTTGAGAAGGCCCGTTTCGAGCATCGGAATGGATCCCTCCCAGCTGCGCAGGGCCGCAGTGGCCTGCCGGGCCAGCAGATAGGACTGATTGAACCCGCGGGAGCGGATCCGGCGCGGATGCAGCGGCACCGGCATCATGAGGTGCGCGGCAGCAAGGGCATCCCGGCCATGCTGCGCCGCCAGGCTGGGAGATTCTACCAGCAGCCGTCCCAGCATCGGCGCCAGGTTGTCCTGCCGATGATACTTGAAGCTGCGAATCCAATGGCGCAGCGGATCGGTGTAATGGCAGGTTGCCACGACCCCATCGAGGTCCATCCGCTCGTCGGCACAGCCCGGGCAGCGCAGGCGGTGCGGCTCGGCTGTCCACCTTCCGCAACGCCGGCAGCTCCGGTCGGGAGCCATCCAGCCCAGATCCGCGTGGCATTGGGCGCAGAGAAAAGGAAATCCCGGCCGGATTGGCCCAAGCGGGTCCATCATCCGCCGGCATTGCCGGCATGCGGGCGGAAAAAGCATCAGGTGAAGACGCAAGGCGCAATTCAAAACCGTCGCTCCCAGCGAATCGGTATGGTGGGTGGCCGTTTACGGCCCCTGCCGCGGCGAGCAGCGCCGCAAAACGGAATAGATCACACCCCTTGGAAAGGCCAGTATGGCTTACGATGAGAGTTTGGCGCAACGGGTGCGCGAGGAATTGGCGGACCGGCCCGGTTACGCCGAAAAGAAGATGTTCGGCGGATCGTGCTTCCTGCTGCGGGGCAACATGTGCTGCGGAGTAGGCAAGGACGGGCTGATGGTGCGCGTGGGGCCCGAGCAGTACGAGTCCGCCCTGGCCGATGACCACGCCCGCCAGATGGATTTTACCGGCCGGCCCATGAAGGGCTTCGTCTTCGTGGACCCCGGGCCACAAGACGGCCCAGGGCCTGAAAACCTGGATTGACCGCGGTGCCAGGTTCGCCCTTTCCCTGCCCGCGAAATAGTGCCTTGACCGGACGATCGGCCCTATCGCTAACTATCGTCCGCCGGTCAGGCGGCGGTGGTTTCCGGTGCCAGCCGCTGGCCTCGGCCAAGTTTGGATCTCAATCCGGTCTTGGCGCTCTCGACGGTGGAATAGAGCACCGGCACGATCACCAGGGTCAGCAGGGTGGCTATAGCCAGGCCGTACATCACCGCTTGGGCCATGGGCACCCAGAAGGTGCCTCCCTCCGAACCCAAAACCAAGGGCGGCCAGCGGTAGAAATTGATGTCCAGACCGATGGCGATGGGGAGCAGTCCCAGAATGGTGGTGATGGCGGTGAGCAATACCGGACGCAGGCGCACCATCCCACCGGTGATGATCGCTTCGCTGATCGGCATGCCGCGGCGGCGCAGTCGGCCGATGTAGTCGATCATGACGATGGCATTGTTGACGACGATCCCGGCCAGGGAGATCGTGCCGATACCGGTCATCATGATCCCGAAGGGCTTGTCGTGGATCATCAGGCCCAGAAATACGCCCATCAGCGAGAGCACCACCGAGGCCATGATGATGAACGGCAGCGCCAGAGAGTTGAATTGGGCCACCAGGACGATGAAGATCAGGAACAGCGCGATGAGGAAGCTGCGCTGCAGAAAGGCCTGGGCTTCGCGCCGGTTGGTATTCTCTCCGGTGTAGAGAATCGCGTAGCCGTCGGGCAGATCGAGAGAGGTCAATCGCTGCTGAACCTGGCGCAGCAAAACGGGGCCGGGGACGCCATCGGCGCTAGCCGAAATGGTGACCACGCGATCCAAACCGATGTGCCGGATCGAGCCGTAGGCAGGCCCCGTGCGCACCGTGGCCACATCTCTCAGAGGAATGGAGCGTCCCGATGGGGTCTGCACATACAGGGTCTCCAGATCGGTGGGCGACAAGCGGAATCGTTCGTCGAGCTGCACGACGATGTCGTATTCCTCCCTTCCGTCACGGAATACGGAAACCTTGCGCCCGTTGAAGGCGGTACGGATCATCGAGGCCACGTCGGCGGCGCGCAGGCCCATGCGGGCGATTTTCTCCCGGTCGATGTCCACCCTGATCTCGGGCCGGCTGCGGTCGAAATTGTCGGTGAGGTCCACAAGGCCGGGGATATCCCGGATTTCCGCTTTAATCTGCTCGCTGATCTTCTTCATGACGGCGAAATCCCGCCCGCGCAGCTCGATGTTGACCGGCGGCCCGGTGGGCGGACCCATCTTCTGTTTGCTCAGCTTCAACTCAGCGCCGGCGAGACCCCCAAGAGACCGGCGCAGATCGGCGATGACCTCCCCCGGCCTGCGCACCCAATTTTCCCAGTTGGGGAAGGAGAGCACCACATGGCTGAGAAAAGTGGTGGCGCCACCGGCCGAAGATGACCCGCTGCCGCGCCGCGAGCCCACATTGGCGACCACCGCCTCGGTGCTGGCCCGGTTCGGTTCCACAATGTCCTCCACCTGCCGCACGTAGTTGTCGGAAATATCCAGAGTGGTGCCGATGGGGGCGATGATGGTGATCACCGCCTCGCGGGGCTCGCTGGGCGGAAAGAACTCCACCCCTTTGGAGCGAAAAGTTGTCGCGCCGTAGGTTCCCGTGACGGCCACAAACAGCACCCCGGTGGCAGCCAGGGTCAGCAGCCGATGGCGGAGCGCCCATTCCAGTAAGGCGCGGTAGGCCCGCAAAATGGACGAGCGCTCCAGCAGGGCAAACTCATCTTGGGCCACGGGCGGCAGATTGCGGGGCGCGCGCATCAGCACGGCGCACAGCACCGGTGTGATGATCAGTCCGACGGCGAGTGAGGATGCCAGCGTAACGATCAGGGTGCGGGGGAGGTAGGCCATGAATTCGCCCACGATGCCCGGCATGAAGATCATCGGCGCAAAGGCCACCACCGTGGTCAGGCTGGAGGTGAACACCGGCACCGCCACCTCGCCGATACCCACGCGGGCTGCTTCTCCGCGGGGTTTGCCTGCCGAGACGTGGCGGTAGATGTTCTCGACGATGACGATGGCGTTATCGACCAGCAGGCCCAATGCCAGGATCAGGCTGAACAGCACCACGAAATTCAACGTGAACCCCAACGCTTCCAACACCATGAAGCTCAATAGCATGGAGAGAGGAATGGCCACGGCTACGAAAACGGCATTGCGCAGGCCCATCACGACCAGCAGCACCACCAGCACGAGAACGAAGCCGGTAACGATGTTGTTCTCCAGGTCCTGCACCAGCTTGAGCACCCATTCCGATTGGTCGGAGAGGATCGTGTAGTGCACGCGATCGCCGTAATGCGCCTGGTCCTCTTCGATCATCTCCTTGACCCGGTTGGAAATGACGAGCAGATTTTCCCCGGATCGTTTGATCACGCTCAGGGTCACCGATTCCAATCCGTCGAGGCGCGAGCGGCTGGTCTGCTCCTTGAAGCCGAAGACCACCCGGGCCACATCCCTGACATAGATGGGCACTTGACCTGGGGCGGTGATCACCAGCCCCTCGATTTCCCCCGGATCGCGGAATTCGCCGGGCACACGGATCAGGTACTTGATCGGTCCGATGGTGATCGTTCCGCCAGGGAGGTTGGTGTTCTCTCTCTGGATCGTGGAGGAAACCTGGTTCAAGCTGAGGTTGTAGTATTGAAGTTTTTCCGGATCGACGAAGATGCGCACCTCCTTTTCCAGCCCGCCGGCGCGGCGCACCTCGAGAATCCCGGGAATGGTCTCGATGCGGTCTTGCAGGTCCTCGGCGATCTCTTTCAGCCGCACCAGTCCGATTCCGCCGGAGACGTTGACGATCATCATGGGCTGCTCGGAGAGGTTGATTTGGGTGATCACCGGCTCCTCGATATCCGCCGGCAACTCGGGCCGGATACGATCGAGCGCCTCGCGCACCTTGGCCCGCGCTTCGTCCACGTCGAATCCCAGATTGAACTCCAACGTGATCGAAACCGCCCCCTCGGTGGACGTGGATTTGATCGACTTGAGTTGGTCGGTTCCCTGCAATTCGAGCTCGGCCTTGTGCGTAATGAGGGATTCCACGTCCTCGGGAGAAGCTCCGGGGTAGGGGATGGTGACGATGAGCAGGGGTATTTGTATGTCGGGGGCCGATTCGCGAGGCAGCGAACGGTAGGAAGCCGTCCCCAGCAGGACGATCATGATGACCAGGATGAAGACGGGGGAGGGATGGTCCAGTGCGATCTTGCTGGGGTTCATCTTCGTCCGTCCGAGGCCTGCCGCATCTCCCGCAGGACGGTGATCGGGTAATCGGCCGTAACCTGATGCTGGCCGGTCACGATGATCCGCTGACCGGTATCCAGCCCGGACAATACCTGCACCTCTCCGTCACGGCTGACGCCCAGCTCGACCTGCCGTTCAACGGCCACCCCATCTTTGGCCAGGAAGACCACTCGGCCCCGCGCTCTCTCCAGCACCGCGTGCCGGGGGATGAGCACCTGTTGCGAGTATGACCCGGTCTCCACCTTTACCCGCGCGAGCATGCCCGGACGCAGTTCGCGTCCCCGATTGACCAGCTCCACTTCCACGGGAAAGCTGCGGTTTTCCCGATCCGCCTCCACACCGATGGAGGCCACGGTGCCGGTAAACTTTCGCTCCGGCAGGGCATCCAGCGAGATGGATACCTGACGCCCCTTGCGGATGTGGCGGATGTCCTTTTCGGGTACGTGGATCTGCGCCCGCAGAAAGGAAATATCCAGCAGCTCGGCCAGCAGCTGGCCCTTGTTCACATACTCGCCGACCCGGATGTTCTTGGTCTTCACCGTGGCGGAAATGGGCGCTACCACGCGCGACTTGGCCAGTTCCAGCTCGGCGAGTTCCAGGTTGACCCTGTTCACGTCACGCTCGGTGCGCGATATGGCCAGTTGCACGGCGGGAATGAGTTGCTTCTCGCTGAGTTGCAGATTCCGCTGGAAGGTGGCCTCGGCCAGCTCGTGGTTGGAGCGTGCCAGATCGCGGCGCAGGGAAAGGCGCCGGGTGGATATCTGGGCCAGCTCGCTCCCCTTTAGCACCTCCCCTCCTTCTTCGAAATGGGTGGATTCCACCACGCCTTCCAACTCCGACCGCACGATGACGCGCTCCCGCGGCAAGAGGTGACCGATGTAAGTCGTGTAAATCTTAAAATCGCGCTTTGTCAGGGTCAGCACTTCGACATTGGTCCCCTTCCGCGGGGCGGTACCGTTATCCGAGCCGTTTTCCGCTGCGCCGGCTGGCTCTCCCACATTTACACCGGTAGTTTTTGTGGCCTTCTCTTGGCCGGTCCGCGATTCCGGCCGGCGATCCTGGCAACCCTGAGCGAGCACAGCCACGATCAGCACAGCCGCGATCAGCACCGCAAGCAGAATGGGTGGGAGGGGCCGGAATCGGCGGGCGCGATGCATGGGGGTGGCCGGTGACGGTTCAGAGCGAGTCGTCCGGCAGGCCGTACTGAGCGAAGATATCGCCCGTCACGAGCAATAGATCCAGAAAGATCTTCTCGTACCGGATGCGGGCCAGGATTTCACGCTGGCGGGCCAAAGCATTGTCCTGCTGGGCCTCGGCCACCTGGAAGCTGGTACTTTCTCCGAGTTTGAACCGTTCAATCTCGTTTTGCAACAGCTCGTTCTGCAAGGAAACCGCGATGCGGGCAGTTTTCACCTCTTCCTCGCCCAGACTCAGCAGTCGTTGCACGGCCTGCACCCTGACGGTCAGTTCTGATTTCACATTGGCGATCCGGAGTTCCACTTGCGCGCGTTCCAGCCGCTTGGCGCGGATGTTGGCCGGGGTCACGTTATCGAACAGGGGTACGGTCCAGGTGAGCGTTACCCCGTAGCCCTGGAGGTCGGTGTTCGATAGACCGGCGGTGGCCCCCGAGGTGTCCTTACCGAAGCCGTTCAAAGTGTACTTGAGGTCGAGATCCAGGTCCGTTTCTCCCTTGTTCAATTGCTCCACCAACTCGTATCGGTTGCGTTCCAGATCCGCTTCCAGAGAGCGCAGCACCGGCTCGTTGGCAAACGCCTTCTCCAGCAACTGTTCGAGATCGAAGACCAATTCGCGCAGGGTCGGCTCCTCCACCGGTTTGAGACCCAGGTCGATTTGTCCCAGGTCGAGCGCGGCGCGCACCTGGTCCTCGATCCTTTGAAAATCCACCCGCGCGGTCAATAGGGCCAACCGATCCGTGGCGAGCTGGGCTTCGCTGATCTTGACGTCGGCCGGGCTGAGCACCCCCGCCTTGAGCCGCTCCCGGTTGTCGCGCAGCAGTTGCTCGGAAAGCTTCACCGCGTCTCCGGTGACTTGGATGTTTTGCAGCACGCCAACCAGATCCCAGTAAGTTGTAGCGACCAGGCGCAGCAGTTCCAGCTTCGTCTTTCGCGTGTCGATGCGGCTGCTGTTCAGGCCCACTTCGGCCAAGCGTACGGGTACCTCGTTCAGACTACGACCCCAATCCTGGAAAATGGGAACAGAAACCGCACCCGTGAGGGAGCTGGTCTCGAAATCACCACGGGAACTGAAGTTGGACGCTTCCCCGCTTTTGCTGAGAGAAAAGCTATCCACCTGAGAGCTGGTCTCTTTGAAGGTAGCCGAGAGCTCGATCCCGTTGTCCATCGGCTGGCTGATCGTCGCGTTGTAGCTAGTGGAGTCGACACGGCTGCCTGCGCCGAAGGAAAAAAAGGCCGTGATGTCCCGCCCCGTATCGATCGAGTTGGTCAAGGTGGGATGATTCCGGCCCAGTGCGGCCGTGATGCCGCTGCGAGCGATGTCTTCACCGATCAGGGTCGACTTGAGCAAGATGCTGCGCCGGAGGGCCAGGTTCAGCACTTCGGAGAGCGAAAGGGCCACCACCCGCCGGCCGCCCTCGGTGAGAATGTCCAAATCCCCCAGCACGGCCTGAAGGTCCTCTTCCTGAGCCTGGACCGCGTACCCGGGTGCCATCAGTATCGTCAGTATTGTCAAAGCGATTGCCGTAACCGCCATTTTTCTCATCACGCGCGATCCTCCCGGTGTGAAATCCGGTACTTTGGTTTACGGGATAATAACAGGATACAGGAGCAAACCGGCATGGGTCGAATTTCCGCTCTGGTCTGGCCCGGTCATTCCCGGCACTCTCGCCGCGACGCCGTCACTCCCAAGATTCCTACGAGTCAAACATAATAATTCATCAAACACGGCGTCGGATAGCAAGGCCATATTGCATTCCGCATGCCGGTCAGCCAAGATCGGCGAGGAGCGGCCAGGGGATCTGGCCCATCGGGCCTTCCCGGCATCGTCCGGCCCAGTGTCCGGCCCAGTGTCCGGCCCAGTGTCCGGCGGTTTGCCCGCCGTGCCGGATTTGTGGTATCCGCTAGCCTTTCTCGTAGCCATTCTCTCAGGAGCCGCGCATCCCGGCGACAACCCATGCGGGTGCACCATCCAGGCTGATCATAGATGTCCTCCGAACCCAATCTGGCTTTTAGGCGATCCAAGCGTACCGGTTTGAAGATCTGCCTCGGCTCGGCGATGCTGGCAGCGCTATTCGGATATGGCGTCGTGGCGGGATCCTACTGGGCTCTGGCGGTCCCGGTCGCGGTGGGTGTAATGGCCGTGCTTTGGCTGGCATTCTGGGTCGGCTGGACCATCAGTACGATCGACACCATCCCTCCCGAAGCGGACCCTTACGATTCCCGCTTCGCCAAATGGGCGGGCAAAGCCATTTGCGTCGTCAGCGT
Organism: SAR324 cluster bacterium; assembly: GCA_022574555.1. Classification (GTDB taxonomy): domain Bacteria; phylum SAR324; class SAR324; order SAR324; family JACQKK01; genus JACZRV01. Next base: position 20,291 of record JACZRV010000045.1, read on the forward strand.
ATTGCTGGCCTTGGTTTTCATTGCCGGGGTATGGGAATCATCATACTGGGTTCTGGCCATTCCGGTGTCCGTGGCGGTGCTCGGTTTGTTGCTGATGGTGTTTCACATCGGATGGGCCATTGCGACACAACGGACAACCCTGCCGGCCCACGCCGAATTGGAGGAGGGCGTTTCGGTTGAACGAGCCGGGGAGACTCAGTCCGCCGGGGAGACTCAGTCCGCCGGTGAGGCTGAGGAGGCCGTTTAATCCGGGATGCGTATTTGCCTTCTCTCTTACCGCGGCAATCCCTACTCGGGCGGGCAGGGGGTGTACGTATTCCATCTGGCGCGGGAGCTGTGCCGTCTGGGGCATGCTATCGACGTGGTCGTCGGGCGGCCTTATCCGCGGCCCCTAAGCCGTTGGGCTCGTGTTCACAAGGTGCCCAATCTGAATCTCTGGGGACGCTACGACGGCGATTGGCTGCCACGGGATCGTCCCTTCTCCCTGTTGAGTCCGGCCAATCTATTCGAATTCGCGGCCACCCGCCTGCGTTTTTTCCCCGAGCCCTTCACGTTCAGTATGCGCGCACTGTTGTGCATGGTGGGGCAATTGCGCCATCACGGATTCGATCTCATCCACGACGTGCAATCTTTGGGTTACGGCACATGGGCCATGAAGGCATTTGGAGCGCCCGTGCTGACGACGGTGCACCATCCCCTCACGGTGGACCGCCGTCACGCCTTGGCCCGCTCGCGTACCCTGGAGGAGCGCTATCACGCGGCCGTATTCTATCCCGTGGCGATGCAGGGCTGGGTCATCCGGCGGGTGGACGGTGTGATCACCGCCTCCCGGGCGGGCCGGGCCGCCATCGCGAAGGACTTTCGTGTGCCGGAGGGCCGCATCGGTGTCGTGCCCAACGGCGTCGATACCGAGCGGTTCCGCAATCCGGGCGGGTTGCGCCGCCGTCAGTCCACCCTGCTCTTTGTGGGCAATACCGATGACGCACGCAAGGGCGCGGCGATCCTCTTGCAGGCCCTGGCGCGCCTGCCCCGGCGGGTAAAGCTGCGCATCGTGGACGAGGGATACCCGGCGAGGACGCTCATCCCCCGTGAGGTGGATCGTTTGGGCCTGACGAGCCGGGTGATTTTCACCGGCAGACTCAGCGCCGGGCGGCTCGTGGAAGAATACTCGCGTTGTACGATCCTGGTTCAGCCGTCGCTCTACGAGGGATTCGGCCTGCCGGCCGCGGAGGCGCTGGCCTGTGGCACGCCTGTGGTGGCGACGGATGCCGGCGCAGTAGCGGAAGTGGTCTCCCCCGAATCCGGGCTGCTCGTGCCACCCGCCGATGCGCAAGCACTGGCCGAGGGCATCGCTACGCTTTTGGAAGATCCGCAACGGCGGCAGTCCATGGGGCTCTGCGGCCCCTCGCATATCGCGAACCACTTCGCCTGGCCGGCCGCGGCGCGGGCCGTTGTGCGGGTCTATCGACGGGCGCTCGCGGGCCACCCTATAGGTGGCGAATGGAGCGCGAGCGCATGAAAATCTGCCTGCTCACTTATCGGGGAAACCCCTACTCCGGAGGGCAGGGGGTCTATGTCACCGCCCTGGGCCGCGAACTGGCGCGGCAAGGCCACGACGTGCACTGCATTACGGGGCCACCCTACCCCCCGCCCGAGGAAGGCATCACCTGGCACCGGCTGCCGGGCATGGCGCTGGAACTCACCCGGGACAACGATTCCGAGGAAAATGATTCCGCTGGAGGGGACCGGCCGTTCGGCACCATTTCAGCGGCGCTCTCTCCCCTGGCGCTGATGGAGCGCGGGGCCCTGGCCATGGGAATGTTTCCCGAAATCGCCGCGTTCAGCCTGCGCGCCTTTTACTGTGTGCGCAAACTATTGAGCCGGCACCGGTTCGACGTGATCCACGACAACCAGACCCTGGGCTGGGGCCTGCTGCCCATGAAGGCATTGGGCATACCGATGGTGGCAACCATTCATCATCCGTTGACCATCGACCGGCAGCGCGGCTTCGATCCGCCTACCAGCTTTCGCCGGCAACTGGGTCAGACCCTGTTCTACCCCATTGGGATGCAGGGTTTCGTAGCCCGGCGCATGCCGCGCATCGTGACAGTCAGCCATGCTTCGGCACGGGCCATTCGCCACGACTTCAAGGTGCGCCCCGAACGATTGATCGTGATCTACAATGGCATCGACGGCGACCACTTCCGGCCACCTGCGGCCCCGTCCCGAGTGGCGGGACGGGCGATCTGGGTCGGCAATCTGGAAGACCGCAACAAGGGCGCCGCCTATCTTTTGCAGTCGGTGCCCCACTGCCGGAATCTCCGGGAGCTATTGGTGATCACCGCGAGTCCACGGATTCCCGAGTGGGCCACGAGTCTGGTACGCGATCTGGGCGTGACCGATCGGGTACGGTTCCACGAACCTGTGGACCGTGCCGCATTACCGCGATGGTTCGCCACCGCCGATCTGGCGGTCTGCTCCTCCATCTTCGAGGGATTCGGCATGCCCATCGCCGAAGCGATGGCCTGCGGGCTGCCGGTGGTCGCTGCCCGGGGGGGTGCCCTGCCGGAGGTGGTGGGCGATGCCGGTCTGCTGGTGCCCCCGCGCGACCCCGTCGCTTTGGCCGCAGCCATCGACAAGCTGCTGGGCGATCCTCCCTTGCGCCAGAGGCTCGGCCGTGCCGCCCGGAAACGGGTGCTGGCCCGGTTCCGCTGGGAAGATACGGCGAAACGGGTGGTTGAGGTTTACCGCGGCTTGCGGGGACTGTAACCCTGTGGGCGGGCGGGAACGCACCCTATACAACCACACCCTATACAATCACCCCTATACAACTGTACGTCCCATTGATCACGACGCGATGCTCACGGTAGATTTCGACAGACTGCAACTGGAGCCAGGGATGCGTGTGCTCGATGCCGGGTGCGGTGAGGGACGCCACGCCTTTGAGGTGCTCCGCCGCCGTGCCACGGTCGTGGCCATGGATCTGCGTCCCGCCGACCTGGTGCGTACTCGTTATCTTCTGAACAGCGTGGCCGGGAACAGTAAAGAACATGCGCCAGAAGAAATAGAACCACTCGTGCCGGCATTGACCCTGCGCGGCGATACGCAAAATCTGCCTTTCGCATCAAATCAATTCGAGCGGGCCGTCTGCTCGGAGGTGCTGGAACACGTCAGCGACCCCGCCCGTGCCGCCGCAGAACTGGCGCGGGTGCTGGTGCCAGGGGGGATGCTGGCGGTGAGCGTCCCCACACCGATGACGGAATGGGCCTTCCTGTTCGCCTCTGACGATTATTTCAACACCCCCGGCGGCCATGTCCGCATCTTCACTCCCCGCCGTCTGGCGCGTCTGTTGCGCGGCGCGGGATTCGATATCGTCGATCTGCACTTCGAGCATGCCTTTCACTCCCTGTATTGGTGGATACGGGGCGTTTTCGGCCTGCACGATGAGGCCCACCCGGTCATCAGCCACTTCCGCCGGGTGCTCACCTACGTGCTCTTTTCGCCGCGATTGCTCCAGGCCGAAAGCATCCTGGATTGGGTGATCCCCAAGTCGATGGTGATCTATGCCCGCAAGACGGAATGATATTAATGATAATATTGTCGAACGCGCCCCCCTATCCCGGCCCATCAGCGATTCCGCTTCTCCGGCGGAGCCCGCCCATCCACCCGGATTCGCGGCTGACGCACCGCACGAAATCGGTTAGTTTGAAAGTATTTCCGGGGCCGCTAATTTCCGGGGCCGCAATCACAATTCGTATCGTCGGCGTCCCCCGTATGCACGGAACCGAATACCGGGAGTCGGACTATGCTCAAAGGTATGCCCAAAGGAAGCGACATGCTGGTCGGGCCCCATGTATCCATCGCGGGCGAGCTGGCCAATGCCATCGACAACGGCGAGCGGGTGGGCGCCACGGCGATTCAGATATTCACCGCCAATCAACGCGCCTGGGTTGCCAAGCCCTACACGGACGAGGTCGTGGAGCGCTGGCAGCAGGCTTGGCGTGACTCGGCGATCCGAGAGGTCATGTCCCACGGCAGCTACCTGGTCAACCTGGGCAGCCCGGAGCCCGAAAAGCTGGGCAAATCCCGCCGTGCGTTCTGCGAGGAGGCCCGCCGGTGCGCCCGGCTCGGCATCCGCCTGCTCAATTTCCATCCCGGTGCCCGCATGGGATCCGAACGTGCGGAGTGTCTGGAGCGGATCGCCGAGAGCGTCCGCATGGCCATGGATGAACAGCCCGATGCGGCTGTCATCTACGTGATCGAAAATACCGCCGGCCAGGGCAGTGTCGTCGGCGAAACCCTGGAGGACCTGGCACAACTGCTGGAACTGATCGATGGCGGTGAGCGGGTGGGCATCTGCCTGGACACCTGCCACCTTTTCGCCGCGGGCTACGATATCCGCAGCGAGGAGGGCTGGACGGCATTCTGGCAGGAATTCGAGGGGCGGATCGGATTAAAACACCTGCGCGCCTTCCACCTCAACGACGCCAAAAAACCCCTCGGCTCGCGCGTGGACCGGCACGAGGCCATCGGAGAAGGGCATATCGGGGCAGTGGTCTTCCAGCGCTTGGCGGCGGATTCCCGCTTCGATGATGTACCGATGTTCCTGGAAACTCCCGGGCCCGAGGAAGTGTGGGAGCGGGAAGTGACTGCCCTGCGCGCCTACCGCAGCGGAGAACCCGAGACAGCCCCATAGGGCGCCAATAGAGGGCGATAGCCGGTTCGCGTCGTGGCCCTCGGCAAGAGGTTGGGCGTATGCGGAACCGTGAGCGAAAAATCTACGTCAGCCGGGAGACGCGGTTGAGGATGGACACGGTCTCCCGTTCGTCGCGGCTAAGCCCCTTGACGATTTCGCGAAAATTTTCCTGATTGGGATTGCGCAGAAACGCTTCCAGGGTTTCACCCAACTTGCCGGTCAAGGAGTTCAGCGCGCCCTCCATGCGGCGGGTGGGCCCTATCGAGCCGGCGCCAAATTTATCCAATATCGAACCCAGAAGCTGCTTGGCGGAGAGTTTTTTTCCCGATTCGATGATGGCGATCCGTTGCTCTTTGGAAAGGAGCGGCGTTTGATCTCCCGGGCCTTGCTTGAGGACCTTGGAGATGAGTTGGTTCATGGACTCCTTGGACATCTTGCTCTGAGAAAGATGGAACACCTGACCGGTCTGCATGGCGAATTTGATCAACTGAAAGACGATTCTGGCCTCGGGCCCGGCAATCACCATCAACTCGCTCGCCGTAAGCGTCTCCATCGCCACCTTGCTGCCCGTAATGTGCCAATTCAGCACCACCGGTTCGTTCACGGAATCATCGCTTCCCGGGGCTGCCAGTTTGGTCTCGGGCGCCGGGGCCGAGACCGTCGATTCCGTTGCGGTCTGAGGGGCCTCGACTTTCTGCGCGGTGCCCTCCGCAGGGGAGGCCGGCAAGGAAGTAGAAGATTTAACGGCCTGCATGGCCGATTTTTTGCCCGAGGCATGTCTCGCCGTAAGGGTATAGGTCTCGCCGGATTTGGTGCGATCCTCCATGACGGATTTGATCAAATTGAGCAGATCGTGAGAGACGTCGTCCTTTTCGCCGTGGCCGATTCTGTTGTTGACCAGCAGCAGGTACGGCCCAGGCACTTTGTGCAGAACTTTTTTGGTCTGATCGAAAGGGAGCGTGCGCAGCATCAACAATAGGGGCATCAATGACGCTGCCACGTCGTCATCGGGTCCCGGCCTTTTCGCGGGTATGATTTTCTTCAAGGAATCCATCATATTGGCACGCGTGAATTCCCGGAATTGACTGATGAACTCGATCTCCATGGGCGGAATATAGTTTTCCACTTCCATTTCCTCGTCCTTGAGAATTTCCTCGAAGCCTTGTCCACTATTGCCGGTCGTGTTCATCAATTCGTCGATCGCGACCAGGACGTCGCTCACAGCATCGCCGTGCTTGTGGGTAGTCGCATTTTTGTAGATCGCTTCGCACTCGGCGGCTTGCATCCCGCAAAGCCTGGTAAATTGGAGGTATCGGCAAAATGTGGCAAAGTAGAAAACCAATGGAAATCGCATGTGGGATTCGGCCAACACCTTGCCCAGGAGGAATTGTCCGATTTCCAGGACTTTCTCCGCCGATGTGGCGCGCTGCTTGTCAGCGGGGATGTAATTGACGCCGGTTGAAAGGATCGAATTACGGAAATCGAATTTATTTTCATCAGTCATCAGCAGGAAGGCGATGGCCATGCGCCAAATCCACTTGAATAATTCCTCGTCCAGGATGGATTTCAGCACCTTGCGCCGGTTGCCCGCCAGGGTGGCGTACCGTTGCATCAGTGACGTATAGAAGAAGATCAGGCAGTAGCATACCTCCAGCCCACCCAGCGGATGCTTGAGGATCGTGAGGTCCTCCTGGATCGGCGACTGAATTGGCGTGCCGGGGCTGATTTTCCTGTAGATCGTTTCCAGCAGTTGGTTGAGCTCCCCTCGAATGCCCATGGAAACTTCTTTCTTGTCGTCGGATTCGCCGATCACCTGGCCGGTGTACATACGGAAGTCTTCCCCCATCTCGCGTTGCAACTTGCGGCGGATGTGGGATTTCATGAAGCCGACTGCATTTCTCCCTTCAGCGATCAGCTTGGAATGGGTGGCGTGTGTCTGGAAATAATATTCCTGGGCCGCCTTCAGCGCCGCGTCGGTAAAAAACTCCGGCGGCTCCCAAGGGGGGGGAGCGATCAATTTCGGTTTCTGCACTTCTGTCATTGTAAACCCAAAAGCATGACGCCACCCACCCGGCTGCGACGAATAAGCGGCTGCAAATCTACCCGTGTAAAGAGCCCCCGCGCGACTATATTACACCCTGTTAATTACTTCAATGGTTGCCGCCCCCCCTCATTCCCCGAGTAAGCATGGCGCCATTTATAGAGGACATGGGTATGGCCCCCTTGCTGGGGGGTTTTCGTTGGCCGGGGATATTTGGTATGTTTCACCTGATGGGTGCAACGAGCCAAGGAGG
>JACZRV010000182.1 GCA_022574555.1 SAR324 cluster bacterium
TTGTCGATATATAAAAAAAATGATATCGAAACGGTTTCTATCATAATCTGGGGAATCAGCATCGCAAAGTGGGGTCATCGTAATCATGGTTGTTTACCTCACTTACATGGAAGAAGAAGATATGAAAACACTGATTTGTAGCACCTGTAGCTGTTCTCTGGTTCGATTGGGCATCAGCAATGACGATGCCGTTGTATATAGTCATGATGGGAATGATCATATGTTTTGTTGTCAGGGATGCGTTGATTTGTTTATCACCGATCCCGGGAAATATCTCCAGGAAACGAAGGACATGATCGTATGCCCCACCTGTTTGGCTGAAAAACCGCTGGATAGGTCCGCCGGGCTTAGCTGGAATGGGCAGGACGTGCGCTTTTGCCGTTGTCCTTTTTGTTCGGAAGAGTTCCAAAAGAAGCCCCAATATTACATCGATCGCTACGAGGGCAAGATCCCTGTCGAGTCCGTGCTCAGCCATTGTTGATGTCAATAATAGGATTCCGATATGCCGAAATCATACGACCTGATCGTCATCGGCACCGGAGCGGCGGGCGCCGGAGCGGCAAGCCGCTGCCGAGAGGCCGGGTGGAAGGTCGCCATCGTCGATTCGCTGCCCTACGGGGGCACCTGCCAGTTGCGGGGCTGTTACCCCAAAAAGGTGCTGGTGGGCGCCAGCGAGGCCCTGGACTGGGTGCGCCGCATGGAGGGCAAGGGCATCCGCGCCCCGGGTGCGGCTATCGATTGGCCGGAATTGATGCGGTTCAAACAGACATTCGTCGAGGGCGTGGGGCAGGGCAACGAGAAGTGGCTGAGGGAAGCGGGGGTGGAAGTGTTGCATGGAGACGCGCGCTTCACCGCTCCGACGGTGGTACGGGTGGACGGCCGGGAACTCGAAAGCCGCCTGGGATTTTTCCATCCTCGATTTTCCACCAGCATACCCCCCGGAAAAATTCTGCTTGACTCTCCCCTACAGGGGAGCGTGTAGCGTGGAATGATGGGTGCGTGATCGTCCGGCAGGCAAGGCCCCGCAGGACTCTTGGTGACCAGATTGTCGCCAGACGATGTGAGATAACGCAATCACCGTGACCTGATATCGCCACGATTCCGTTACTACCTGACGAAAGGGAATCGCGAGAATGAGAAGATCGAGTATGGTCTTGGAAATCCGAGTTTGCGGAGGCCGAGTTGCGGTTGGGTTAGTCACTAACGTTATTTCCGCAGCCAGCGCGGAGAATGTCGTGAGATGGGATGGTGGCGATTTCTAAAGTTCGTATGTCACCATCGGGGAGCAGGTCAAAGTTCATTTGATATAATCCTGCTAGGCCCTCATCGATTTCACAGGCAAAGATCGACGGTGGTGGAATCGAATGCGTAGGCCGCTTGCTCCAGGTCGATTCCGAAGCCTTCCTTTGTATACAGTTTCCTGGCAACGCGGATCAACACTTGGGCGAAATCGGCATAGATACGCCAGTCTCTTTTCTCGTTTGCCCTGGCCAAAGTGTTCCGGGAAACCTTCCCTCGGATGCCAGTATGGTAGAGTTTGGATTGCACGGCACGGAGGCATGTTTCGATGTCCCGAAGGCTTTCTCGATAGGCAATTTGTGCGAAAGTCATGCAGAGAAATTGATCGAAACAGGAAAATCTCCGAGTACGGTAATTGCCTCCATACTGCCGGACGCAACTGTCGAATTCGCGTTTTGGCAAGAAGTCCATCAACTGCGAGAAAACGATCCGTCCCGTATACATCAGCCACCCTTTTCCTTGTTACCGTCGAAGAAAAAAGACCAAAGTTTACGGCTGATCTGAAGTCGATACAAGTCATAAAGCGGATTAACTTATTGATAATATTGCTCATATCAAGAAATTCAAAAAGTTAAACGGAACAGTAGTGTGGCCGGTTGAATAGTGCGGCACTTGAGTTAGAGAATTTCACTTTTTCTCCAAATTATCAATGAGTTGTTCCGGCAATCGGAAAGTGAATCTTCGTAGCAGCTTCCATCTTGGTCTTCTCATCCCGGCGGTCGTAGCGGGAGGTGGTGACCGGCGACGCGTGGCCCATAAGATGTTGCACTGTTACCAGGTCCACCCCGGCATCCAACATTTCCCCGGCGAACGTCCTGCGTAAATCGTGCGGTGTAAAGGGTTTGACCCGCGCTTGGGATAACCGCTTTTCGAGTATCACCCAGATAGCTTGGTCGGTCAGGCGCATTGCCACAATCTTTCCGCCCTTCCGAATTCGGTACAGCAACGGCCCCGCCTCGTCTCCCCGAACGTCGATCCATCCGGTCATGGCGGCCTTGGCTCCATTTCCCAGGTACACCGTTCTGGCTTTGTTACCCTTGCTGGCTAGGATTTTCAAGCCGCCGGTGTCGGTGTCATAGTCGGCCAAATCCAAGGCCACCACCTCGCTTCGCCGGAGACCGGCTGCGTACAGCAAAGCCAGAATCGCGGCATCGCGCACGCCAGCCGGGCTGGGATCACCCGCGCAATTGTTCACCAAGGCCAGCAATTCGCCCTGCTCCAGTTTCCTTCCCGCCATTACTGTTTCACCGGGTACCGCCTTGATGTCCGTGATGCGGTGAAATTTTTCGCCGTCGATATACCCCAACCGCCACGTCTCCCGGAGCACGCCCCGCAACGCTGATAGTATTTTATTAGCCGTGGTGTGGGCGTATCGTTCTGCCAGGATCGTGCGGATGCCTTGTACGTGTTGGTATTGAAGTTTCCACCAGGGGATCGTGGTGGGATCTGTCACCGTCTTCATTAGGATTTGGGCCACCACCCGCAAGCCATGCGTCATGGTGCGACGAGACCCTGGCCCCAGGCTGGCCAAATATATCACCACCGGATTGCGGGATGGATCGACAGATGGATGCCGCATTTCCACCGCTTCCATGGTATTGAGTAGGGCTGGCAGTTCCATGGCTTGCCTCGATACAGATCGTGAGAATACTTATTCACATAAGCTATTATGACACGAAAAGAGAACAATTTCAAGGTGTTTGGTGCGAAGGGGCGTTGAGTGTGATACCCTTCATTAGCAAGGTATCGACACCATGACCGCCCACCAAGCCATGTTCCAGATGTGCGGGGTCTTTGCCGAGTTCGAGCGATCCGTCATCAGGGAGAGGATCAGTGCAGGGCTAGCGCGGACTCGGGCCAACGGCAAGAAATTGGGTAGACCTAAGATTGATGATTCTGTTGAACGATCAATTCGAGATGCACTGGACAAGGAAAGGATAAAGGAATTCGGAAGATTGCAAGGGAGCTTGGGGTAAGTGTGGTGCAGAGGGTGGCGGTGGCTTCCAGAAGTGCGGCTACAGCCACGAGCCGCTAGACGGCTGGAGGCCCATCCACGTACGGCGCGAACCATTTGAACATCTCGCCCCGGTCGATCCGCCCCCGCAGCCCCTCCGCCTGCTCGCTCCACCACGTCATATCCATGTCGCGGAACAGCGCCTCAGCTTGCTCCAAAGCCCGATACGGATTTCTACAAACACTGAAGGGGCAACGGTGACTACGAACGGGTCGCCTTCAGCCGATTATCCCAATCAAGGCGTCCCTGGATGATCCCCTGGGCACCGTTCATTGGATCTAAGGAGCGGCTGAACTATTACACCACCGACGTGGATGAGCTGTTCAATAACTGGGACGCGCTGATGATGCGGTTGGAGAAAGGCAACGGCAAACGCGCCGCCGACAGGTGCCGCAACAGAGAGCGCCCCAGATCCTCGCTGATCCCAACGTACACCGGCATCCCATCCCAACGCCCTCTACAAAACGGAAACTTCTGAAATTTGAGCAAGAGAAAGACAACGCAGCATCTATCGCCTCTGGTTGCCTGCCAGGGCGCTACCGACGGCGATCAGAGCGCTTAGTGGGGGGACAAAAAACCATCCCGCTCCCAGGGTCCAGAGGGTCGCCCCAGAAATCGCACACCAGAGACAAGGCACTAGCAGCAGCAGCCACCGCATCCGGCCATCTGCCAGAGCAAGCACGGCGAGGGTTCCAACCGCCGTAGGGTCGGGCGCAATTCCGAATATCTCCGCCGCGAACCAGGGTCTCCCCATAAGGGGGGCGAGCAACGGATAGCCAATTAAGGCGCCGGCGAAGAGTGCGCGGCCGACATAATCACGCATGTTACCGCGCTGCGCGTATGCGAGACATTTCCGGACCGTGCCTAACCAGAGTAACGCCAACCCCTGCAGGGCAAAGACCGGTGCGACATAGGCGGATGCCCAGTTGATAGTAGCGTAGCGCTCCCACAGGAAGGCCCAGGCGACCCAGATCCACAGCGCGCCCAACAGCATCGGGACGCTTCGATGCCGTCCGCGTGCGGGCCGCAGCAGAACGAATAGTATGGCGAGGCCCAGCGCCACGGTTAGGAGCTGGGAGGGCCAAAGCGCCTGGTTGTGCAGTTCGAACAACCGGTAGTAGACACGCGGCGAGAACAGCACGAAGTCCGAGAATCGGTAGGTCCACCACTCCGACATTCAGAGCTGTGCGACATAGGCCGCCATGCGACGGCGCAGGGTTGCGTCCGGCAGGATGCCCATTGCCGCCGTCATGTTCTCGCGCACGTGGTCGACGCGAGTCGTGGCCGGAATGGCGCACGTGACGACCGGATGCGAAACGATGAATTTCAGGATGAACTTCGCCCAGGTGGACGCGCCGGTCTCGGCGACCCAATGGGGCAGGGAGTGGTGCTCGATCTGCCGGATCAGGTGGCCTTGGCGGAAGGGACGGTTTGCGATCACCGCAATACCGCGCTCCCGTGCCAGCGGCAGGATGCGCGCTTCGACTTCCCGGTCGAGCACGTTGTAGGTCACCTGCACGAAATCGATTGGTTGGGTGGCCATGACGTGTTCGATCTCGCGATGGCGGCGGCTGTGTGACGTGGTTATCCCCACATATCGTAGCGCTCCATTCGCCTTCATGGCGAACAGAGTCTGAAGATGGCGTTCCCAAGCGAGCAGATTGTGCACCTGGACCAGGTCGAAGCGGGACACACCCCAAAAAGCGCGCGACCGCTCAATCTGCGCCGGCCCGCTTGCGGAGTTCGCCGTCCAGACCTTCTCCGCTGAAAAGAGCGCCCGTGGGTAACCAAGCTTGTTGAGGCCAGAGCCGATTGTAGGCTGTGAGGAGCCGTACATGGGCGAGCAGTCGATCATCCGCCCGCCTGCTGCGAAGAAGGCGGCCATGACGGCGGCACATTCGTCCAGAAGCATGGAGTCTTCGCCCACGTTGAACGTGACCGAACTCCCAAGCCCAACCACCGGAATGCGTTCGCCGGTCGAGGGAATGGGCTTCATCACCAGCGAATCTTCGATAGCCCGCAACACCCACGCCGGCTGCAGGGCAGCCACCATGGTGGCCAAGGCGGCTTGGAGAACGGTGCGTCGAGTGACCTGCATGTGTGATGCTCCATCTTAGCGCTGTTGGTGAGCCGGGCACATACGCACGGGTGCTTAAGGAAGAACCGTGACGCATCCGTGTTTGTAATGCAAATGCACCCGATATTATTGTCATCGGTCGGTTAAAACCGGCCACTTAGGGTCGCTTCAAAACCAGCCATTTTGAGAAACTGTTCACTTCCATCACATGGAGGTGAACATGGCGAACGTACTCAAGATGGCAAAAGTCCACGCAATCGTAGGTTTACTGGAACAGAATTGGCCGTACCGACGTATAGCCCGGGAACTTGGCGTCAACCGAGGTACGGTATCCCGGTACGCCCGGCTGCTGGGAAGCGCATTTCGCACCCAGCCATTGTGACCCCCGGGTCATATCCACCTGATTCTTCAAAACCGGCCATTCCGGCCCCCGGGTCGAATCCGGGTGGTGATTCAAAACCCGCCAGATTCCGTGAATAGAAATCCATCGAGGACTTCGACTTCTCCTTCGATCCGTCCATCAAGCGCCGCCATATCATGGATCTGGCCACCTGCCGCTTCATCCGGGAACGGCGGGACATTCTGTTGACCGGACCGCCTGGGCGCCTGGGGTGGGCAAATCCCACCTGTCTCAGGGCATCGGGCATCAGGCGGCCCGCATGGGGTTTGCCATCCTCTACCGATCCATCTTCGACGCCGTGGGAGATCTGAACCAAGCCGAGGTTTTAAACGAGAGTGACAAAGTGCTGCGGAAATACCTCAAGCCCGATCTGCTCATCATCGACGACATGGGCTTGAAAAAACTGCCGAAAAACTCAGGCGAGTATCTCTTCGAGATCATCATGCGGCGCTACGAGTTGCGCTCCACCATCATGACCTCCAACCGCCCCCTGGAGGACTGGGGAAAACTGATCGGCGGCGTCCCCACGGCCGGGGCCATCCTGGACCGCTTCCTCAGCCGCGCGGAAATAATCCAGATC
>JACZRV010000183.1 GCA_022574555.1 SAR324 cluster bacterium
TCAATCTCCTGATCTGATTCTCTGATTGCTAGTGGAACCAGCCCTGGCGGACCGGCGGGGCTACCGTTACTGCTGACGAGTCTACCGAAACCGGTACAGGGATCGCTTGCGGGGCTGGGGACTCAATCCTGGGTTGGTCCTCTGCACCGAAGTCGTCGACCTCGACCTGCGTCTCTCGCATCTTGTTTGGCAGGAGCGTCAGCGCCGCGATGGCCGCGACTACTAGCACGCCTATGCTGACGGCGAATCCAACCGTGATCGCGTCGACGAATGCCAAATTTGCGCTGCTGATCACCTGCGCGGCCACGTCCGCGGGAAGCCCCTCGCTCCCCAACACGGCAATACCGATGCCCTCCTTGGCCGATTCGACGGCGCTCTCCGGGACCGAGCCGCCCAACGTGTCTTCAAGGTTGTTCCGGTAGATGCCGTTCGCCAGGCTACCAACAATGGCGATGCCGAGGGCCGCGCCCAGTTCGCGGCTGACATCGTTCGCCGCGGAACCGACGCCGGCGTCGTTCACGGGTACCGCCGCCATCACCGTGTCGGTGAGTGGAGCCATCGCCAGGCCGATACCTAGTCCGAACGTGAACAACGAGATGGCAATCTGGAGCGTGCTCGTGTCGACCTCCAGCCGGAGGAACAGCAACAGGCCTGAGGCCATCAATGTCACTGCGCCCAAAACGAGCAGGCGGGGACCGACGCGCTTTACGAGCGCTCCTGCGATCGGTGCGCCTGTCATCATGCCGGTGGCCGGAATCACGATGAGCAGCCCGGCTTCAAACGCGCTTCTACCCTGGACGAGTTGGAAGAATTGTGTCAGGAAGAAGAAGGTGACGAACAGGGCGAAGAAGATCAAGCCGACAATCAACACGCCGCCCGTGAAGTCCTTCTGACGGAAGAACCGGAGCGGCAGCATCGGCTCCTTTGTACGAAGCTCGACGATTCCGAACGCCGCAAGGAGCGCCACAGCAGCAACAAATGCACCGATGATCTGCGGAGACGCCCATCCCGCCTCTGCTCCTTGGATGATGCCGTATCCGAGCGCGAGCAGACCGCCGGTGGCGAGCAGGCCGCCGGGCACGTCGAGTTTCCGTTCGCGTTCGTCTTTGGAGTTTGGCACTAGGAAGTAGAGTCCGGCAAGCGCAAGGAGCACGATAGGTACGTGCATGAGGAACACGGCTGACCAACTGAACTCGTCGACGAGGTAGCCGCCGATGGCGGGCCCCACGCCGATGCCTAATCCGCCGACGCCGGTCCAGATGCCGATCGCCTTCGCTCGTTCTTCTCGTGCGAAGACATCGGTCAAGATCGAGAGCGTTGCGGGCATGACAAGCGCAGCGCCAACACCTTGAAGTGCACGGAATGCGATGAGGGACTCGGCGTTCGTCGAAAACGCCGCTCCTACAGCCGCAACGCCGAAGACCGACATGCCAATCGCCATCCACTGCCGCCGGCTGGGGCTCTCCACCAGCCCCGAACCCCTGGCGACCCACCATTTTCGCATCCCCGGCGAGGATCGCCAGCTATCGTTGGGATTGGAAGAGATGGATTGAGCAATCCATGAGTATCAGGAAGCCGTGACAGAGATCGTGGCGGCACGGGATTTGGGTTCGGGGATGGGCTTGCCGAAGTCGCGGCAAGCGGAAAGATATTCCTGCAGCGCAATTTGCGCGTTCTCGAAGGCTTCGTCGTAGGTATCCCCGCAGGAGAAGCAGCCGGGAACATCCGGGAAATAGACGCTGAATACCCCGTCGTCCGGTTCGATAATTACCGTGTAATTCATCTCTTTTTTTTTCCTTGGCGCAACGGTCGCCGCGGCTTGTGGGGACGCCTCAAAACCAGTTGGGCTTGTCCACCACATTCATCAGGGGCCGGCCGGCGGCGAAGCGGCGGCAATTCTCGAAGAAGACCTCCCGGCGGCGGTCATCCAGGTAGGGACCGATGGCCGCCACATGGGGCGTGAGCAGGGCGCCGGGGGCGCTCCACAGGGGGTGATCCTGGGGCAGGGGTTCCTGCTCGTAGACGTCCAGCCCCGCACCGGCAATGACGCCGCTGCGCAGGGCCGCGTCAAGGTCTGCCAGGTCGGTAGTGGCGCCACGGCCGATGTTGATGAAGAAAGCCGTGGGTTTCATGGCCCGGAAGAGCGCCGTGTTGAACAGACCCTCGGTGGCCGGGGTTTGGGGTACCGTGACGATGACGAAATCGCCCCGGGCCACGGCGGCGGTCATCGCATCGGGACGGTACAGTTCCGCGACCCCCGGCGGCGGCTCCTCGATCCGGGGGTCCACGCCGATCACGGTCATGCCGAATGCCACGCAGACCCGGGCCGTTTCCACCCCGATGCCCCCCAGTCCCACGATCACCGCGGTCGATTCGGGAAGGTAGACCGTCTCGTAATCCGGGCGCCATTCCCGCCGCAATTGGCGCTCGCGATAAACGTGCAGCCCCCGCGCGAAGGCCAGCACATAGGCCATGATGTGGGCGCTGATGTGATCGTTGAAGATGCCGCGCACGTTGGTCACGACCACATCACTGTTCACCAGCGCCTCGTGAAAATAGCTGGGATGGGGTCCCACCTGGGGGCAGGCCAGCCAGCGCAGATGCCCGGCCAGGGGAAACAGATCGGCATCGATCCAACCGAATGCCGCATCGGCTTGGGTCAGATGGGGGCGCGCCTCTTCGGGGGAGCGGGCGAAATGCACCGTGATGCCCGGAATTTCCGCCTTCAGATCTTCCGGCCATCCTTCGCAGATGTAGGTTTCCGGCTTACCCTCGGTGCGCAGCAGCACCAGGTCGAAGGACATGCTACCCCGTTATTTCAATTCCGTTATTTCCTACGCCGTTATTTCCTACGCCGTTATTTGCTGCGCCGCTATTTGCTCTGTAGGTGGCGCAGCATGCCCTCCACGTTCAGCTCGCGCCAGGCATCGTATTGCTGCCAATGCTTGTACTTGTCCATGGTGACCAGCTTCTTGATCTCTTCGGGCGACTTGCCGGCCTGCAATTGCTTTTCCACCTGGTTGCGCAATTCCTCGATGTACTCCCTGTGAGTACGGACGTGTTCTTTGGTGCCCATATCGCCGTGTCCCGGCGCCAGGATGTCAAATTCCAGCTTTTCCAGCGCGCGCAGGGTATCGGGCCACTCGTCGAGGTAGCCGCCCGGGAAGTCCCGGTACGGAAAGCGGTCGACCGCGACGAAATCCACGGCGAAGGCGACTCTTTCCTCCCTGAAGATCATGACGATCATGTTGTCGGTATGGGCCCGGCCGAGATAATAGAGATCGACGTGCTTGCCGCCCAGTTCCACCGTGTGGCGATCCTTGAAAGTGAACTCGGGCATGGCGGTGGAAACTTTCTTGCTCTTGATGGCCGCCTTGGCGCGCTCGTGGGCGATGATCAAGGCCGTACCGGCGAAGACCCAACCGCCCGAAATATGGTCCGCATGCTCGTGGCTGTATATGAGGTACTTCGCGGTCGTTTTGAATCGTTTTTCGATCTCCAGCCGCAGCCATGTGGCGGCGTCGGAACTGATGGGGTCGGTGACGACAATCCCCTCGGGCGTGACCATGAACACGGAGTAGTGATTCCGGTTCCTGAACCGGTAGACGTCTCCCTTGATGTGGGTGATCTCCCTCAGCGGCTGCGTCCAGGCAGGCTCGGGCAAGGTGAACAACAGCAAAACGACAGCAGCGATCACGCCGTAGGCCCATTTCCATTGCAAGTTCATGGCTTTCTCCGTCAAATGATTTGCTTGCCGTGAATCACTGCGGTGCGATTCCACGGCGTCTGCTTCCGGTGCGGCGCATTAAAACCGCACCTGCACGCCGGCCACGTCTGCCAGCAATTTTTCCAGATAGGGCAGCAGCTCGATTCCCTGGCCTTTGTCGTCCCGCCACGTGTCCGCCCCCCGATCGTAATCGAAGTGGAACGCCCGGCCCAGGGAGGCCACGGCCAGCCAGATTTGGCGCACCGGCGGTTGCAGGCTCAGGATCCATCTGGCCCCGTCGGCGAGCTGGATCGTCACCGACCCTTGCGATTCCTCGCACTCGGCCTCGTCGGGGTCGATGTCGTCGAAGGCCTGCCCCACCCGCCGGTAGAGCGCGTCGGCCAACGCGCGAAATTCCGACTCGCTCATATCGCGATCGTGCTGCTCACTCATCTATGCCTGTAATCGTTCCTGTTGCAATCGTAGGTAGCCAAGGGCACGTTCCGGTAATACCTGATTCCGTGAAGCGGCGGGGGCGTAACCCCGCCCTACCACCGGAAATTATTTTACGGTAGGGCCGGGTTACGTCCCGGCCTGTAATCAGCCTGCAACCGAAAGGTGAACCGCCAATATTGAACGAAGCCTCGTCAATAAGAGAAAAATCGTGATTTGGTACCGGCATTTTCACGGAATCAGCCAATATCCATCATCACCGGGCAGTGATCCGATCCCATGACATCGCTCAGGATTTCGCTGGATTTCAGCCGACCGCGCAACGCGGGCGAGATGCAAAAGTAATCCAGCCGCCAGCCGATGTTCTTGGCGCGGGCGTCGCGCATCATGCTCCACCAAGTGTATTGACCCGGCTCCTGGTTGAATTCGCGGAAGGTGTCGATGAAACCCGCCGCGACGATGTTGTCGAAGCCTTTGCGCTCCTCGGGCGTGAATCCGGCATTTTTCGCGTTGGACTTGGGATTGGCCAGGTCGATCTCCTTGTGGGACACGTTGAGGTCGCCGCAAAAGACCACTGGTTTTTTGCGTTGCAGCTTCTTCATTTTTTTCAGGAAATCCACGTCCCATTCCTTGGTGCGGTAGCCGAGCCGGGTCAATCCCCGTTTGGCGTTGGGGGTGTAGACGGTGACCAGGTAGAAGTCCGGGTACTCCAGGGTGATCATGCGCCCCTCGTCGTCGTGCTTGCCGATGCCCAGGCCGTTGACCACGCCGATGGGCTCTTCGCGGGCAAAGACCAACGTGCCCGCATAGCCCTTGCGCTCCGCCGAGTTCCAATACTGATGATAGCCGGGCAGGTCGATTTCCACCTGATCGGGTTGCGCCTTGGTCTCCTGAAGGCAGATCACGTCCGCGCCGCAATCCTGCGCGAAATCCACGAAGCCCTTTTTCAGCACCGCCCGGATACCGTTCACGTTCCACGATAACATTTTCATTTTTACTCTCGGGATTTCAATGAACTTTCCGTTTTTCGAAGAATATTCACGTAGAGTCGCGTAGCGCCATGGCGCTCATCCCATCGCGTCCACTTGCGCGGTGTCGTCTGTGGAAAGCCGGACTTCAACGGCACGGCAGCTATCGGTGATGCTGGCCACGCGGCTGGCACCGGGAATGGGCACCACGTGCGCTCCCTTACCCAGCAGCCAGGCCAGCATGATGCACTGGGGACTGGTGCCGTGGCGCTTGGCCAGTTGGGCCAATGCGCGCTGCCTGCCCATGCGCTTGTGACCATTGTGCCCGCCCACCGGGCTGTAGGGCAGGTAGGTCACCCCCTCGTCGGCGCAGACCCGCACCAGGCCGCTTTTCAGATCGCCCTGGTCGCTGGGATTGCAGCGGTTCTGCACACTCTCCACCCGCACGATGGCCAGGGCCTGCCGCAACTCGGCCGTCGAGACGTTGGACAGGCCGATGTGGCGAATCTTGCCTTCCGCTTGCAATCGGGCCAGCTCGCCCACCTGGTCCGCCCAAGCCACGCGCCCGTCCGGGGTGTGCAGCTGGTAGAGGTCGATGGTCTCCACGCCCAGGTCGCGCAGGCTCTGCTCGCAGGCCTTTCTCAGGTGATCGGGCCGGCCCTCGGTTTCCCACGCGCCGCTGGGGCGGATCAGGCCTCCCTTGGTGGCCACCGTGATTTTGCCCGAGCCCTTCCACTGGCGCAGGGCGCTGGCGATCAGCCGCTCGTTGTGGCCCACATCCCGCGCGTCGATGCAGTAGGCGTTGGCCGTATCGATGAAAGTCACGCCGGCCTCCAGGGCCGCGTGGATCACGCCCACCGCGGCACGCTCGTTGGGACGTCCCCGCAGGGAAAGGGGCATGGCCCCCAGCCCGATGGGAAAAAGCCCGATCCCCGTCCGGCCCAACTCCCGCGCTGTTATTGGTCCACTGGTCATTGGCCCGCTGTTCAATGGCCTCCTGCGATGCGTTATTGCCGATCGGTGATGCGGTATTGCCCATCGGTAACGGCTGGCGAAACGCCACCCGCGCCCGGCGCAACGAACTATGATGCCCGCGCAGCGGCGGGTTGGGAAGAGGGGATCGTGCGGTGGGCTCAAAGGCCCGGCGTGAGCCATTCGCGGCCAGGGAGCTACCCGGTAGCGGGCCGGGGCGTAACCC
>JACZRV010000184.1 GCA_022574555.1 SAR324 cluster bacterium
CGCTAAGACCCTTAGCGGGAAATGGCAATTTTTTTTCAAGTAAAAATTATTCCATTTTCCTTCAAAGGGCTGATTCCTTTTCTTAACGCGTTATATTCAAGGGCATGGGCATCTTTCCCAGCGAGTGAGCGCATGGTGGGAAGCGCACCAAAAAACCCTCCCGCGCAATGTCCGTGGTGGATGATCGCGCGGGGGGCCTGCCTAATGCGCTTCAAACCGCCTGATCGCGGGCGAAGCGTGAATCATACGGGACCTTATCCCAGCATCTCGCTCCAGATGGACGACGCCCAGCGCATTGCCGCTTGTGCGCTGTCGCGGGTTGGATTGAGATCGACGGTCGCCGTGCGGTCGAATTTGGATTCGCCCGCATTCCAGGTGAATCCGTGCGTGACCCAGATGGAACGGCCGCCGTCGTCGCCGTCCACCATCGAGAAGCAGGTATTGGCGGGCTCGATGGGCGTGGGATCCTTGCCCTCCAGTTTTTCCATCACATGGGCCGCGGCGATCTTGCCCACCGTGTTGGCCATGAAGCCACTCTTGGGGAAAGGCTGATCCCCGATGGCGTCGCCGATCATGAAAACCCGCGGATCGGCAAGGGTGCTGAAATCGGTGGCATTGATGGGTGCCCACCGCTTTCCGACGCCGGCAATTCTCACGATCTCGCCAGCCTGCATGGGGGGGATGATGTTGGCGGCATCGTAATCAAGGTCGCCGAAGGTATGGGTGATGCGCCGTTTGGCGTGGTCCACCGACTCGATCTGGTGGCTGGGGTTGTACTCGACGATATCGCCGTACAAGCTCTCGTATGCGGCGAGAAACCCCTTGCCTTTACTCATGGGCTTGGCGTTGGCATCGAGCACGATCAGTTTGGCTTTCAGGCCGCGTTTCTTGAAATTGTAGGCGATCATGGCGATGCGCTCGTAGGGTCCCGGCGGACAGCGAATCGGCCCTTCCGGTATACACAGCGCAAACACGCCGCCCTCGAACTTATCGATGGTCTCCTTCAAGTGCAGGTGCTCCGGGCCGGGCTTGAAGGCGATGGGAATGTCATGACGGCCTTCCCATAAGCCAGGCACCTGGTCCCACATGTAATCGATGCCGGGGGAAAGCATCAGGTAGTCGTAACCGATCTTGCCGCCGCTGGTTTCCAATACGCGGCTGTCCCGGTCGACGCCGGTTACGCGGGCCTGCTGAAAGACCACACCGGCACGGCCCAGTCCGGCGTAGCTGAATTGCAGCCGATCCAAGGGCAGCACATTTCCCAGGTACAGATTGCTTAGTGGGCAGGACATGAAGATATTGTTTTGTTCCACGATCACGACTTCTGTGCTGGGGCGAGACCGCTTCAACCAGCGGGCTGCCGACAGGCCGCCCCATCCTCCTCCGACGATTACGACCCGGTTTCCGCCGGCAGCCGGCATGAGCATCCGCGACGTGGCTCGCAATATCGCCGGGGCGGCCATGATGACTCCGGCCGCACCCACTCCAAGCGTGAATAATCTTCTTCTTGTCGTATCCATAATTTTCTCCAATTAGGGGTCATCCGGCTGAGATCCTGGTCCTCCCGATCATGGGGAACAAATCGTAATCCGATTTACAGCCTTGCGCAAAGTTTTCTTGAATTCTATCTTTATGACCCGCTGTACGTCACCGCGCCGACATGATGGCGGTGCAGCCCCGATCAAGAGTCATCTACCCATGCGCACGATTTGGCTTGCATCGCTGGTTTGTCCGGCCGCTCGGCAGGGTCTCCGCCAGGGGCCGGTACATGGCGGCGGCCGCCCCGGAGACCGGATCGACGGGGAGGTTGTCCACTGAATAGATTCCGAATTGGGCCCCGGATATCTGCCGGGAGAGTTGAATAATCGATTTCGACCGAGTACAAGCGGAAAAAAACGGGTAAACGGTGCGTCCGATCGACTTGATCATCTTGTAAGCGCTGGATCGCATAAAAACCGTGCCGGCGGGAAATACCGAAATTTTTTTTGAGGGGATGTGATTTTCGCAACCTTGAATGCAAGCTACTCCTGGTTAATCGAGCGCTATCTGGACGGTCGCTTGCCGATACCCGGAATGATCCTGCAGGGACTGTTGACGGGATTTTTCGAACTAAATTTCCGGTTTGCGCCCACTCTCGAGGAGTTGCCATACCAATGGAGCGGAGGCACGGGGCCTATCGCCGAGGACAGCGAGCGCCTGATGCGCACCCACTACGACAAGCCGTTGGTATTGTTCGAGAACTTCCTGGGTCCCACCATGAAATACACCATGGCCCTTTACGAGGGCGGCGCAACGAACCTGGAACAGGCTCAGGAGGCCATGATGGACGATTTGTGCCGGAAAGTGGGCCTTCAAGACGGAGACCACGTTCTCGACATCGCCTGCGGCTTCGGGAGCCTATCGGCCCATGTTCTGCGCCATTACCCGGCCTGCGAAGTGGTGGCACTCAATCTGAGCCAGGTGCAATACGATTACATCACGGCCAGACAAAACGAGACCGGTCATCCGCTCCACAGCGATCGCTTCCGCATCATCAAAGAGGATTTCGCCATCTGGGAATTTGACCGGAAGTTCGACCGGATCATGGTGATCGGGCTGTTCGAGCATATCCGGAACATCAAGGTCGCCCTGGAGAAGATCGCCCGTTTCCTCAATACGGACGGCAAGGTATTGCTGCACTTCATCACCTACAACCGCATCATCCGGCAGATGGCGGATCTCTCGGCGGATGTCTTTTTCAACAAGTATATCTTTCCCGCCGGCAGGTATTGGTATTTCAACGAGCTGCCCCGCTACCAAGAGCACCTCTATCTGGAAAAATCCTGGTTCCTCAATGGAAACAATTACAAGCGCACCCTCCAAGCATGGCGCAAAAATTTCTTGCGGAACCGCGAAACGATTCGCGCGAACGCCGAAATCGATGAGCGGTTCTTCCGCGTTTGGGACCTATATTTGCGATCTTGCATCGCCACGTTCGGCGGGATGGGCGGGCGCAACGTGGGCAATGGACAGTACCTGATGAGCCATGCGCGCCCGGTACATTGAGCCATGCGCGCCCGGTACATTAAGCTCCCGCGCCACCGGTCATGGGACGCGACAGGCCGGTCACGGCTGCCAACCGTGCCGGGTCGTGGGAGCGGTCACCGTAGGAGTCAACGGGTTTCACCATGCGCGAGTGTGATGTCCTGATCGTCGGAGCCGGTCCCGCCGGGTCCACCCTTGCCTGGAGCCTGCGCCAAAGCGGGCTTTCTGTGGCGATCCTGGACAAGAAGTCCTTTCCCCGGGACAAGGTCTGCGCGGGCTGGGTCACGCCTGAGGTCATCCGTGCGCTGCGCATCGATTTGCAAGCCTACGGTAAGGAGCGCACATTACAGCCCATCACCGGATTCCGGATCAGCCTGATGGGCCGGGAGCAATTGGAAACCCACTACGCGGGCGAGCCGGTCAGCTACGGTATCCGCCGCGTGGAATTCGATCACTACCTTTTACAGCGTTGCGGCGCCCGCCTGTTGCTGGGCCGCGAATTGAAATCGTTGCAACGGGAGGGTCGAGGCTGGCTCGTCAACGGCGAGCTGCGCGCGGGTCTGGTCGTCGGGGCGGGCGGCCACTTCTGCCCGGTTGCGCGTCTGCTGGGCCATGGGTCCACCGGAGGCGAACAGATCGTCGCCGCCCAGGAGATCGAGTTCCAGATGACGCCCGGGCAGCGGGCGGCCTGCCGGGTCCAGCCGGAGATTCCGGAACTGTTCTTCACCCCGGAGCTGAACGGCTACGGATGGGTCTTCCGCAAAGGCGATCACCTGAACATCGGCCTCGGACGCGAGGACAACGTGAAGCTCTCAGCGCACGTGCAAGCGTTTCGCGATTACCTGATCGAATCGGGCCGGCTGCCGCCGGATATCCCCTCCAAGTTCAAGGGCCATGCCTACCTGCTCTACCACCATGCCCTGCGCACCGTGGTGCACGACGGCGTGCTGCTTATCGGCGACTCGGCGGGCCTGGCTTATGCGGAAAGCGGCGAGGGCATCCGGCCCGCCGTCGAATCGGCTTTGCTCGCGGCACCCATTATCGCCGCGGCCCAGGGCGACTACCGCCGCAATAACCTGAATCGCTACGCCGAACTGCTCGTCCAGCGCTTCGGAAAACGCCAACCGCAACAGGGATTGGTGGAACGCCTGCCCATGGGCTTGAAGCGCTGGCTGGCAGGCCCCCTCTTTCAGATGCCGTGGTTCGTGCGCAAAATCCTCATCGAGCGGTGGTTCCTCCATCGCAACGATCCGCCCCTTTCCGCATAGCCCAGCAGGGCCAACGCAAAGTTCCCCAGCGAGCCATTCCCCGGTTTCGATACGAGCGGTGCGCAGAGCCTGGAACGCCGCTCCCCCGGCTTGCCCCGGCCATTCCCGGCAATTTTCGGCCTGGGTCTGGGCAGCGTGAGGAACTTCGGTTACAATGGAGAGCGTATGAATGTTTGCTCCTCCACCCGAACCCGGCTCCATCCTGCGACAGACCCTGCGACAGGCTCTGGACAAGGGCCGGAATTGTGCAGATAGGGCCTCGGCGGCGCCCAATTCTACCAAACGAAGCCAATTTATTTTATAATATCAGTGCATAACATATTACCCGGTGCAACGTTGGCTGCGGGCGTCCTCGCCCGCGAGGGCAATGGCGGGCCGGGAGGCCCGCCCCACTGATCTCTTCGCTGTGCCTCCGGTTCACTCAAGACAAGCCGCTGGATGACAAAATATGTGGTACTCGTATTTTTGAGACCATTTGTAGTTCACCAACCAGGACGATCGACCATGCGTCCATATTCTCGCATCATCGCAGGTCTGGCCGCGATAGCGCTGCTGGGCGGGCTCGGCGGCTGCGGCGAATCCGCCCGTGACAAAGACTCCCCTTACGGCGCCGTCGTTGCCCAGGTGGTCTGGCCGGCGGAGACCCAACCCGCCGCGCTTTCCCGCCCAGATGACCCCATGCGCTGGGTCGTGCCGGCGGGCGTGACCACCATCAAGGGCTTCATCACCGCCACCGACATCGACACCCCGCCCGAGACCACCATTGCCGTGGCGGAAGGGGATTCCGGCACCGGCACCATCGAAAACGTCCCCGTCGGCAGCGACCGCACCCTCACCGTGCAGGGGCTGGATGCGGCGGGCGTTGTCGTATTCGAGGGCGTCACCACCGGCATTACCGTCACGTCCGGGGAGATGACCGATGCGGGCACAGTCGTGTTGGAGGCGGTGATCTTTATCCTTTCCGAAATAATCGTAGGAACTTGGGATATAGAAAATATAAATCAAGAATCATCACATGATCCAACCGGAATAGTCACATTTAATGCGGATGGTTCATGGGTACTGGAAAGTGGTTCCTTAGCTGCAGTCGGAGCCGGCAATGGTACCGGTGATTCTGGTTTCGGTGATTTTTTCTGCAACTTCAATCCTGGCTCCGGCATGTATCAATTCGTAGACGATAACACCGTTATATTTGAACATACTAACGAAATTGCGGTGAATTCCGTAATTCCTGAAATCACACAGGTAGGGGCCAATAAATTTTCTCTGAGAGGAAGTGGTGGTTGCGGTGAACTTGGCCGTGAAAGAATATCGAATATGAGCCGCATTGACGGCGGGGGAACCACGGGCGGCGGGGGAACCACGGGCGGTGGGGGAACCACGGGCGGAGCCGACCTGACCGTAACCATTAACAACGTATTCGGTGACGGCTTTTTGGTGTCTGTTGACTACATCGTCTCTAACTTCGGCTCGGAAAGCGCCGCCGCTTTTGAAGTTTACCTTTGGGCTAACCGGTCTACTCCCCCAACGGTAGCCGATGCACCCGACCTGATTTTTCCCGTGAGTTTCATTGCCCCAGGCGCTTCAGTATTCGATTTTCAATACATTACCAGTTCCATTACCGGCGGCACGGCTTACGCCGTCGTGGACCCGCTAAATTTCTTTGCCGAGGCCGATGAAACCAACAACATCGCCTCGTTTGTCTGGGGTGACGGCACGGGTGGAAGTGGCGTTCAGCCCGATCTGACGATCACCATTGACGACGTGATGTATATAGGTGATGGCTCGGCGATTCATACCGTGAACGTGTATTACACGATCAACAACATCGGTACAGGGGCGACTGACGGCAGCTGCATTGACGTGGCGTTCTTCGCGAACCCTCCCAGCCCACCCGTGCTCGGTGATCCGGCTACGTTTTTTACCCTCCTGTGCGGCGTCGTGAATTCGGGGTGCTCGTTGTCGGGGTTTGATTCCTTCGACGCGTTCCAGCTCACGGGTGACATCTGGACCATCGTCGACCCA
>JACZRV010000185.1 GCA_022574555.1 SAR324 cluster bacterium
CCGGGATTGCTAACTTGATCCGTTCACGCGGCGGATGATGCCCCATGTTTCATTTCATCTGCCCGCCGCGATTGGTTTATAGACAAAAAACGGAGCCGCGATGCGATTCCAGGATCAGGTGGCGATCATCACGGGCGGCGCCCAGGGTATCGGGCTGGGCATCGCCCGGCGGCTGGCGTCGGAAGGTGCGCGGGTGGTGCTCTTCGACCAGAACGGCGATGAGTTGGGGGTTGCCGTGAAAGAACTCTCGGGCGAAGAGATCGAGGCCCATCCGGTTACCGTGAACGTGACCGATGCGGAGGGTATCACCGCGGCGGTGGGGGAAGTGGCGGAAAAATTCGGCCGCATCGACGTGCTGGTCACCGCGGCGGGCGTGGTGGGCAAAACCAATATCAAGACCCACGAGGTGGAACTCGAAAACTTCGATTGGGTCATGTCCGTGAACGTGAGGGGCATGTTCTTATGCATCAAGGCGGTACTGCCCGCGATGCTGAAGGCCAAGTACGGGCGCATCGTCAATATCGCTTCGGTCTCCGGCAAGGAGGGCAACGCCGGCATGCTGGCCTATTCCACATCCAAAGCCGCCGTGATCGGACTGACCAAGGTCGTGGGCAAGGAATACGCCGAGACCGGGATCACCTGCAACGCCGTCGCCCCCGCGGTGGTGCGCACCAAGATGGTGGCCGCGCTGCCCGCCGACCAGGTCAAATACATGACCGACAAGATCCCCATGAAACGCACGGGCGAGATCGAAGAGATCGCCGCCCTGGTGGCCTATATCGCCTCGCCCGAGGCCAGTTTCACCACCGCCTTCACCTTCGACGCCACCGGGGGCCGTTCGACCTATTGACGCCCGGGAGCCGCAGAAAAAATTTATTAGCAGCCCCGTGAACCATTGCCTCCGGCGGCCAAAAGGGCAGTGCTTATTCGGAAAGCCCCTTTGGAATCCCCAGCAGGGGTGTACGGACACGGCATGCCGTGTCCCTACCCTGCACCCCATTTTTTACGGGCTTGTACTGCCAATCCACCAGGATGGCGCTCGTGACCGGTATGGTCACGACCACATATCCCAGGCCGATTCCCGCCAGCGTCAGGAGCTTTAACGCGAAGGCGCAGGCCAGCGCGGTGCCGCCCTATAACCGACAATATGCCTATCCCCTAAGCGCAGAAAGGACGATTAGCGGGGCATTAACACTGGCTTTCGATTGAGGAACGGGCGTGTTGCAAAAAAAGCCAATTTATCAACTAACTGATATTACGAATGTAATTGGCTTCGTTTGGATTTTTTGGCGACTTGGCCCCCACCTGCCTTGCACGGACAAGCACAACTTGCCCATCTTGTCAGTCTACAATATCGACTGAGATAAGTCAATAAGCAATACAGGGCAATCGCAAGATTCTCGTAACAAGGTATGCGGGCTGTTTTTCGCAACCTTGCATTTGGAACCGTAGGGGCGCACGGCGGTGCGCCCGGTGTGCCGAGCCGCGAGGAGAGGGCGCACGCCATGCGCCCCTACGCCGCTGGCAAGCGTCTGATGTGAGAGCCAACATTTTGGACTGAACCCACACCTTTCGGTCATGATTGATTTTCTTGCGATTGCCCTGAGGCAATACCGACAATGTCAGCCAATAAATATCGCTGGGCGGCAACCCAGCAAAACCCGATTTGAGGCAAATCTGGCGCCGGGAATATCCGTAGGGGAAATTCGAGACCGGCCGTCTTGATCATTCGTGAGAGAAATCCTCGACGATCAGTTGCAGATTGCGGGCGCCACGATAGCGGTTGATTTCGGCTCTGACCCGGTAGGTGGTTTCCGGGTGGGGATTCCGCAGGGATTCATCGGCACGCCAGGCGATCATTTCAGCGCGTCCAGGCAGGCGCCACTTGGCGTGACCCTTGCCGAACATTTCGGGCGCCGTCTTCAGCTCGTTCTGTTCGACGAGAAAGGCCGGCTCTTCATTTTGATGGCCGAAGGGCTCCAGTTGGGCCAGCTGCTGGACGAACGCCTCGCTCAAGGTTGAAGGATCGAGCCGGCCATCCAGGAACGTGGGCGGCGGTTCTCCATTAGGGGTCATTTCCGCGCAGGCCTGAGCGAACCGTTCCCGGAACTGCGGCAGATTCTTGCGGGGAAGTTTGCAGCCCGCCGCGCCAGGGTGGCCGCCGAACGCGATCAGCAAATCCGCACAGGACTCCAGGGCTTTGGTGACGTTGATACCGGCCAGGGAGCGGGCCGAACCCTTGAGGTTGTCGCCGTTTTCCGCCATCACCACCGCCGGGCGATGGAACTTATCCACCAGCCGGGCGGCTGTGATGCCGATGATGCCCTCGTGAAACGATGGGGAGCAGACGACGATACCCGCACTGGGACTCGCGCCATCGCCCGTAACGAGAGCCTCCGCCTCACGCTGCATCTCGGCACCCTTGGCCCGCCGCTTATCGTTTTCCGACTCCAGGCGCTGGGCCAGCGCCATGGCCCTTTCGCCATTTTCGGCGAGCAGGAGGTCGACCGCCAGGGAGCCCTCGGCCATGCGTCCCGCCGCATTGATGCGGGGCCCGATCCGAAAGGCCACGGTGTGGGCGCTGACCGGTTCCGGCCGTCCAAAAGAGAGCAGGGCCTCCACCCCGGCACGGCGATCCGGCCGATTGAGCATCTCCAGACCGAAATGCGTGATGACCCTGTTTTCCCCCAGCAGGGGGACCACGTCCGCGATGGTACCGATGGCCACCAGGTCCAGACAGTTTTTGATATTGGGCTCGGGCCGTTGCGGGTTCCACCAGCCCGCTTCCCGCAGCCGCTTGCGCAGCGCCATGACCAATTTGAAGGCCACACCGCATCCTGAAATGGCCTTGAACGGATATGGGCAGCCGGGCTGAAGGGGATTGATCACGATACCGGGCGGTATTCCCGCTTCCCGTGGCATGTGATGGTCGGTAATGATGGTCGCCACCCCGGCGGATTGAAGCAGGGCCACCTCTTCGACCGCCGTAATCCCGTTATCCACGGTGATCACGAGATCGGGGTTTCGCTCCAGCAGCGCCTCCGTCGCGGCGGCGGTCAGTCCGTAGCCGTGGTCGAACCGGCTGGGAATGAAGATATCCAGGTTCTCGCTGCCCGAGTCGCGCAGGAACTGCCCCAGCAATGCGCTGGCCGTGACACCGTCCACATCGTAGTCGCCGGAAATGACGATCCGGCCGTTCGATGCAAGGGTGCGCACGATCAGGGCCACCGCCTCTTCCATGCCCTTGAGCAGAAAGGGATCGTGCAAGTGCTCCAATCGGGGCTGAAGGAAGCGCCGGGCTTCTTCAAGCGTCGTTACGCCCCGACGCTGTAAAATTCCGGCGATGACTGGATGAATTCCCAATTCGCGGTTGAGCTCGTCCCGCAAGGGGTTCGATTCCGCTGGGTGAAGCTGCCACGGAGGGGTCATGGGGAAGCTCTCGGCGCCTCCTTGCGCTGAGGAGAGAAAATAAACGGGGCATGAATCCCGCCATTGCACGGTTCGGGGCAGATGCACGCACTGGTGGCGCATGGCCCCGCTATCAGGGCCAACATAGACCCCCATCGTGCCAGGGTCAACATACGCCCAGGAGATCCGAAAATCGCTCGGGCAGAAGCCGGACGGACGATCTGAAGCCGGGCCGGCGACTCGGCGCAATGATTGCCGAGAAGAGGACTATTGCCTCGGGGCAATATTGGATAGGGTCAGTAGGCGCTCAAGTTTCCGGTAGGGGCACCGAAACCATGAACAGGGGTGCCATTCGTGACTATTGGCACCGATCGCCGAGGGTTCAGCCACGCCACCCAACAAACCAGGTTGGGTATTCCGCGGCGCGGTACCTCCGAACGGAGGTACTTCCGAATCGCCATGGCGGCCACCGTGGATCATGTTCAACAGAAGGGATATCACCGTGACTTGGACAAGACGGGCGATTTTGTTCGCCATGCTCATGTTGATCGTGCTGACGCCGGCCACCCTGGCTCAGAGTCAGCGGTTTGTGAACCTGTACTCCGTGTGGATTCAGCTCTCTCTGAGGGGCTATCCCCAGGAAGAAATCGAATCACTGCTGCGGAACATGGATACACAGGTCATTGCCGATGTGAAGAACCGGCTGAGGCGCACCGTGATAAGCAACCTGACCCTGAAAAAAGTAGGCCGGCTTTATCTCCGCAGCCGCGATACCGACGACCTCAACATCGTGCGCTCGACCATTGAAACGGAGCTGCGCTTTTCCGGTCTGCAGAATGACGAAGAGATCAAGATGTTGATCCAGGAGCAATTCGGAATCGATCTGACGAAGTTCTGATTACCGGCTCGATGTGCCCCAGGCCGCAACCCCCAGTCTGCATGGGTATGGCAGGCTGCATGAGTGTGGCCAGGCGTGATCTCTCTACCGCAGCCTCCTGCCCGCTGACACCCCGAGTCCATACCAGCCCCGAGTCTCTCCGACCGCAGGACAAAGTCCGGGCGCGAATTCATGACATCCCTTCCATCGGCGGCACTCCAGCGCGCGTGACCCGAAATTTGTGGCGGTGGCACCGTGATTGCTTAACAGGTCCAGTACACGGATCGCCGCCCGGCCGAGCCCATCGCCGCCGCTTCCGTTCAAACCGTAGTCATTGCAGCGAACCGCTGTTACCGGATCATCGAGTCGATGGAGTTGACATGCCCTTGCACCTGCCATTCCCACCCTTGTGCCGGGAACCCTACTGCCCCCGCACCGCCGGCAGGGCGGGCTATTGCGTGGAACACCTGGCTTTGGCATTGAGCCGGCGCACTCTGATAGAATTGGTCGACGTGCTGGAAGACGTCCTGGCTGAATCGCTCCACGACCCCCCCACTACCGATGAAGCCGTGGCCTTGCTGAACTAAAATCGCAGAGCCGCAGCAAGACAGAGCCGCAGCAAGACAGGGCCGCAGCAAGACAGGTCCAAGATCAGCGGCGCCGGCCTGCCAGCCGGTATTCCGCTTCGCATCGGCAATCGGCGGTCATCCGCCGACAAAATAACGCTGGCACGCGGCCACCCCCGAACCGAGATCGATGGGAACGCCGAGGCTGGCCAATGTCATTTCCACGCCGGCGAGGGTGCCCAATACTTCCAGTTCGTTGAGCCAACCCAGGTGGCCGATGCGGAAGACCCGCCCCTGAAGGGGACCGATCCCGATCCCCAGGGATAGGCCATATTGCGATTCGGCCAGGCCGATGACCCGATCCGCGTCGAATCCGTCTTCAAGGCAAATCGCTGTGACGACATGGGAGGCTTCCTCCCGGATGCGGGCCAGCAGGGGCAGCCCCCACGATTCGACGGCCCGCCGAATACCCTCCGCCAGCCGTTCGTGACGGCCGAACACGTTTTCCAGCCCCTCCTCGTGCAACATGTCGAGGGCTTCGTTGAGCCCGATCATGAGGAGGGTGGCCGGCGTGAACGGGAACCAGCCCTTGCGGTTCATCTCGATCACGGGCGCCCAATCGAAGTAGTACCGGGGCAGCTGGGCGGAGCTGCCGGCTGCGACGGCCTTGCCGCTGACGCAAAGAATGGCCAGGCCGGGAGGCAGGAGCAATCCCTTTTGCGATCCAGCGGTCGCCACGTCGACCCGCCACTCGTCAAATCGAAAGTCGATGCTGCCCAGACCGCTGACCGTATCCACGAGCAGCAGGGCCGGGTGTCCCGCGCGGTCCATGGCGGCGCGCACGGCGCCGATGTCGCACGTCACGCCCGTGGAAGTTTCATTGTGCGTGGCCAGCACCGCCTTGAAGCGGTGATCCCGATCCTCCGCGAGCAAGGTCTGGACTCGCTCCGCGGGTATGCTGCTGCCCCAGGGCAATTCGACCACCTCCACATCGCAGCCCAGGCGCCGCGCCATGCGTGCGTAGACGTTGCTGAAATGTCCGATGTCGAAGGCGAGCACTCGATCGCCCGGGGAGAGCACATTGACCAGGGAGGCTTCCAGGCCCCCCGTGCCCGATGCGGGAAAGATTACCGGGATGCCGGAATCAGTGCGGAATACCCGCTGCAGTTTCGGCAAAATCGACCGGGTCAGTTCCACGAACTCAGGCCCACGATGATCGATGACAGGCCGATTCATGGACCGTTGCACGCGATCAGGAATATTGGTCGGGCCGGGTACCTGCAAAAATTTACGCCCGGGCATGGGGCTCTCCGTGTGTCGTGTGAAATTCGGCCGATTCGCAAACCGTGGGTCGGGAGTATAACCCGCCCAGCCGGAAATTCGCACTTCTCCCTTCTCAGGTTTCCCGAATTTTCTCAAGTTTCGGGCCAAACCGACGATATACAGA
>JACZRV010000046.1 GCA_022574555.1 SAR324 cluster bacterium
AAATCATCTGCGGCAGCGGCCGCACGATCCAGCGCACGGAACGAGCGTTTCTTTGCCGTTGCGGGGGATCCGGCCGCAAGCCATTCTGCGACGGAACTCACAGTAAAATCGGCTTCACCGGCTGATCGCCGCCGGCCACGAGATTACCCCGCGTCGTCCAATTCGACCAGGCCGCCCTCGCCGGCGTACTCGTTGAGCTTGTTGCGCAGGGTGCGGATGCTGATGGAGAGCATCTTGGCCGCCTGTGTACGATTGTTATGGGTCTTGCGCAGGGTCTCGAAGATGAGTTTCTTTTCCACCTCTCGCAGGGACATGCCCACCTCGATGCCCAGTTCGGCTTCATCGGTGCGGGCTGCTGCTATCCCGCCCTTTGGCTTGGCGGCCTTGCGTGCGGTCTTGCCCGCCGGTGCCTTGGCGGCGATATCGGGCAGAATGCCGGTGGCGGCACCCATCATCAGGTGCGGTGGATCGATCTCATTACCGCCGCAGAGCAACAGCGCCCGCTCCATCACGTTTTCCAATTCACGCACGTTGCCGCGCCAGTTGTAGTGGCACAGCACCTCCATCGCCTCGGCGGAGATGGACACCGCCTCCCTCTCGTTGCGCTTCGCGTGCTTTTTTACCAGGTAGTCGGCCAGCAGAGGGATATCTCCTTTCCGCTCGCGCAGGGGAGGCAGACGCAACGGGATCACGTTGAGCCGGAAGTACAGGTCTTCCCGGAAACTTCCCTCCTCCACCCGTTGTAAGAGGTCTTGGTTGGTGGTGGCGATCACCCGGGTATCGACCGCTATGGGTCCGCGGCCGCCGATCCGGTCGATCTCGTATTCCTGCAGCACCCGCAGCAGCTTGGCTTGCAGCGCCGGTGCCATTTCGCTGATCTCGTCCAGCAGGATCGATCCGCCGCTGGCCTGCTCGAAGCGCCCCTTGTAGTCCTGGATGGCGCCGGTGAACGCACCCTTGCGGTAGCCGAACATCTCGCTTTCCAGCAGGGTATCGGGCAGTGCCGCGCAATTGACCGCGACGAACGGGCCATCGGCGCGGTCGGAATGGGCGTGAATGAAGCGCGCCAGCAGTTCCTTGCCCGTTCCGCTTTCGCTCTGGATCAGCACGGTGGCCTTGCTGCGGGCCAGGTTCTCCGCGATGCCCAGCAGCTTTTGCATGTTGGCGTCGGCGGTGATGATCTCCCGAATGCCCGCTGTGGGGGGAGATTCCTTGGTATGAGACTTAGACGGCCTGGGTGGCGATGCATATTTTTTTTCCTCGCTCATCGCCAGCGCCCTTTCGACCACGAAAGTGAACACATCGAATTTGAAGGGTTTGAGGATGTAATCGAAGGCCCCGTGCTTCATGGCCTCCACCGCCGTTTCGATGGTCCCGTACGCAGTCACCATGAGCACCGGCTTGTCGTGATCCAGTTTCTTGATGTCCTTGAGCAGCTCGAGGCCACTGCGTTTGGGCATGGTCATGTCCGTGATGACCATGGAGTACTCGTTTTTCTTGACCTTGTTCAGGGCGTCAATGGCGTTGTGGGAGGTTTCCACCGGATACCCGCAATGCTTGAGGGTTTCCGACATGGCGATCCGCATTTCGACTTCGTCGTCAACGATCAGAATGGGCTTCATACTTCTCCTAGGGTGACTGGGGCCCCGGCAAAAGAACCGAGGCGGCGCGCCGCCGGTCAATCCTTGATCAGCGGGAACATGATGGTGAATTTCGAGCCGTGATCGGCTTGGCTTTCCAGGTCGATCGCGGCGTTATGGGACTCGATGATGTTGTGCACGATGGCCAGACCCAGGCCCGTACCCCTGTCCTTGGTGGTGAAAAACGGGTCGAAGATCTTGTTTTGGATATCTTTTGCGATACCGGTGCCGGAGTCCTTGACGGTAACCTCGATCAGCTCCACCCCGCCACCGTCCTCCGCTTGCTCCAGCTTGAACCGCGCCAGCAGTTTGGGATCGTCCGCCTTCAGATTGCGCGATGTGACCGATACCGCGCCCCCTTCGGGCATGGCCTGCAAGGCGTTGAGCAGCAGGTTGTTGAATACTTGCTTCAACTGTTCGCTGTCTCCCAGCACCGCGGCCCGTTCCGCGTCGAGCGATAAATGCACCGCCACTTTGCGCTGGGAGGCCATGAATTGCGAGATTTCAGCCACGCTACGCAGCAACTCGTGCACATCGGCGCGCTGGCGGCTGGAGGGTCTCGGTTTGGTGTAGGACAACAGGTTGGAGATGAGATGGTCCATGCTGGCGACATTGGACGAGATGTGCTTCATCAGGGTCGCGTTCTCGTCCTCGTCATCCAGACTTTTTTTGACCAACGATGTGAACAGCTCGATGCTGCCCAACGGGTTGCGGATCTCGTGGGCGATGTTGGCCGCCATTTCGC
Source organism: SAR324 cluster bacterium (assembly GCA_022574555.1). Taxonomy (GTDB): domain Bacteria; phylum SAR324; class SAR324; order SAR324; family JACQKK01; genus JACZRV01. The sequence goes on from JACZRV010000046.1 coordinate 2,386, forward strand.
CCATGGCCGTGAAACGGTTGCGCCGTTCGGCGTCCTCTTCCAGTTTTTTGAGCTGGGTGACGTCCTGCACATTAAAAATGAAACCCAAGGGCTCCTCACGCTCGCCGCGCATCACGCTCGAGGAGAGTTGCAGTTTCAGCTCCTCACCCTCGTCGCGCCGGTAACTGACTGGTTCCTCATGCACCGCGGGTCTGGGTGGGGCTTCGGTTTTTCCCGCAGGGAGCACCAAATCGACGCCGAGCAGATTGTTGATCGGCGTTCCCACCGCGGATCGGGCCTCCGTGCCCAGCATTTCCTGGCCGGTGCGGTTCACCGAGGTGATCCGTCCGTCCAGATCGGTCACCAAAACACCGATGGCCAGACTTTCGAAGATATTCGACAGATACGCCTTGACCTCCTCCTTCTCCTGCAGATTTTTTTCCAGTTCCTTATTTTTTCCGTCCAGCTCCAGGTTGAGCTCGTCGACCTTTTGTTGCAGGCGCTGATGGGATTCCTGCAACTTTTCCGCCGCCTCGATGAACTTTTCGAATCCCTGCTGGAGCAGGAAATTCTTGTGGGCCAGCTCCATCTCCAGGGAGGCGGTGCGGGCCTTCAATGCCTCCCGCTCCTCGGCCGCATCACGGGGAGCGGCGCCGGCGCGCGGCGTGGTTTTCATTGATTCAGATACTCGTTGAATTGCAATACGTTCACCAGCTCGCGCTGGTTGTCCTTGGCCAGGGATTCCCAGAGTTCCCCGGGGCGCACCTTGGCCAAATCCACCAGGGTATTGAAGGTTTCCAGAGCCTTGTCGTCCTGCCCCTGCCTGCGGTAGATCAGCCCGATTTGGTACCAGGCCCATGGCGTGCGGTCATGGCCGGAATAGCGGTCGATCGCGTCCTGATAGGCCCGCAGGGCGTCATCGTCTTGTCCCATGCCGAAGAACATATCCCCGATCAGGAAATGACTTTGAACGATGTATTGGGGCACCGCAGCGCCCTGGATCGGGTGGTGAAAATTTCGTACGGCATTGCGGAAAGCATCTGCGGCGTTTTTCTGTTCGCCCAATTCCTTGTAGACCTCGCCCAGCCGGTAGTAGGCCTCCGATGTGGCCTCGGCCAGCACGGGTGATTCGGTTCGCTCGAACTCGGTCACGATGAGTTGGTAAGCGTTCACCGCATCCTGATAGCGTCGTCCATGATCGTAGATGCGGCCCAGTTCCATGCGCACGTCGACCAGATAAGTGTTGTCCTCGTAATCTTGAATGAAGCGGAGCAATTGTTCCTCGGCCTGCGCCAGCTCATCCTTTTCGGTGTACGCCTGAGCGATCCGATAGCGTATCAGGGGAATCAGCGAGTGGCCGCCGGCCTCCAGAAGCTCACGATAGAGCGCCAGGGCTTCCGGGTACAATCCGAGATCGTGATAGGCGGAGGCGATCTGGAACAGGGTGACCTTGAAGCGGAAACCGGGGAAGTAATCGTCTCTGTAGCGGGTATACACCTTGGCCACTTCCCAATGCTCGCCTTCGCGATACAGGGTGTCGATCAAACCCTTCAAATTCTCGTCGATATTTTCGTCATAGATATTGGGGATCAAATAGGGGCTATTGGGAAACTCGCTCTTCAGCTTTTCGAACGCATCGATCGCCGGCTGGAACCGCTGGTGCAGCGTCAGCGTCAGCGCCGTGCGCAGCATGGCTTCCTGAATGATGGCCGAGGTCTCAGCTTCCTCGGCGATCTCGCCATACAGGTCCAATGCCTTTTGGAAATCGTCACCCGCCGGCCGATTGGCCAGAAGATTGGCGATCCGCAACTTGGCCCGCAGGCGGATGCGCAACGGGGCTGTGGCCGCCACTCGGCGATAGACCTTCAGCGCGTCTTCCTCCTTGCCCTCCTCCACCAGGAAATCGCCCAGCCGGATGGCGACCAGCTTGGTGTAGATTTTGGTGGGGTAGCGGTCCAGCAAGGTCTGGTAGATCACCCGCGCGTTGCCGAATTCGGCATTTTCATAATACGTTTCGCCGATGTGGAAGAGCAGCAGGGGGAAATCGTTGGCATAAGCCGGCGCGATCCGCCGGGCCTGATCGAACTCCCGGCGCGCCTCGGCATACTTTTCCTGATTGTAGAGGGCGTCCCCGATCTTGTACAAGGCCGGCCCTTCCAATGCCGGCTCGCCCTCGACTTCCAGAAAGTGGCGGAATGAGGCCATCGCGTCGTCCAGGCGGTTGGTTTCCAGATAGGTCTCGCCACGATAAAAGAAAGAGTCGGCGGTATAGGGCAGGTTGTCCGGGAACCCTTGCTGCAGGATTTCGAAGTGGACATTGGCTTCGAAGTTGAAGCCCATGTACTGATAACTGCGTCCGATCTGGAAGATGGCCCGCGGAATCAGCTCCGATTCGTATTCCGCGGTCTCGGCGGCCCGCAACGCCGCTTGATAGTCCACGATGACCGCGTGAAAATTTCTCGCGCCTCCCTCCACGAATTGCTCATATTCCGCATCCGCCGCGCGGAGGAAAGCCCGCAGCCCCAGGCGCCGCTGGGGCGCTGCCTCATACACCCGGCGAAACATGGTGGCCGCCTGCTGATAATTGGCCGATCGAAACTCCCGCTCAGCCAGGATGTAAGTGGCCCGTACGCGCGGATTCTGCTCCTCGGCGAGCAATTCCTCCAGGCTCTCCGAGGCCGGGCCGGGGGGCTGACCCTCCTCGATATCGGGGACGGCGGGCAGCGCCGGTTGCTGGGCAGCGGCCACGGCGGGCGCGGCGAAATCGAAAACCAACCGGGCCGGATCGGTGAGGGCCGCGCGGGATACGGTGCTCGGAAGCTTGCTGCGCACCCGCAGAATCGTGTCGCGGCCGTCGATCTCGGCGCTCACCACGACGACCCGCTCGTCCTCGCCTTCCGCCCGCAATCCTGGGGCGGGGGCCACACCCAGCAGCCTGATGAAATAAAAGCCCTCCGCCTGGTCCATTTCGTAGCGCGGAAGCTGATTGAGGTCCAGCACCATTCGCGTGCCCCCCTCGCGGCGCACCAGGCGCACGGAAAGCAACTCTATTTCCGCCGTCGGCACGGTTTCCCGCAACCCCACGGTCATGACACCGGCGGGGGGCTCGCTAAGCATCTGGAAATCGATATTGGGAATTCGCAGGCGGATCTTGGCCCAGATCTCGTCGTCGTGCACCGTCTCGAAGGCGATGCCCGCGAGCAGCGGATCGTTATAGGCGAATTGCGACTTGCCGTCTGGAAGCCCGGCGCGAACGTTGAAAAATTTGGCGACGAGCACCCGCTTGCGGGGATTGCCCACCAACTCGAAGTGGGCTGGGGAAGAGAGGCGAAAATGGATCCTGAGTTCCCCGGCTTCCTTGCGAAGTTCAATACCGGTGATGAGGGCCGGCTGCTCAGACTCAGTCGGCTCGTCCAACGCCTCCAGCTCAGGCGGCTCGTCCGACGCCTCCGGCTCAGCCGGTTCGTTCAAAGCCTCGGGTTCAGCCGGTTCCTCCAATATCTCCTGAGCCGGCCCCTCTTCCTGGGCGAAAACGGGCCGGGCTGCAAACGTCAGCAGAACGATCGGCAAAAGGGCCAGCCCGATGACATACCGGACGCCACTACTGATCATCGTACCCATCGGCTCCTCCATGGATCCTCATGGTCTCCGTCCCTCCGGGCCCACGGTGCAGGGCCGGTATCGCCCCGACGTGGGTTCGCGGCTTCCCTGGGACCTTTCAGGCGCTGTACCGCCTCCCCAGGGGTTCACCGTCCGAGCCGGACAAGCCCGGTGCAGGCGCCTGCGCTGGGTCGGAGGGATATTTTTCGGCCAGCACCCGTAATTCATCCTCGTCGAGATCACGGATCATGTGGCATTGGCCCTGGAAGCTGGCGCCGGCCTCGATGGTGATCTCATCGGTATAGATGTTCCCTTTCAGCGTTCCGCCCCGCAATATTTCCACCTGCCGCCGGGCCAGGATATCTCCCTCCACGCGGCCGCTGATAATGACCGTGTCGGACACGACAGAGCCCGCGACTGTGGCGGTGTGGTTGATCACCAGGATCGAGCCGGAGCCTTGATCGGAGCGGATTTCTCCCACCACCTCGCCGTCGAGCCGCAAGGTGCCCTTGAAGCGGATGGAGCCTCGAAATCGCGTGCCGGCGCCAAGCAGACCGATTTCCGGTGAATCCGGCGTTGAGGCGGTGTCGTGTTTCTTTCCGAACACGGGGCTGGTTTCCTCGTTCTTGGACTCAGGGTTCGTGGACTCAGGCACCCGCGATAAATAACGAGCGCTCCAGGGTATGCCTCTCCTTGGCCAATAGTCCGCCCCGGAGGGAAAACAGATAGAGGGTCACATGGGTGTAGTAATCGTCTGTGCCACTTAGAGCGACCTTGCGGCGATAGGTCTGCGCTTTACGAACCCGCGAGAAGCGGATGCCTGATTTGTAGAGTTGGGGAAAGCCTCTCTCGTTGACCACCACCCTGGGGCTGGCCCGGAAATTCACCGGATCGGCATCCTCATTCTCGAACACGGCGAAAAGGAATCCGCCCCGCTGCCTGCCGGGATCACCCTGGGCGACGATGCGGAAAATCACTTCCACCGAGCGGGAATGCCTGCGGGCCCGGAAGTCGCCCAGACGCAATGGCGGAATGTAGCGCTCCTCGACGGCAAAGCCGAAGCCGCGTGGCCTGCCCGCATGGTTGGAAATTTCCATTTCCTCCCGGGGTTTCGCCAGAATGAGTCCCTTGGCCGCATATTGATGCTCATTGGCGGAATGATGCGCTTCCCGCAGCGCATCACGGTCGGCTCTTAGTTCCTCCAGCGTCCGCTCCATTTCGGCCATGCGCGGTTGCAGCAGGAGATACATCAGACTGAGCGCCACCATGGATAGCAGCAAGACTCCCGCGGCGATGCCGCCCGCATAGACTTGCCATGCATCGACACTCCACGTAAATGGATGGCCAAAATTGCGGGAAATGATAAAAGTGAAGGTTCTCGTTACCTTCATGGAGAAAGCAACCCCAATCCGATTTCGGCTGACCGGGCCTCAACGTCAAACGACATTAATCATTGCGGTTCTTTAGCCGCCGCGCTCGCTACCCGTGCCAATATTTCGATACAAACCATTATCTTTTTATAACGGAAATGGAGATTGGTGTAAATCATTGGTTGCGCAAAATTTAGAGGGCAGGGATTCCAAGAGGGCCATCGTCGCCCTTGTCGGCCCGCATCCGCATTGCCGCGGCCCCGTAGCACCCGAAAAGCCCCTACCGGGCTGATCCGTATCGATAGGCAAACAATGAAATTGGCCATCTTGAAATCGGGTACGGCGCCCCCCAAATCGTTGCTGCGGTTTGGCGATTATGACCAGATGCTGGCCGGGCTGATGGCCGCACCACTGCGGCAATGGGTCACCTACGACGTGGAGCATGGGGAATTTCCTAACGATATCATGGCCCACGAGGGTTATATGGTCACGGGCAGCCGGTATTCCGTCTACGACGATGTGCCGTGGATCCATCGATTGCTGGATACGTTGCGGGCGATCCACCGCAGCGAGATTCCCCTGGTGGGTATCTGCTTCGGCCACCAGGCGATCGCCCAGGCTCTCGGAGGCGAGGTCGCGGCCAATCCCCTGGGCTGGGAGATCGGTGTGTGCCCGGTTAACCTGACAAGGCACGGCGACGGACTGCTGGCGGAACCGGCTCCCGATCCGCTCTATGTGCTGGAAAGCCATCGCGACGCCGTGCTGCGGCTCCCGCCGGGCGCGGTGCACCTGGCTTGCGGCCCGAGAGCGCCCTATGAGATGTTTTCGCTCGGCGGTCACGTGCTCGCGTTGCAGGGTCACCCCGAAATGGCTCACGACTTGGTGCGTGAACTGATTGAAAGCCGCAGGCCGGTTATTCCCGCCGATCGGATCACCGAAGGACTGGTCTCGCTGAGCCGGCCCAATCACAGCGCATATTTTCGCGCCGTGATGGACGGCTTCATACCGGGCAGAGAATAGCAAAGAGGCGGGTCGTCCAAGCTCCGTCCAGGCTGCGGAGTGCCATTCCCGAGGCCCCGCACTCCGGGTCAGACTGCGAGCCCGGATCTGAACTGCCCGGCCGGTGTGGTTTGACAGCCCGTTTGACAGCTCGCATAACGTGGGGTATCTCCCGTGTCGCGGGTGGCGCACCCATTGCGCCGGCCAATGCGCTGGTATGCCGCGCCGTCTTCCGATCCAGTTGGCAGCACATCCAAATGAATCCGCTCCTAGCACAGACCCAGAACGCATTGCGGTTTCTGATGTCCCACGAGCGGGTGTTCGTCCTGGCTTGCGGGGTGATCATCGGAATCGTAACCGGATTCGGAGCCATCGGCATGACGCGGCTCATCGAAGCCCTGGGCGAGGGATTCGACTATCTTCACGGTCTGTCTGAGGGTTGGAGCGGATATGCTTGGCCTTCCATGGTGCTGATGCCGGCTCTTGGCGGGCTGATCATCGGCCCCATCATTTATCGGTTCGCACGGGAGGCCAAGGGACATGGCGTGCCCGAGGTGATGGCGGCGGTGATCCAGGGGGGCGGCTTCATCCGGCCGCGCGTGGCGCTGGTAAAAGTCTTCGCGTCGGCCGTGTGCATCGCTTCGGGCGGCTCGGTGGGGCGGGAAGGACCCATCGTCCAGATCGGATCGACGTTGGGTTCGATCACCGGTTTTCTCATGCACGTCCCGCCGCGTCTGATGCGCTTGTTCGTGGCGTGTGGAGCCGCGGGGGGCATCGCCGCCACGTTCAATGCACCGATCGCGGGGGCCCTGTTCGCGGTGGAGATCATCCTCGGCGATTTCGGATTCATTCAGTTGGCTCCCATAGTGACCAGTTCGGTCGTGGCCACGGTTATCTCGCGCAGCGTGATGGGCGATTTCGCCGCTTTTCAGGTGGTCTCCTATGAAATGGCGCATCCCATCGAGATGATCCCCTACGTCGGTTTGGGGCTGCTTTGCGGCGTGGGCGCGGTGGGCTTCATCCGCCTGATGGATGCGCTCGACGGGATCTTCGATTACAAGGTCAAACTGCCCGAGCCCATCAAGCCGGCGCTCGGCGGCCTGCTGATCGGGTTTATCGGGCTGGCTTTTCCTCAAATTTTCGGATTGGGGTATGAAACCATCGACCTGGCGCTGCACGACCGGATGCCCATGCTGCTGATGGGCGCGTTGGTGCTGGCCAAGATGTTGGCCACGTCGCTCACCCTGGGCTCTGGCGGATCGGGGGGCATCTTCGCACCGTCACTGTTCATGGGGGCCATGACCGGCGGGGTGGTGGGCAAGATTTCCAACCTGCTTCTTCCCCGCATGTCAGCCTCCAGCGGTGCCTATGCCATGGTGGGGATGGCCGCGATGGTGGGCGCCACCACCCATGCGCCGATCACGGCCATCGTGATCATCTTTGAATTGACCAACGACTACAAGATCATCCTGCCCTTGATGATCAGCACCATCATCGCCGTGATCACGGCCAGCGCCATGTATCGCGAGTCGATCTATACCGACAAACTGCGCCGTAAGGGGGTCAACATCCAGCGCGGGCTGGAGCCCAACGTATTGAAGAAAGTGAAAGCCCGCGACATCATGAAAACCGATTTCGACGCGGCGCCGCGCGATCTGCCTTTAAACTTTCTGGCCGATCTGGTGATGGAGTCGTCCCATTCCCAGATTCCTGTTTTGGACGCCGAGGGCCGAATCGAGGGCGTGGTCTCTCGCAACGCGGTCAAAAAAATCCTCTTCAACAAGGACGTCCTGTCCGATGTGGTGATCGCCGGCGACCTGATCAAGGGCGAATACCCCGTACTGCTCCAGGACGAAACAGCCGATTTGGCCATGTTGCGCTTTCACGAATTCCGCAGCCACGAGCTGTACGTACTGGATTCCCTGGAGCATCGAAAACTGATCGGCGTCTTGCGCAAGGAAGACCTGATGGATGCCTACCATCGCGAGATGGCCAGGCAGAGCTCCGGCGACGTCTTCGCCTATTCGATCAACCGGCCGCACCGAATGGAATCGGTGGACGTGATGGATGGCTACGGAATCATCGAGGTCGAAGCGCCCCACGATTTTACCGGCAAGCCCTTGCGTGAACTCGATTTGCGCAATCGGTTCGGCGTGACTATCCTGGCTATAAAGCGCTCCGAGCCGGGCGAGGGGGCTCCGCAGCTGAGGGTCTGGGTGCCGGAGAGCAATGATCGCATCGAGGACGGCGACGTTCTGGTGCTCCTGGGCGAGCAGGAAAAAATCGCCGATTTTTTCGATCGCTTGTAGGCCCCATGATGCGCATGGATCGCCTCCCCCCGGCATGACGCGGATACCAGTGTGATGAAGTCTCGTGATGGCAGGTATCCGAGACAGAAAACCCAGCCTATGAACCCTTTGCCCGCCCAACCCGTCAGCCACACCGTCACCCACAAGGGATTGCGTCTTCATCACGTGGAATGGGGCGCGCCGGGTGGGGATGCACTGGTAATGCTCCACGGGATTCGGCTCCACGCCCATTGCTGGGGGCATTTCGGGCGCAGATTCGCCGGCGGTTACCGGGTACTGGCTCTGGATGCGCGGGGCCACGGGGAAAGCGACTGGGCACGGCCGGAAGACTACCATTTGCAAGATTTCTACGAGGACCTGCATGCGGTGCTCGAGTCCCGCAACCTGCCGCCGGTCACTCTGATCGGCCACTCGTTGGGAGCCCGGGTGGCCATGCTCTATACCCACCTCCATCCCCAGGGGGTGGCCCGGCTGGTGCTGGTCGACATGGGGCCGGGACTCCCCGCGGCGGCATTGAATCGCGACTTCTCCCGGGTCACGGAAACGCCACAGCCCCAGGAGTTCGGCTCCCATGAGGAAGCGGTGGACTACCTGGCCGCCCTGCTGAGCCGCGCTCCCCGTGAAATGATCGAGGAAAGCGTGCGGCACGGAATGCGGCCCGCCGGTGATGGAAAATTTACCTGGCGCTACGACCCGGCCCTGGGCGGTGTGCCCTTATCCCACAAGGATAAACGGGAATGGGACTTGTGGCAGGTGGTCGAGACCATCGCCTGCCCGACGCTGCTCGTCTACGGAGCGGATAGCCGCGTGGTCACTCCCGATATTGCCGGCAAGGTGGCCCGCATTATGCCCGATTGCCGAGTGGAGCGGATCGAAAACGCCGGCCACGCCCTTTTTACGGAGCAGCCGGAGGAATTCGCCCGGTCGGTCGGGCGATTCCTGGACGAGACGTCGAAGGCCGCGCAGGCGGCCATCCGGTGAAATCTTCCCTGCGCATCGTCCACGCGTCGGACATTCATCTGGACACCGACTACTACGGTGGCCCGCGCAACATCGAATCCCGCGACTTTTACCGGGGTGTGTTTCGCCGGCTGCTCGATCGGATCGCGGCCCATCAGCCCGATCTGATGCTGCTGCCAGGCGATCTTTTCGATTCCAACCGGGCGTCGGGGGATACCATCAGATGGTCGCTGGAGCAACTGGGTGCCTTGGCATTCCCGGTGCTGATCATTCCTGGCAATCACGACTGCCTGGAAGAAGACGCCATATTCCTGCAACACGATTTCGAGCGGGCGGCCAACGTGGAGATGCTGCTGAACCCGGACGGCGAGTGCAGAGTGCTGAGCCCACTTGGTGTGGTTGTGTGGGGCCGGGGAATGATCGCCCATCGCCCCGATTTTCAGCCATTGCACAATCAGCCCGCCCCGAGGCCGGGATATTGGAACTTGGCCATGGGTCACGGAATTTATGTGGGCAACGACAGCAACGGATTCCGCTCGTCGCCGATTCGCGCCGATGAAATCGCGAACAGCGGCTACGATTACATCGCCCTGGGACACCACCACGCGTTACTGGACGTCTCCGAACCCGGCACGGGGGCTCTATACTCAGGAGCACCGGTGCCCATCTCTCCGGATGGAAAGGGGACATACGTCGTCGTGACCCTGGAAAAAGGCAGGGAGCCCACGATTGAGATCAAATACCTCGATTAACCCGCGGTGGAACGATGGCTCGGCAAATCGCCGCGTGCCGGCCTGCCCCTGCGGCGATCAGCGATATCTCAGTACGGATCGTGGGAAAGGTAGAGGCACCAATCCAGGTAGGTGGCCTTGTGCAGCCCGTAATCGTAGGCCCGGTAGCGGAACTCTTCCGGATCGTATTCGGCCGAAGTCGCGGATATCTGGTCGTAGACCGAACGTACTTCGTCCAGCAACGGGGGAACGATGGCCAGGTGCTCGGGCAGGTAGGGCGATAGCTCGCGTTCGATGAAGCCAAAGCAGACCCCCAGAAGGGCAAACCTCAGGAAGTCTTGCAAGTGCTCGTCGGGACCGGCCGGCAGGAATCGCGCCAGCTCGTTGAACCAATCGCGTGCCTGCTCCATGCTTTCGAATTTGCGCAATAGTGCGGCGACGGCCTCCCGGTATTTCTCCCGGTGCGCACTCGGGCCTGAAAGCAGGGCCAACAATTCGTTTTTTCCGGCACCTTCCACCACTGGTCCACCCATCCGTATCGTGCAGAGGAAGCCCGGATAGGGCGCGGTTCCTCCATTGGGTCAAACCCACCATTGTTGATTTGGCCGAGGATGACAAGGGACCCATCGGCCCATGCCAAAGACAAGACGCCGCACCCGAACCGGATCATCCGCCGGCGTGACGACCCCATCGAGGGGGCACCTTGGTGGAAAGAAGAAAAATGGAGTGGGGAGGCCAGCGCGTAAGACCGTTAAGACCCGTCAGACGGCCTCAGCTTTGGGGTATTCGGCAAATTGCACCACTTCCCAGAATGCCGGATGGGCCAGCAGAGCCTGCACCAGTTTGTGATTGAAGGTGTGCCCGGATTTCACCCCGCGGTATTCACCCAACAGGGGCAGACCAGCCAGGGCCAGATCGCCGATGGCATCGAGCACCTTGTGCCGCACGAACTCGTCTGGAAAGCGCAGCCCTTCGGGATTGAGCACACAGCCGTCCCGGCTCAAACCAATGGCATTTTGCAGCCCGGCTCCCAGGGCATAGCCCTGCCGCCGCAATACCTGGATATCCTCCTCGAACCCGAACGTGCGGGCAGTGGCTACCTCGGCGTTGAAGGATTCGGGGGTCAGCGTGATTTTGAGTTCCTGCTGTCCCACGGCGGGATGATCGAAATCGATGAGGCAGCCGTAGATGGGCTCAGCGGAGGGCAGCAACGCGGCACTCACACCGTTTTCCTCTATCACCAAAGGCTTCACCACCCGTAAAAAGCGGCGCGGCGCGGGCTGGATTCTGATTCCAGCGTGGCGGATGCGCGACACGAAGGGCTGGGAACTCCCATCCATCACGGGAATCTCGCCGCCTCGCACCTCGACCAATACGTTGTCGATTTCCATGCCCACCAACGCCGCAAGCAGATGCTCCACGGTACAAACCTGTACATCGTTCCGCCCGAGACACGTGCCGAGCCGGGTACGCGTAACGTATTCCGCCTTGGCGGGAACATCGGTGGTGCCGCCGCCACTGTGGATACGAAACACGATGCCGTGATCCGTGGGCGCGGGGTGGAGCACAATCCGGACGTCCTTGCCCGTATGCAAGCCGATACCCCCAATCTCGCTCGCTTTGCGCAGCGTTTTCTGATGCATGCAATCTTCCCTGTGGGTGAGTGGATAAAACTTACCACTCGAAATTGTGCAACTATCAGGCCATCACGGAGATTCTATGATTTCAAAGACTTAGCAAATTTCAATCTGTGTGATTTGCGCACCAGTGTAGTCGATTTTCCAGATAGTGTGGCGATTTTTCCTCACTGTTTCGGCCATGTGTGCGGTTTGATCCCTACCAGAATGCGGAGAGCCACATGGCTTCGACGAACAGCGCGCTGCCGGCATACATGGCCATCGACTGATAGGGGTCATAGGCCACATAGACCAATTCTTCCCGATCGCCGGCCTCTTCCGGGCCGCCTTCGTCTTCCTGGTCCATGGGCAACGTTTGCTGTGCGGCGCGCTCCCGCTCCCACCGCTCCCGGTTGATCTCGGCGCCCTGACGAATGACGTCCTCGATGACCGACTCGCCGGCGACACTCTCGCCCTCCTCCGACTGATAGCCCAGTTCCTCTACGGTAATTTGGGAGGATACGATCTCCTCCAGCTCGGTGAAGAAATCGGAACCCAGCGCCAAATCGAATTTCCACTCGCGGTCCGAAAAAAAAGCCTCGTCGGCCAGCATCGCCAGGAACACGATCCGGTATGGATCGATGCCCTTGTAGCCTGCGACGGCGATCCGCACGTCGCTCCAGCGGGGGTCACTAAATGGCTCGTTGGGATCGCCGAATGTGCCTTCGGCCAAGTCTACCCGTGCGTAGATTTCGAAATGAGCCAGGTAGGATTGCCGCTGTTGAATCAGTTTCTGGTAGGCTTCCCGGCCACGATCCGTCGCCCGGTAGTGGTCGTCGTCCCCTACTTCCACCAGGTCCTCGCCCTGCAGATAGCTGAAGACCGGATCCAGGAAGGTGTCGTCCTGGTTCTCCATCAACGCCGCGTGATAGCCGCCCGGTTCGCTGATCACCCGATCCAGCAGGATCAGCCCGGAAAAACGCTGCTTCTGCTCTTCGGTCAGGCCTGGCTGGGATGGGGTCATCTGATTCGCTCCAGTCAATCTCTCGCAAGAACGCAAAAGGCGCCAGGATATCGAGTGCTGTAATCTTCAATCTTGGGCACCAATGCGGCAATGCGCTTGGCATTCTCAGACTGGAACATTACCGGGAATTGGGTTGGAAGGCCAGATAGCCGAGAGATGGCCCGTGGCTGTTGCTCCAATCGCTGGGGAACCTCGTCAGGGCCATTCTTTCAGCGTCGCACAAGGCAGCACAACCCAATGCGACCGGCGCATCCATCAGCCGCCCGGCATCGGAGCGATCGGCTGGGCATCTGGCCTCCTTCCGCGAACGGACACTGCCTCCGCCACTGCGATGCATTTTTCCACCACGTTCCAGACCCGGTGCAACTGCTCCTCGCTGATAGCGTAAGGTGGCAGCACATACAAGATGTTCCCCAGAGGCCGCAACAGGACACCGTTCTCCAGCGCGGTCCGGTGAATTTCCGGCGCCAGTGCATCGAGGTAACCGCCATCGGCAGAATCGAACTCGATCGCCGCCACGGTGCCACAACTCCGCAGGTCCTTGATAATCTCACGCCCTGCGAGGTTATCCAGGTGGGCGCGGTGGATGGCCGCTATGGTCTCCCAGCGGGCTCTGGGTTCGCCGCCCTGGAACAGCGGCTCTAAAATGACCGCGGCGAGATGGGGGGAGACTGGCTGGGACAAGCAATAGCGCTCCTCGACGATGCGCTCACGGCCGATCCAGTTGGCCACCGTGTCGCTGTCCATAGGATATGCACTTCCGGCCTGGATCGGTTTCCAATAGTACGCCTCCCGTCCACAAGCCAGGAGCCCCGACACGACTGTTTTTCCGATGTCCGTGTCGGTTCCGGCAACGAATAATGCTTGAAAATCCATCAAGCGGCTCTCGTTTCCTGCACCAATTTTACGAGCACGGCGGCCAAGCGGTCCACCAGCGCCGTCGTGTGACCGGCATTCAGGGCAATCCGCAGGCGGGCCGTTCCGGCCTCCACGGTTGGCGGCCGGATGGCGCGAATATCGAACCCGCTAATTTTCAGGCTACGGGCAACCCTCAGGGCGCGGTCATTGGCGCCCAGGATCACCGGTACGATCTGGGTGGTCGATGCGCCCGTATCCGCGACACCCTTCAGCCCTTCCCGCAGCCGGTCGGCGCATTGCAGCGCGCGCATCACCGCCTGCCGCACCCCGGGATGAGTGCTCAGGCAAAGGCAGTCGTTCGAGGAGAAATCGTGGCCCTCTCCAGGCGCGAGACGGCGGTAATTATCCGCGGCCCGCAGGGCTGCCAGCTCCTCCTGGATGCGCTCGTGCGAGATCACCGGCCATTACCTTGAGATCGAATTCTTCAAACATGGCTCCATCCGCAGAGACCTCACGATTGGGAGCCGTGAGCAACCGTTCCCCGGCGAAGATGGAATTGGCTCCGGCGTAAAAGCATAGCAAGTGGCTTTCGGGGGAAAGGCCCTGCCTGCCGGCGCTGAGTCGTACCATGGAGTGGGGCATCAGGATGCGCGCGGTCGCAATGACCCGTACCAGCAGGATCGGGCTGATCGGAGGCCGGTCCTGCAACGGCGTGCCCTGGGCCGGGATGAGGCAGTTCACCGTCACGCTTTCCGCATGCGGATCGAGCATCGCGAGCTGGTGCAGAAAGGCGACCCGGTCCTCATCCGTCTCGCCCATGCCCAGGATCACGCCCGTGCATACGGTAATTCCCGCCTTCCGCACAACCTCGATGGTTCGAATCCGATCCTGGTAGGTGCGAGTGGAAATGATTTTGCCGTAGAACGCTTCGGAGGTGTCGATGTTGTGGTTGTAGGCATACAGACCGGCCGATTTGAGGCGCCGGGCTTGTTCTTCGGTCAGCATGCCCAGGGTGCAGCAGGTCTCCATGCCCATCCCTGAGACTTCACGCACCATCCGCAATACCTGGTCGAACTCATCTCCGTCCCGCACCTGCCGCCAAGCGGCCCCCATGCAGAAGCGGGTGGCTCCCAGCGCCTTGGCCTCGGCGGCCTTGCGCATTACCTCGGCTACGGACAGCAGGGATTGGCCCGGCGTGCCCGTATCGTAGTGGGCCGACTGCGTGCAATAGGCGCAATCTTCCGGACAACCCCCGGTTTTGATGGAAAGCAGGCTGCTCACCTGCACTTCCCCGGCCTGGAAGTTCTCGCGATATACCGTGTGGGCGCGATGGAGCAGATCCATCACAGGAGAATGAAATATCCCGGAGATTTCTTCCCGGCTCCAGTCCATCCTGACCGCATTCATGGCCCACTCCTGATTGTTGCGTACCGCGATGATAACGCTCACGCCGTGACGCAAAGATAAAATACGCCTTTGCGCATTTGGGTCTTGCGCGAGCCAAGAATAGCGATTTTCTCGCACGGGCGCAAAAAAAAAGCGCCTCGCCCGATTCCCGGGAGAGGCGCCGAAGGGAGAAGACACTCCCCATCAGGAATTAGAAGTTCTGCCAGACGGAAAATTCGATCACGCTGGCGAGACTGTCGTCGGCACTATCGATCTCGGCGCGGTCCAACTGGCGATAGGCGATACCGATCCGTTGGCCAGGCCCAAATCCGTTGTCGATCCAACCGAAGTCGATATAGGTGTAATCCGCCACATCGCCGTCAAAATCGGCGGAATACAAGTTGAAATTAAGGAAGGCCACCTGACTGTCGCCAAGCTCAACGGTGACTTCAGTGGCGATGTCGGTGACCGTCGTGTCAACGCCGGCGTTACCGCCGTCGACGTTCAACAGGGTGTACTGAACGCCGAACACGCCCCCGTCATCGCCGTAATCGTTGCGATAAATGACGATTAACCCGGTATGGCTCAGATCTTCCGAATCGTCGAAACCTTCACTATCCGCGATCGTAGTATCTTCTCTGGTTTGCTGCTCGATCTGGAAGGTCCCGGATACTCGGCTTCTCCCGAAGCTAACCATGAATGTCGGGCCCAGGGTTGTGGAAACACCACACCCATCCGCATTGCCGCTGGCAGTCGAACATGGGCTGCCGGCCCCAATATTTCCGCCCCCGGGCCGATTGTCGCGTGCCTGTCCGGCGCCAAGGCTGGAAACGAGGCCGCCGTCGCTCGCGTACAAGCCGATCTGTAGGTCTGAATTCAGGTTGTAGGTGATATCGAATATGTCGTTACCTTCCCAGTGCATAAGGTAACAGCCGGCGGGCAGGACCGGAGTCCATCCCATGTAGGTTTCCCAGATACACGTGCGCTGGTTCCAGGTCCCGCCCTGGTTGCCGAGACGGCCCATGTAGATGTGAGTCGTGTCTGTGACATTCCAATCCAGATAGACCATCTTCAATTCGCCTTCGCCGCCGGCCGCTCCATTGACATCAAAAATGTTCGGATCCTTCCGGGTCCACTGGGAACCGATGAGCTTGAGCGAATCCGTGCCGAAGGAGAAGTGAATCCGGGATTCCAACGTTAATTCCAACGAGGCGGGGGCATCGCCGCTCTGGGCACTGTCCGGGGAATCCAGCGTATAGAATCCGGGCGCGACGGTGATGAATCCGCTGACATCGAAAGAGATGCCATCCTCTGAAGGAGGAACCACGCCCATGCCAAAGGCACTGCCCCCGACCAGAAGAAACGCGCTTGCCGTGAAAAAAGCCAACAACATTTTGGTGAGTCGCCTCATTTTTAGGCTCCTTTTGATCAAATCTCGTTCTCGAGAAATAGTCGACGATACCGTTCTCCGCGCAGGATACGTCCCTGCCGACGGAATGGAGTCGATTCCACCCCAAACCTGCTGGAGCAGTTCCTCCTAGTGATCGTCCCCCGCCGCAGGTCGTTGCGGGCCCGGCCGACGACAACCGCCATGCCTTGACCCTTGCCGAACGGGGCTCCCTGCCGCTCGTCGAACAACCAACTCGGTTTGCCGACGCTCCGGCTTACCAGATCGCGGTCCGCCGTCGGTTCGCCGCTCATCAAAAGGTCGACCGGCAATGAAGCCGAATCAAAACTTTATCCGTTGCGACTCGCAGGAACGGTGCGATCATGCCACCAGTGATTGGCGGATAACGTAATCTACACTACATTGGGAGGTTGAACGGACGGTAAGGTGGCGCTTTAGAAAGCGGCCTGGCGGCTTTGCGCGAGCCAAGAATAGCGTTTCTCCCGCGCAGGCGCAAAAAAAGCGCCCCGCCCAGGAATGGGAGAGGCGCTTGCAAAACATGACATCGTACGCCCGTGGGGGCGCAAGTTGGTTGTCGTTTTTTAGAAGGACTGGAACAGCACCCAGTTGATGGCTGTCGCCGAGGAGTCGCTGTTGTCCTGCGTGACGAACTCGAAGCGCTGCTGCGAACCCGCCGCGATCGGTAGCATGTAGCCGACCTGCATATAGGACTGGTCGTTCCCATCCACGCCGCCAGCAGCCGTATTGGCACTGTAGGAAAGCCATACGGCGTTGTCACCGAGATTTTGGCTCACGGTGAAGGAAATGGTGCTGTTGGGATCGCCGTAGCTGTCCCCATCGGCGGCCAGGTAGTCGAACTTCACGAAGGAGCCCGCGTCGTCGTACCCGAACTTGACGTCGAGCACCATCAGCGTGTTGGCCGCTTCGTCGTCGTTGGCCCAGCTGTCGAACGTGAAGGTGATCGTTTCCAAGTAGTAACTGAAACGCAAGGCGAGGGGCCCGGCGGAGTATATCAAGTGGGGAACGATCGTTTGTGCGGTTTGGGCTGTTTGAAAATCCGCAATTCCATCTCCGTCGACATCAAGGCCCGTCGTGGTAAAGCTGTTGGTCGTACCGGTGATGGCACCGTAGGTGAACAACGCCGCACCCACGTCGATCCCGTCGGCGGCGGTGTAGGAGAAGTCAACCCCGGGAGAGTTTTCGATGTAGCCCGTGTAGGTACCGGAGGGGAAGATCGGCCCCACGGCGGAGAACCATTCCCATTGCACCGCACGGTCGGTCCAGGGCAGATAGACCATCGAACCGGCATCGACCCGGAGGCCGTCCGTCGGCCGCCAGGTGAACTGGCCGAACTGATAGGGAGCCTCGGCGAAGCCCCAATTGATTTCGTCGTTACTTTCCCGGATCCAGCGCGCCTGCGTGACACTGATGGTGTCCGTGCCGAGGGTTATATTGAGACGGAGTTCCGTCGTGGTTGTGAACGTGGCAGGTGGAACTTCCCCTCCCTGCTCGTGAGGTGTTAAAATATACGAGGTGATTACGCCGGCGAACCCGCCGATGTCGAGGGCGATCTGGTCTCGCTCGCCGGGAGGCGGGCCTGCAACCGGCATCGCGTGGAGCGATCCTGCCGTCCACACAAACGCAACAACCGCGAGGGTAATGAATGAAAGTTTGATGAGTTGCCTCATATTGTACTCCTTTTCTGATTGACGTTCCCGAGGTGGAATACGCGACAATCTCGGACTTCCAAAAAAGCGGTCATGCTGGCCGAATGTGAACCCGATCACAGACGACGGGGCTTCGTCAGAGATATGTGTAGGATGATGCGAGACATCCTTAGTGCGTCTCCACTGTGTTTAATGGCGCAGATGGATTGGTGTGTCAAGCCCAAAGGGGTAAAATCCCAAAGGGTTAGATTGCACGCCACATCTGGGCGATGAGTTGGTTCGCCGCGTCGATCGGTTGCGTGATCAAGACCTGGATCACCAATTGAAACATAACGGCGAGCACCGATGATTAAATATTGCAGGCGTCGCTATTCGCGCGCAGATCGCCTCCAATGGCGATTTGGGCGTGGGTCGCGATAATTACCTCCTTCCTATGCAGGGATCAAAAGGCCTCCAACCCATGGTTTTTATGGGTTGTCACGCATATATATTAAAGGCGTGCGGAAAATCAAGCATTTTTCTCCGCACGCGAAAATAGCGACCCGCAAATAATAATTGGCCTGGAAAATCTATCCGGCGAATCTTGCAGCGTTGCGTAGTCTGTAGCCAGCAGTAAAAGTAACTTCCAATATCCGCTGCCGCCAAAAAAATTCCGTTCAGTGGAAACTTAACGGATTTTCGGCAGACGAAGTCATAGAAAAACACTAACCGCCCAATTGTCGGCACCCATTCGCTGGGAGTGAGTCTCACGTCGTTCCTGATCCGATCCGATTTTTTTTGACGTCACCCCCTGTTCCAGATAGATAGCCGAACCCGCTCAACAAGACCGTTGTCGCCCTATCGTTAATTTCTTTGGCCGCCCCGCCTACGCCCGATCCGCCCATCAGTACCTGGCACCCTGGCCTTTGGTGGAGCGTTGTCTGACCGTGCGCCGAACGTCCGTCGCGCGCGTAATGGTGATCGTGGTGATGTCCGACACCACGATCGGATCGCTCGGAATGCGGTAGCGGCGAACCGTACCCTTTTCCATTAAACCCGAATCGGGATTCTGCTGACGGGGCGCCTGAAATTTTCCGGAACCGATCGGTTCGTTGGCCTCCGTACCCGCATCCATGAACCGAACGAATTTCCCCACCATGGACGAAATTTCCGCATCGGTCTTGCCGAATACATCCAGGCCCGATTGGCCGAACGGGTTCAAAAAACTCACGAACACATCGTTGGATTCCGTACACATTGCGGCGATGCTCACGTGCGAATAGTTCGCATCGAGAAGAAGTTCCAGGGTCACCGATTTCCCCGGGGCGAGGGCACCCGGCGCGACGGTGTGGGAAGAATAACCCGGAAGGTGGCGCAGAGTTTCAATCAATGTCGAGGGATCGCCGTCTTCGGCCAGGCTTTCCAGGCCCATTCCCGGTTCGGGCAACCCCTGATCGAACAGGGTCAAAGTGGGGCCATGGGCCACGGCCAGCAGTCCGGTAAACGAAGTGGCCGTTGCCCCCGGCTGATCGGTCAGGTTTTTCAGCACGACCTGAATCGTACCCGCCGGAGCGCCGGGCTTGTTCACCACCCGCACCTCGAGCGCCTGGGTCAAATTATCGAGCGGATGGGCCACATCCTCGTAAATCTGCACGATTCCCACGTCTTCCGGACCGACGTTCAGTCCCGACGGGGCGTCGGGCTGATTGGGGCCCAATCCGTTGGGTTCGTTGATCTCCGTTCCGACGTCCCAGACATCCCAGTGGTTCGCCACATCGGCGAGTTCCTCGTCCGACTTGGGGCTGCCGTCGGGTCGGAACAGTGAAAATCCGGAGATCCCGTCGGTATCGAGGGCGAAGATCAAGTCGTTGGTAAAACCCACCATGGTGGCTAGGCTTAGATAGGGATTTGCCGGTGAAGCCGCGATGTAAAACTCGTAACGCTTGCCGGCCCCGATGTTCTCGGGGTTGGTTTGGCCGACAGGGACATCGAAGATCACCCGGTCGTAAATTATTGCTCTCTTCTTGAGATAACTGTTCAATCCCCACTTGTTGCCGTCCTCGGCGATCCCTTCGAGCCCCATACCGTTATCGGGCTTGCCAGCCTGAAAAAGACGCAGCTGGCGATTATGGGTAAAAGCCACCCCGGTGGATATCACGGTCTCCACAGGAGAATTTTGCGTCACGTTGGCAATGGTCACCTTGAATGTCGTGGCGTCCCCCCCCTGCAAGGCCGCGCAGGCCCCTTGCAACACGGTGACACCGATGCCCAAAACCATCAGTAGAACAAATTTCATATTTCGTGTTGATTTCATCGCTATCACCATGTTCAGACGATCAAAACCACCCGACCCCCTGTGGGGTATCCGGATTTCCTCCACCTAGACTATCCCCAGCACAGCAAATCCACGGGCGATCAGCAAATGGGCCGCTGTCACCATATATATCAGCGCTGATCCCCATTTCCGTAATCTGGACGCCATTTGCTTTGCGCGGAGTTCATAATTACAGCCAAATCCACGCGATAATTAAGCAAAGCTCAATATTGTCCCTAATACTGGAATTTTTCGTGCGGCAGGAAGAAATTCCATCGGGCCCCGATTTCCGGTCCAATGTGATGTTTCCATGCTCAGGCCACTATGGAACGGCGGCGATCCCCGACGCCACCCAATGAACGGAGTAAGAAACCTCGGGATCGGCGTATTCGGCTATTCTTGCTTTTTCGCCGCTAGGCGCTCACCCGCGCGCCGAGCGGAGTCGAGGGAGACGATCTTGATCTCGCTGGCCGTGGATTCGGCCAACTCGTCGATGCGGATGATCGCGTGGTAGGGAATCCACGAGCGCTTGATTTCACCGAATTCCCGTTTGATCCGTTCCTCGCCCGGATTATAGACCAGCTTGTTTTCCGGGAAAATGAATCCGGAAATTTCCACCAGGCCGTACAGGTCGGATGCCGAAACGTGGCGCGCACAGACCTGATACAGCTCGTCGTCACCGGTAGATTCGTTGGAAAAGGTAATCCGGTAGTAGGTTTTTTCTCTTAATTTGCCTGACATTTGTTCCAGCCTTCTTCTGTGCGGCTAACTTCGGGATTACACGGAGGATTATGGTCAATAATGTCAACCCTATCGCAGCGGGGTGGGGAACGCCAATGCGATTCAGCTGAGGCGCCTTTTTCGGGGGAACGAAATTTGCTTTTCGGTAAAGGCAACGTCGGGAATCGCCCCTTTGGGCACGTTCTCCAACACCTGCCGATGAGCCGCCCATGGCTGAGCATAGCAAAGACAAGCGATTTCTAAAAAACCAGATCGAGGCCATTCGCCGCTTTCAGCGAGTGCGCGCCCCCAAATCTCCCGAAGAAGCCCAACGTCTGGCTCTTGAGTGGATCAACCGATTTGCGGGATCGGCACGTTCACGATGGTACGGGCGTGGACCTTCCGGGCCAACCACTAATGACTACGGACACAAGGCCGCAGGCTCATGGAAAACCTGACCGCCACCCTGGCAGGGATTCTGGCGGCAGAGCACCGATCGGCAGAGCACCGATCGGCAGAGCATCGAACGGCAGAGCACCGATCGGCAGAGCATCGAACGGCAGAGCGGCGGCATCGTCAGGCCGGCATCGTGGCCGTCACGGGGTCTCCCGGGTCCGGTGTGGGAACGACCGCCCGTTTGTTATGCACGGAGTACGGCGCCTTGATGATGTCCATGGCGTCCATGCCCCGCATCGCCCACGAGATGACCTTCGGACTCTATCCGGAGCGGAGATCGGCGCCCTCCGCGTTGCTCGATTTCCGCTTGGCCGAAGAGCGCAAGAACGGAACTCGCTGGATCCTGCCGTTTCACCGGCGGCTGAAGAAGATTCTCCGCCACGGGCCGGGCCGCCGCATCGTGATCACCGGAGTGCTCACGCCGAGGGAGTTGGCCTATTGTAAAGGCATCGGCGCGCGGCTGATCCACCTCACCGCTTCCGCAGCGGTGCGCAAGAAAAGGATCGGCACCCGATTTCCCGTGGAACCCCACCAAGGGCTTCTGGCGCTGGACCTCCTGATGCAATCCCGGCCACAGACCTGGGACATCATCGTCGACAGTGACGAGCCCTATCCTGAATTCATCAAAAGCCTGAAAGCCCAACTGGGCCAATTCTGAGCCATGTCGGTTTAGCTGCCCGGCTGCCCGCACCGCCCGCTTTCGTCGTTATCACAACCCGCCGATCAGCGTTCAAGCCTGGCCGATCGACCCTGGCAGATTGACGCAGGGCGATTTTTCGCTTTCTGGCATGTAGGAGGCGCTTGGGGTACAATTGGCCGCGAACTGCGATGGAAAATCGGGTGCCCGGCGGCGTTTGCCCGTGCGCCGCCAATAAGCAGCAGATCATTGCCAGTGATGCTTCCAGTGGGTTCGATCCATGGAAGGCTATAAGCCGTATACTCAGAAGGACTTCATCCCGGAAGGTCTCCGCCGGGAGCCGACGATTCTGGTGGTCGATGACGATCCCGACGTCTGCAAACTTCTCAGCTTCTATCTCAAGCGTTCGGGTTGCAACGTGCTGGTGGCCTCCGACGGGCCGCAGGCCCTGGAAGCGATCAAGAAAGCGCCTTTTGTCGATCTGGTTTTGCTCGATCTGCGCCTGCCCGGCATGGACGGCATCGAAACCCTGCGCCGCATCAATTCCCTGAAAAAAGCCGGCAGCGTCATCATGATGACCGCCTACGGAACAATGAAAGAGGCCATCACGACGCTGAAAGAGGGTGCCTACGACTTCGTCAAAAAAACCCAAGGGTTCGACGATCTGCGGCTGGCCATCCGCAACGCCCTACAAACCGTGGGGCTGAGGGAAGAGGTGGAACACCTGAAGGCAAAACTGGGCGAACAGGAAAACCTGTATCCGGAAATCGTTTCCCGCAGCGATGCGATGCACCAGGTGAAAAAGCTCATCCGCAAGATTACCAACCGCAACATCACCGTGCTCATCGAAGGGGAAAGCGGATCGGGCAAGGAACTGGTCGCACGGGCCATCCACCACAACGGCGATTACCGCGACAAGCCCTACGTTGCCATCAATTGCGCAGCCATCCCAGAAAATCTGCTGGAGAGCGAGCTGTTCGGCTATGAGCGGGGAGCCTTCACCGGAGCCACCACGCGCCGGGTGGGAAAATTCGAGGAGGCCGACGGCGGCACCCTGTTCCTGGACGAAATCGGCGAGTTGGGCATGGGGCTGCAGGCCAAGCTGCTGCGCGTGCTGCAAACAAAGGAGATCGAACCCCTGGGGGGCCGCACGCGCAAGGTCAACATACGCATCATTTCCGCAACCAACCAGCGCTTGGGAGACTCGGTGCGCAAGGGCACCTTCAGGCAGGATCTCTACTACCGTTTGGCGGTCTTTCCGGTACTGCTGCCCCCCCTGCGGGAGCGCACCGACGATATCCTTCTTCTGGCCGGCTTCTTCCTCAAGGATTTTGCCAAGCAGGAAGCGAGCGATGTGACCCGGCTATCGCCCGGCGTGGAACAGGCGCTGCTCGGCTACGACTGGCCAGGCAACGTCCGCGAGCTGGAAAACATGATCTTCCGCGCCGTGGTGCTGGCGGAATCTTCCACCCTGGAATTGAATGATTTTCCTGTCTTCTCCGTCGCCTCTGCCAGCGCCCCCCCGCCGGCCCCTGCCCCCAATACGCCAGTCGACCCGGATTCCAATGGAGCGGTCTCACTGAACGAGGCCGAGGCCCGCGCGATCCGCGAAGCGCTCCGCTCCACCGCCGGCAATGTCTCCCGCGCCGCGGGTCGGCTGGGCATCAGCCGGGCTACCCTGTACCGCAAGTCCAAAAAGTTCCAGATCGAACTCCGCTAGTTCCCGGTCTCCCGGCCAAGCACGATCTCCCAGCCAAGCACCAAGGGCGTCACGCCGCTGAAATTTCCCGCGGCGACCGTTTGCCCCATAGACGCGCCGCCATCACGTTTCCGGCCGTAACTGGGCGTAGACTATCCCCGGCGGCGATGGCCAAACTGGCGCTGTCCGCGCCCTTCGTCCACTGCTCGCCGGGGAAGACGATGGACCCCACCGACACCAAGCGCAGGCTCTCCGTGTTGGTATGCAATTCAGAAAGTTGAGCCGGGGCTGGCCGAAAGTACGCGTAGTCAGAGCAGGGTGACGGAGGCGTTAGAGGAGTTTGACCAGCGCGGCACGACTCCGATGCCCGCGGGCGGCGGAAAAGATCGGACATTCGCGGCCAGGGGGTAGGCGAAACCTTGGCGCTACGGTACAATAGGCCCATGGGAAATTGTTTGCGCCAACCCCGTCATATGGAAAGTAGAGAGGCGCAATGTCCGCGTATGGCCGGGAAAAAATCAAAAATTACAAAACGAAGCCAATTACATTTATAATATCAGTAGCTTGATAAATTGGCTTTGACCTGCGGGGGTCGGGGTTCGAGGTACGCCATTGATGGTAAATTCGCGACTCGACGACCTGACTTTTTTCACGCTTCCTCCCAGAACTCTGCCAGGGCGCGTACCGGGTCTTCGGCGACCAGCTCTCCCGGATGGTCCACGTACCATTCGCGGGGAAAGAGCCGATTGTAGGGCGCCTGGGCGAGGCGCC
>JACZRV010000186.1 GCA_022574555.1 SAR324 cluster bacterium
GGCGCCAGCGACTTGCGGCCGCCCAAACCCCGCGCCTGCAGTTCAGGTGTGTCCGCAATTTCCACCCGAATCACATGGCCCTCGAAGACCACCCTGGCTGTCGGCGGATTGCCCGCCAGGGCTGATTTTGTGCCGATGCAGATCACGGACAGCGCCAAGATCGCCAACAATGGGGCGTAATAATTTCGTCCGACTATGATCATCATTGGCTCGGCATCTTAGGTTCGGCATCAATGGTGTGGCGTAACCTGAGGCGGATGCGAGGACAACCCATCTTTGTTCGACCGGTTCCCGTCCACCCGACGCTTCCCCAACAACCTTATCACCATGTCAATTTCCCCCGGCGGGTGTCAATATCGCCGATTTGCAGTATCGCTGAATTGCAGTATCGCTGAATTGCAGTATCGCCGCGTGGCAATGCGTCATGATTGGACGGCGCCGCATGGCCCTGCGTCGTGATTGGATAGGGAACTTGCGGTACATGCGGAGGCCCGATTCAAGCGGTGCGGGCCTGTTTGACCAGGCGCTGTTTGACCATCTGCCGCTTGAGCGGGGGGAGGTAGTCGATGAACAGCTTGCCGCGTAGATGGTCGATCTCATGTTGTAGGCAGACCGCGGCCAGCCCATGCAAATCTTCGCGTACCGTATCCCCGGACGTTGATTGATACTCCAGCTTGATACTTTGGGCCCGGGTCACATCGGCGGTAAAATCCGGCACGCTAAGGCAACCCTCATTGGTCATGGTTTCGCCGCTGCGGTCGCGAATCACCGGATTTACGTAAAATCGGGGAGACCGCGTGGCCTGGTCCTCGTCGCCGGCATGGAGATCGACGACGATGAGTTGCTTGAGTTGTCCCACCTGAGGCGCGGCCAGCCCGATCCCACCCTCGCGGTACATGGTCTCCAACATGCCGGCGGCGAGCCTCTGCAAATCGTCGTCGAACGTCGTGACCGGCTTGGACTTCTGCCGCAGCAGCGGATTGGGGAACCTGAGCACCTGCAACATCATGACCGCTAACTCACTGTTCAAGTAAACAAAAATACTCTCGACGGATTGTATCCCAACCGCCGGGTGTTGCCAATATCGATGGGATTGAGAGGTTCAGCCAGACACCGGCGGCCTGTAATGAATATTAATTGTCACTCGCGGTGCGCCGTATGAATTCTCCGAAAAATGTCTCCCATTCGGCGTCGGGCCGCACGGCCATTGCGAGCACCCAAAGACGCTCCGGCGCGGGAAGCCTCTCCCGCAGCTTGACCGCATCCTTTTCCGTGGTGAGCCATGCCATCTCGCTGGCGTGGGGGCTTCCCATCATCTGATCAATCTCGTCAATGGTCGATGGGGCGTATGGGTCGTGATCCGGCCGCACCCAAACACGATCGACCCCCGCGCCCAAGGCTTCCACAGAGACCACGAAACCCTGGGGGCGGGCGATGGCGCAAATCAACGACACCCTGCGTCCGGCCAGTTCCTGCGGACTCCGTTCCTCCTGCCGATCCAGGCGGATCAGTCGATCGGCAACGTACTCGAAGCGGAACACGGGTGTGCCGGGAGAGAGATACTCGTCGAGTTGAGCGGCCAGGGAGCCGGGATCGCCGTGGTTGGCCTTGGTGATGGCAACAGCATCGGCCCGCCCGATAGCGCTCCTGGGTTCGCGGAGCAGGCCCGCGGGCAGCACCCGGCCCCCGCAAAGCCCCAGTTCGGCATCTACCAGCAGCAGATTGAGGTCGCGGGCGATAGCCAGATGCTGGTAGGCGTCATCCAGCAGCACCAACCCAGGGGCGTCCACCGCCTCCGCGAAGCGGCCGGCGGCATGACGGTTTGCGCCGATGTAGACCGGGATCTGGGGATTGCGCGCCGCCAGCCAAAGGGGCTCGTCGCCCATGGTTGTCGCGTCGGCCACGGTGTTGGCCACGGCGCCATCGCTTCCGCGCACGCGGATCAGGTGCGATCGCCCCTTGCGCCCATATCCGCGGCTGATCACTACCGGGCGCAATCCGGCACGCGCTGCCGTGCGGGCCAGATGTTCCACGACCGGGGTCTTGCCCGTGCCGCCCGCAGTCAGATTGCCCACCGACACGACAGGCACATCGAGGCGGCGCGTGCGGAATATGCCCCTCCGGTAAAGCGTGGCTCGCAGGGTGACGACAAGCGCGTAGAGCCAACTCAGGGGTAAGGCAAGACGCAGCCAGGGCGGGGAAAGCGGTGCAGCCGAACGGTCGTCCCGTGGCAGTGGTGTCATCGGGCTGACGGGCCTAGCGGGAAGCCGCGCTTTCCAGCGGGGGTGCCGGGAAATTGCTCAATAGGACAATGAGCGTGCTCACGGTTTCCGGCATCTGCCGGTTGTCCGACCGGATGTAGGTGAGAATCAGGTCATCCCGGCCATCCATGTTCAGATCCCGTACATAGAGCCGCTTTTGGTGGATGGGCAGAAATTCCTGCAGCACTTCATCGTAATCGCTGTCCCAGGCGATTTCCTTGCGGCCCCAATGGATTCCCAATTCCTCCTTGTCCGCCGACAACAGGAGATCGGGCAAACCGTCGCCGTTGAGATCGCCATGGGTAGCGATGGGCTGATGGCCGAAACGGTTGAGGGAAAACTTCACCGAATAACTCTCCATCTCCACCGGCTCGTCGGGATATCGGCCCTTGGCCCCCATCAGATAATAGGCCGCTTCCGCCTTGACCGAACGGGCGATCAGTGCCCGAATCGCGTTCCAGAAGGTCACCTCCACGTTCACTTGCACCAGGTCGATGCGGCGGTCCCCATCGATGTCGACCATGATCGGCAAGGTAAACCCTTCGGAAACGAATACCTGGTCCGCGTCCGCGGGAAACCGGTCCAGGGTTCCTTCTTCATTGGGTACGCCATAATATATCAGTGTGCTGCTGGTGGAGGTAAATACCGAATCGGTGGGAGCGTTCTTGGAAAAGACCAGATCGGGCACCCCGTCCTGGTTCAGGTCGGCGACTTTGATCAGCCTCAAGGGCGGATCCCACGGCTCGGTGGGATCGAAAGGCTTGGGTGGGCGGAAATCCTGCACCAGGTATGGCGTCCGTTCCCCCATGCCGTACGATTCGTCCATGGGGTACCAGTAAAGCTGACCGTCGCTGAAAGCGACCACGTCCAGCCATCCATTGCCATCGAAGTCGACGTAGTGGAGCGAGGGAACGTCGTGGATGACGGCACGGTAAGTGAGCGAATTCCAAAAACGGGTATGCGGCCGCACCCGCAGGAATCCCTTGCCCTGCAGAGAACCATCGGGCATCTGCTGAATCACGCGCAGGCCATCGAATCCCGGCACCACGATTTCGCTGAGGCCGTCTCCGTTCAGGTCGACCAGCAAATCCACCTCGGATCGCACCTCGCCCGCCTCCACCGGGAAAATGCTGTCGACATCGAGGCCGGCGGCATCCTCGCCATGAAATCTGCCGTCGCGCCACAGCCAGATTTCAACCCGGTGGGGGATGAGGATTACCAAGCCCGGTCCGCCGACGAAATTGCCCACCCCGGCCAGGGCCAGGGAGGAAGGCATCCGGGTGGGGGAAGCCGTTCGGCGGAAGCCATCGGGCGTGTGGAGAAAGACCGAGACGAACATGATCGGCTCCCTCTGCAGCCGGTCGATCTCCACCACGATCAAATCCTGCATCCCGTTGCCCGTGAGATCGAAGGTGTAAAAAGCCGCGAATTCGTCGTGCAGCTTGACTCGATACCGATAGAATTCCACGCCTTCCTCTTGCGCCCCTGGGATCTGCGGCAATAACATCAGCGCAACTGCCCATAGCCCTACTTTTTTTAGTCCGCGCATATCAGAACTGCCTGATGCTCCCGCGCCCATAGGCCGCCATCCGGAGAATCCGCCGGGCGGCTCGCCCCATCGCATGATCGCCGTATCCATAAAGGATAGCCAACAACGAAAATCTTATCCAGTTGGAGGTATTCCGGGTAGTGGGTCAGTTTCAGTTTGCTCCGAATCGCCGTGGACTTCGAGACGCGCACTGTGTGCGCTCCTCAGCCACACGGCTTAATGGAACGACCGTCAGGCCGAAATTTCAGCCGCATTCCTGAGGAGAGTGCCGAAGGCACTCGTCTCGAAGGGTGCGGCGTGGGAGTCCATCAAACTCTCTTAAGCGTTCGCTCAAACTGACCCACTACCGAATTCCGCAACAGGGCCATTGCATTCTCTTTCGATCAAGAAAAACCGGTCAACCCAAACCCGCGGCCCCACCGCTCAACCCCATAGAGGGTTCCCGGTGGAAAGACTCGAGCCCCGTATGGGGTTGAGTGGTGGGGCCGGCGGACTGTATTTCTGAACCCCGCCGCCAGGGCCGGCGGACTTTAACGGACATTAGCGGCCAGGGGGTAGGAAGAGACGTGGCGCTGCGGTACAATGGGACCAGTGGTTCTTGTCGCACCATGCGCAGAAACGATGACGGCCGATACGATGATTTCCGATACACAGAGGGTGGCCAATCACCGAAACGCGCGCACCCTCGCTTATTCGACTATGGCCGGAAATAAAACAAATTTTTGCGGAAGCGAACCGATTCGGGTTCGCCGGGCCGGCTAGTGCTGCACCGCTGCCAGATTTTCCCAAACGAAGCCAATTTATATTATAATATCAGTACATAACATTTTACCCGGCGCAATCTTGGGCACGGGCGTCCCAACCCGCGCGGGTCGAGGCGGGCCTGGAGGCCCACCCCACCCATCCCTTCGCACCCTTCAAAGCGATGCGATAGAGAAACGCTGTTTACGACTTTGCATTTGCCCTACGATGCACCTGAGGACAGGTTGACTTCCCCCCCGACAGGCCCCTAACCTCACGGATAGGAGGATGACCGGCAGATAGCCAACCCAGTTCCAACATCCGCAGGGCTGATGCGAACCACCGCCACCAACAATTTCGTGGCACCGGCACCCGGTCGCCCAGCAGGCAGCTCGCTCAACCGGCGATGCAATAATTGGCTGCTCATGGCGGCGTGGGGATTCATCCTGCCCGCCGCGATCTCTTGCTCCGCTTTCGTCTCACCGACGCCTGGGCTCCATCCCATCGCCGACATTTCCGCAAGAGGCTGGATCGACGATGGATCCGCCGATAGCCTGGAGCGGGCCATCGACCGTTCCATCGGGTATTACCAAGGGCTGCCGCGGGCGACGCGGCTGCGCTATGGAGACCTGGCCTATTCGCCATCTGAAATGATCGCTTCTCTCGAGCTGTTCGGGGCCATGGCACGCCAACCCCAGAGCCTGGGGCAAAACCTGGCTCGGCACTTTCACGTTTTCGAGTCGGTGCCGCCGAGCGGCGGGGGCCTGGTGACAGGATACTACGAGCCGGTGCTTGCCGGCTCTCACAACCCCGGCCCAGAGCTCAGCGAGCCCGTACTCACTCGCCCCAAGGACCTGGTGGAGGTGCATCTGAGCCGATTCGGCGGCGAATTGCCTGCGCGCCGCCTCGTCGGCCGCCTGAAAGGGGGTGAATTGCTGCCCTATTACAACAGGCGGGAAATCCAGCAAGGCGGGGCACGGTTGGAGGGTTCCGAAACCCTGGCCTATGTGAGCGAGGTCGATCTGTTTTTTTTACAGATCCAGGGATCGGGCAGGATCCGCTTCCCCGGCGGCCGGGAGTTGCGAGTCAGTTATGACGGCACCAACGGCCACCCCTACCGCAGCCTGGGTGCAGAATTGGTGCGGCGGGGGGCCATCTCCGACGATGAGGTGAGCATGCAATCGATTCGTGCCTATCTGCACGCCAATCCCAGGCTGACGCGCGAGCTGCTGTTCACCAATCCCAGCTACATCTTCTTCAAGCCCGTGGAGGAAGGACCCTTGGGCAACATTCAGGTACCGCTCACACCGGGCCGCTCACTGGCCCTGGATCACCGCCTGTTCCCCAAGGGCGGGCTGGCTTACCTGGAGGCCGATATCCCCGTAGCCGGCGAATCCGGGCAGACCCGCACCCTGAGACGCTTCTTTCTCGTGCAGGATACCGGCGGCGCCATCAACGGTCATGGGCGCGCGGACATCTTTTGGGGCATCGGCAGGGAAGCCGAGTGGATCGCGGGGCACCTGAAACATCCGGGGCGGCTGTTCCTCCTCGTCGCGAAAAAGGAAGCTTTGCAAACCACCATTTCCAGAGGCGGGTGAGCGGAGCCGACTAGAACCGGTCTCAAAAATGGAAAATGTTCAAGCGCCCGACCCTTCGAGACACCCCACCACT
>JACZRV010000047.1 GCA_022574555.1 SAR324 cluster bacterium
TGGCGTCGTTGGCGGCCACGGTGGCATCCTGCGATGTCCCCAAGGTGAGGCTTATGGCGCCCGCCGCGGTGGCCGCTCCCTCGCTGGTGCCGGTGCCGGTATTGCCGCCATCCCCACCTGTCGGGCCAGTCGCCCCGTCCTCACCGGTAGCGCCCGCCGGGCCGGTATCGCCGGGATCGCCGGTGGCGCCGTTGCAGATGATTTCCGAGCCGGCGCGTTCAGAATCGTTCAGCGTACCGTCGCCGTTCTCGTCGATGCCGTAGAAGATCTCGACACCGCCGGTGGGACAATCCTCACCGGGCTCCAGCACCACCTGATTGGTGATGAGGGAAGGATTGGCCGATATGCCTCCGCCTCCGTCCCCCCCCGCCCCCACCGCCACAGGCGGCCAGGGCCAGGATGGCGAAAAAGGCCAAGGTGCAATGCAGACTCGAAAACAGGCGCTTGCTGACGCGGGTCTGCTGTTGGGTGATGGTGGAATTTATCCCGGTGCTTGTGGACATGAGTTACTCCCTCTAGCAATGCGAAGCGATCGTCAATCCCCGAGGAATTAAGAATTCATGCGGGGGTTCGTTTTCCGGCAAAACTTCGGTGAACCTGCCGGCTGTGTTTCAGTGCAAAACCTTTTCAGTGCAAAACCGCGCGGCTGATTTTTCAACATCGATCCATCGGCGGTTGACATGCGGCCCTGTTGGCTCTAGCGGAGCCGGCCGTGGGGCGGAAATTCTCTTTCCTGACCGACTGCAATTCCCTCAAAGGAGTTCTTTCCAAAAAGTAAGTAAGGCTACAGATGGGCTTTACTCTTGTCAAGAAAATAAGGGTGATACCTGACAGATGGCCGTTTGGGCGGTGGCAGGTCTCTCCGCTCAGGGTAATCGGCGAGGCGTGCGCCCCTCAAAACCGTCTGCCCACGGTGAGGGCCATGATGGTGAATTCGGCGTCCTTGGGCTTGAATCCCGCTCTCTTGGCGGCGTTGATATCGGTGCCCTGGGGCGCACCAATCCCGCGTAAGATAAAAAGCCCCAAGGTGCCATCGTTGCCGAAAACGGTTTCGGCGGTTACGCGGGCTTGAACGCCGCGGACGTTCACCGTATGGGTGCGGCCCGCCGAATCGGCGCCACGGGATTTGTATTCCGCCCAGGCCACAAAGCGGCCGGCGCCCGCCGACCAGGTAAATGCGTTTCCGAGGGTCATGCGATAGGCCAGGGAAATGCTGGCAACCCGGAATTCGCCATGCGCTCCGCGGGTATCGGCACCGAGGGTATCGTCACCGGACGGCGGGCCATCCCGCACATCGATGTCCACGGACTCAATGTTTCCGAGGGTAAAGGTGGTGTCGAGGTTGATGGGACCGAAAAGTTTGAAATTCCAGCCCATCAGTACCGCTGAACTGGTGAGCGACTGGGAAGCCTTGGCGCCGCCGGAGCCCCGGTAATCGAACGCCAGGGTCTCCGTGGCGAGACCGATCCGGAAGAAGTACCCGGCCGGCTCCTTATCTATTGGCTGGGCCAGGGCCTCCCCGGCGACTTCCTTGAAAGCCTCCAGCCCCTCTTCCTGGACGATACGGTCGCGCACCTCAGGAGTCACCGGAACCGCCTCCCTGGGCGCGCCCTGCTCCGTGACGAAGAACATCTGGTCCGGCCCTACGTCGATCTCGCGCTGGGGTTCGCCGGTCAACGTGACGCCCAGCTTCCCTTCCAGGGTGAGGGCGTAGGCCTCGTCCTCCTCGGCACCCACGACGAACCGGGTGCCCTTCACGCCCACGACCATGACGCGCGTTGCAACCAGCACCTTGCGTCCCAGGCCCAGTTTGCGGACGATATTGAAAAGCGCCTTGCCGACGTTGAGAACGATCCCCGTTTCTTCCTTGCTGTACTCGGCGATCCGCAGGTGGCTGTTGGAATACATGTCGATGGTCTCTTCGGTGGCGAACAGGGTCACCCTGGCGCGCGTATCGGCGCCGGTATGGATCACGTCTTCCTTCGTGACAGGAATCTTCACACCCGGCGTGCGAAAGATTCGTTCGGCCTGTCGCCGGCGCACCTTGAGCACGCCCCGCACGAGCACCACTTCGCCGGAGAATTCCGGGGTTTCCGGTGACTGAGCTTCCGTATTTTGGGCTCCCGCCATTTGCGCTCCTGCAATCTGGGCGAGACAAACCAGCACTGCCAGCAGCGGCCCAACCCTTCCTATGGGGCCTTTCGGTCTCCGTTTAGGGGCTTGGGCCATGATGGGATCGCCTAGGGTGGATTCCGGCCTTCGTCGCGATGGGTGCAAAATGGCGGTGCCCTGTACCTGTCACATGCGGGCATGCATCACAACCCTGGCGAAAGCCGGGAGGGAACCCGGGCTACCGGAAATGACAGGACAAAATACCGGCAAACCAACAGTCAACCTTTCGTTATTTTCGGAAGGACCGAGGCACCGCGCATTATTGCCGTGGGGCATCCTGGGACGCTGCGGCAGAAGGGGCTGGTATAAACAGCCGCGTACCCGGAAGCTTCACTGCGTTGAGGCGAATGTGGAAATCCCGGCTCACGGTTTGGGTGGTCGTGGTCACGTCGACCCGAATCGAGTTCGCGCCCGGCGCGAGGATCACCGGGGCCAGTACGCGGGCGAAGGTGGTGCCGGGACGGTGGACGATATTGCCGTTGACCGCGACCGAGCTGATGGAAGAAAAGGCGCTGACCTCGACCTCGAAGCCGTACATCAGGCCGCCCGGCGACGGCGCCTGCCTCCCGGGCTCCAGATAGAGCTGCACCCCGGGCTCCAGATAGAATTGTTCTCCGCCCGGAACCTGAAGCAGGGTATCGGGTTCCACCACCTCGGGGTCGTTATCCAGGGGGCGAAAGATCAGAATCTCCTGCTCGTCGAGGTCGATCCATCGGATTTCGGGCTCCTTGGTGGGCGCGACCAGATTTAGCTGGAACGATCGGCTCGTTTCCTCGCTCAGGGTGAAGGCCTCCACCAGGACCCGGTTCTCGCCCGGACTGAGCCACACTCCTTTTTGAAAGCTCACCGAGGACGCGTAGGGCAGGTTTTGGCTTTGGCCATTCACTTTGACGCCCAATATGGGCTCTCGTGCCGTGACCACGACCGGAAATCGGTAAAGCCAACGGGTTCCGACAACGGGCAGATTGCGGGCGTCAATCTTGATATGGG
The DNA here is from genome assembly GCA_022574555.1 of SAR324 cluster bacterium. GTDB lineage: Bacteria > SAR324 > SAR324 > SAR324 > JACQKK01 > JACZRV01. The sequence goes on from JACZRV010000047.1 coordinate 3,163, forward strand.
CCCCGCCCTGGGGACCTTCGATCACGATCCGTGCCCCCAATCCGCCATCCGCCCCATCTGCCCCATTCGGCGGCAAAGAGGCCGCCATGCACATCAAACCCGAGATGACCGCCGCGCGGCCCAGGGTTCCCGCGATCATTTTCCTAGGATACTGCATCTTCCTACCGTGGTGACTTAAATCCGCGACAATGTCGTACCCCACGGCCCGCGGCCGGGCAAGGGTATCCTCTTATATTAGCGGACAATATCGGCGGGAATTGAGCCTATCATGTGCGGCCATTCGTTGAATTAAATGGGATCGCATGATCGTTTCCCGTGGAGTACATCGGTGCCGGTCATTTCCAGCCAATTGTGGCACCCTTGTGACCCTGTCCAGGGGCCATGGCGGAACCCCCGTCGTAGACCAATAACACCGGCATCGATGGCCGCAATCCACTCCATTCGGGTTGCGGAGGGGGACGGTTGGTGGTCACATTGGAACTCAACCCACTGGTTTGAGCACGGCCATGGCTGACTAATTCAGCATCTGATATCCAGCGCGGAGGTGCGCGTTACGTTCATAACGCCACCCCCCAGCCGTTGACCGGAAGGACAAGAAGCGTTACCCGACCGGACAGGTTACCCCGTTACATCCAGGTTCAGCCCGATAGATACCCATGGAGACCAGGACCAACTATATCGATCAGGTGCTCGGGGATAATCCGGACGCGCTGATGGCCATCCGGGAGGTGCCCCACTTCCGGGACAGCTCCCGAAAATTGCTGGACCTGATCTACAAATATGGCCGGATCTTCGCCCTGAATGAAGGCGAGGTGCTGACCCGCGAAAAGGAGTTCGACCAGTGGGTCTTCTTCATCCTGAGCGGACGGCTCGCCGTCTATGTGGACGACGAGTGGGTGGATACCATCTCCAGCTCGCTCGTGGGGGAGCGTTGCATTCTGGGAGAGCCGAGAAAAGCCACGCTCCAGGCGGCAGAGGAAGGGATGACCGCCCTGGGTGTCGATATGGCACTGCTGGACCTGCTCAACGATCCTGATCGCCCCGACGGGGAAGACCTATCGGTCTGCGTGGAATTGCTCTCCCTGATCACCGGGGAGATCCTCAACCGAATTGTCGACTTGGCTTACAACCAGATCGACGTGGCCGGCAAGCACCGCACCTATCTCGACTCCGAGCATACCGCCGAGATCATTCACAAGTTGCGGGAAAATGCCTATGCCGCGGATCCCCAGGTAAATATCGAGGTGTTCAAGTTCCTGAAAAGCCGCGCTAACTTCCGTCTTGCGTCTTGCCTCAGCGGCGACGGCATCACGGTGGATACGAGAAAGTTCTATGCGCATTGCGTCAACATCGGCGAGCATGGACTCATTTACGATCTTGCCGAAACCTTGCGCCGCGGAAACGACTCATCCGGTGGAGTGAGGTCTCCATCGGCGGCCATCAACCGGAATAGCCCGTTCCACTTCAAAGACTTTGCCCGCATCGTTGGAGAGCGGATCAGCGAGCGCGACCGGGAGCGGAACCCCGTCAACGGGGTTACCGCAAGCGGCTGGAAAAGCCGGTTCAAGCTGAGCAACGAACTCCAGATAGACCTGCCGGGAGTGTGTGCGTGGCTCGGCCAGTCACACGGCTTCTCGGAAATCGATCTGATCGAGACTTTAATGATCATTCTCAAGGAGGCCAGCGACTATACCGCCAGGATCAACGCCTCGATCAAGTCGATGATCAGGGAGTTGGGCGAAATCAAATTCCTCCGCAAGCTGCAATCCGTCGCCACGGAAACCGATGCCTCGGCTCCTGATTTCTACATCTCCCGCACGCCGGAGGAGATGATCCCCCTGTTCAGCAAGCACGTGCTGGAGGTGCACCTGATCAAACCCTATCTGGAACGGCTGAAGGCGCGGGAGCCGGTTCCCCCTGCTGTGCCCCACCCGAAAGCCGCTGATGACCAGGATTCTGGGGCCCAAGCCGATGGCGGCAGCCAGAGCCTGGCCGATGACCTCTTCGATTGATCTTCCGTGTCTCTCCCCACCGGGCTCGGATTTGCACGGCGGCACCGATTTGCGTGGTGGCACCGATTTGCGCGGCGGCACCGATTTGCGCGGCGGCACGGTGGGCGGATCGTGACGACCCAGCAGATGAATGGGCGGGCGGAGGTTATTTTTTCTGGGCAGGATAGCAGATGATCTCCGGCGGCCGAAAGCGCACCGAAACCGAGTCGCCGGGAGAGAGGGTCAAGTAGCCCGGGAGGGCGGCCTGGATCCGGGTTCCCGACGGAAGTACCAGGGTGTAGAGGGTCTGGGTGCCCTGGTATGCCACGTCGGCCACGTGGGTAATCGTGCCGTGTCCGTTATCGCAGTGCTGGAGATAGTTGGGCCGCACCAACACCTCGACGGCCGTCCAACCGGCTCCTATGGCGGGTTTTTGGAGCGGGTGGCGGCCCAGTTCGGTATCCACCGATTCTCCGGAGATGTGGCCCGGAATGAAGCTGGACTGTCCCACGAAGCCGGCCACGAACCGGGATGCCGGGCGATGGAGGATCTCCTCGGGCGGGCCGACTTGCTCCAGCCGGCCTTCGTTCATTACGGCGATGCGGTCGGCGATATTCATCGCCTCCTCCTGGTCATGGGTCACCAGGATGGAGGTCGTCCGCGAGCGATCCAGCACGATGCGCACCTCATCCCGGATGCGCCGGCGCAGGTTTGCGTCCAAGTTGCTAAAGGGCTCGTCCAGCAACACCAGGTGCGGCCGATGGGCCAGCGCTCGGGCCAATGCCACGCGCTGTTGCTGCCCTCCGGAGATTTCATGGGGATACCGCCGCTCCAGGCCTGCCAATCCGGTGAGTTCGAAGAGTTGCGCCAGCCGCTCCCGGAGATCATCGGGTTTCAATCCGGATTCGCCGTGACGAGCGGCAGCGCGTGAGAAGGGCCAGCCTCTGTTGGACAGCAACCGGCGCCATGGCAGCAGTCCGGTCAATTTGGAAGCACCAAAACCAAAACCCACATTCTCCGCGACGGTGAGATGAGGAAAGAGGGCGTAGTCTTGAAAGACCATTCCGATCCGGCGGCACTCGGGTGGAACGACGTATCCCGGCCGGCTGATCACCTCCCCCTCTTTGACGACCTCCCCCCTGTCCGGCGTTTCGAACCCGCAGATCAGCCGCAGCAGGGTCGTTTTACCGCAGCCGCTGGGTCCCAGCACGCAGACCAGGCTGCCTCGTGAGACGGTCAGACTTAAATTGTCGATAACCCACTGACCGGGTTCAAATCGCTTGCACAGGGTTCGGATTTCCAGAATCGTATCCATCATCCGGCGGACTCGCGAAGGTTACGGGAGAAGAGCGCGGCGAACAAAGGTACGGTGACCGCGATGAGCACCAGCGCGGCCGGCGCAGCCAAAGAATAGAACTCCTCGCTGGTTTCCATCCAGATTCGAACGGCCAGCGTATCGAACCCCAGAGGCCGGAGCAATAGTGTGGCGGGCAACTCTTTCATGCTGCTCACGAAGACCAATACCCACCCTGTGAAGATTCCTGTTTTGGCCAGTGGCAGCACCACGCGCAGCAGCGCGGTGTGAAATGAGACGCCGCACGTACGGGCGGCTTCCTCCAGATTGGGTTTGATCTGGTGAAACGCCGATTCCTGCGCCTGCAAGCCTTGGGGCAAAAAACGGATCAGGTAGGCCAGGACGACCACGGCCACCGTGCCGTAGATCGGAGCGAACAGATGGATGGCGATGAACAGCACGCCCATGCCAATGATCGGCCCGGGCAGCACATAGCCCGCGTAGGAGGCCCATAGGTAGGCTTGGTACCACCACTCCCGGTACCGCGTAGCGAGGTAGGCCACCGGAACGATGAGGAACAGGGAAACCGTCGCGGCCGATCCGGCGGCGAACAGACTGTTAAAGGCGTAGCCCCATAGATCCGCGGGCCAGCCCTCCAGCCGGATGCCGTCGACGCTGCGGTGAACGAGGAACGCGACCACCAGGCCGAACGAGGCGGTAAAGACCAGCGTCAGGTACGACCAGATCGCCACGGTGCCGGCCGCACCGCAGCGGCGCGGTCGCAGTTTCCGGTAAGTACCCCCGGTCTGATAGAAGCGGCTACGGCTGCGCGCCCGCCGTTCCTGCATGAACAGCAGCCAGCTCAGCGCGATCAACACGAGGGCCAGGGCCGAGGCGCTCGCACGGTCGGACCGCCCCACCAGTTCCAGATAGATGGCGCGGGTGAACGTGGGGAAACGCATCATGGAGACCGCGCCGAAATCGGAAAAGACGTACAACACCACCAGGAACAGTCCTGCCATAATCGCCGGGCGCTGCAAGGGCAACGTGATCCCCAAAAATCGCCGCCACAGGCCCGCGCCCTGGATTCGTGCCGCTTCATCGAAGGCGGCGTTGTAATTGAGCAGGGAAGCCCGCACCAGCAAATAAACGTAGGGATAAGTGGCGAGGGAAAGCACCCACACCACTGCGGGGAAACGGCCATAAATCATCGGCACATCGGCCTCATGGCCCGCCAGCCAGCTCGCCGCCTGCGGTGCCCATCCACCGGGGAGAAACATCTCGGTATAGGCATAGGCCATGATGTAGGGGGGAATGCCCAGGGGGGTCGCCAGCAGCCAACTCCAGACCCGCTTCCCGAAAAAGTCGAACCGGGTGATGAGCACGGCCAGGGAGACCCCCAGCAGGAAGGTCACGCCCGCGGTTACCAAGGCCAGGCCCAAGGTGTTGACCATCAGTTGCGGGATCCAGTTGCCCCACAACCGGCCCCACACTTTGCCTCCCGCGCCGAGGCCGTAGCCGGCGACGTAGACCAGGGGCAGCATCATGGTCAGGGAAACGGCGGCCCCGGCCACGGCCATGCCCAATGGACGATGGGAAGAGGGAAGCCTCAGTCGCATGGGGGTTATCGGCCGTGGAATGACAATTGGAATGGGTTTGCAGCCGGAATGCGGCCTATTGGTCTATTATTATTGCAGGCCCACGTCCCGGATCAGCTCGATCGCCTGATCGATGGTCTCCACTTGCAGCGTCTGGCTGACAGGTGACAGGCGGATCGATCCGGCCATGGGCAACAATGGATGGGCGGGAACATCGCGGCGCACCGGGAACTCGTAGTTTATCTCGGCGAACAGCTTCTGGCCCTGTATGGACAACACGAAGTCCAGGAATTTCCGGGCGGCTGCGGGGTTTTTCGCGTGCCGCAGAATGGCCAGTCCGGCGATGGTCACAGGAGCTCCGTGGGTCGACTGGTCCGGGTAGATAATTCCGATGGGCAAATCCGGATTTCCGGCCACAGCCCGGTAATAGTAGTACTGATTGATCAGGCCTACCGCGACCTCGCCCCTCGCCACTGCGGATACCAAAGGCGTATGCTTGGGATAGATCCGGTCGCCGGCATTGCGTTTGATGCCCCGCAGAAAGGCCCGCGTGGTCTCGAACCCTCGTTGCTGGATCATGGCCGCCAGTCCGCCTATGAACGAGGCGTTAGAGCTGACGGTGATCCCCAGCCGATCCGCCCACTGTGGATCGGCCAGGTCCATCATCGATTGGAGCTGGGCGGGATCGGCCAGGTTCTTGTTGTAAATGATCGTCCGAGCCCTCACCGAAGCCCCACTCCAGGCGTCCGCGGGTCCGCGGTAGATGTCCGCGATTTGGCTGGCGTGCTGGGATCGATAAGGCAGCAACAGCCCACGCAAGCGCGCCTGCTCCAAATGCCCGGCGTAATTGGTCAAAAAGACGTCGGCCTCGGTGCGTTCGCCCTCTTCTTCGATCCGGGTCAACAGTTGCCCCGATTGGCCCACGAGCGACAGGGTTTCGATGCCGGTGCTGGCCTCGAACGCTTCTATGATGGGTCGGGTGAAGCGTTCGCCACGACCCGAATAGACCACCAGCCGTTCGGCGGCACCTATTTCCGTAACGGTCATCAATCCGACGCCAATGAAGATGCCGCAGGCTCGGGCCGCCGAAACGAGTCCCAATGCCTTCATTGCGAAGGGTTGACGACACCTTGTCATGACGTTCGTCATGACATTCGCCTCATCGGTGCGGTGTTCTGCCCCGGGCGTTGTAGTTCCAATTTCAAGGGATTGAGATTGAGTCTCATATTCATACGATACCAGATCGACGCCGGTTACCCAAGTTCCGATACAGTTAGATTGGAAGCAGACGACAGGCCGGATCTCGGAGCGATCGACCCATGGGACATGGCCCTTTGGGCGCCATTGCCAGTGTGGGAAGAGACTGCCGGGACAGCAGAGACGACCGGCCCCCTGTCGCCTCGGCCCTAGCGGGCAAACGGAAGGTGGACTTGGAATAGGCCGGGCGCAGTTGACGGGAGGACCAAATGGGATGCCGCGAAGATTCTATGATTTGCTCTGGCGGCACTTGCTGCACAGTCCGAAGATGCGCAACGAGTGATGGCTCTGCTGGAAGTCGAAATTATCGCATACCGAGGACTGGACGTTTTCGAGAGCCTCATTGTGGAACTCGATGATGTTGCCGCATTCGACGCAAATCAAGTGGTCGTGGTGCTCACCGCGGTGGACATGCTCGTAGAACGCGTGACTGTTACCAAAGTCCAATCGTTCGACGAGCTGGCATTCCTGAAGCAGTTCCAGGGTACGGTAGATGGTGGCTCGCGATACCCTGGTATGGATGGTTTTCAGCCGATGGACGAGATCTTCCGCCTCGAAGTGGCCCGGGTTGCTGAATATCTCGTTAAATACCGCCTCCCGCTGGCGGGTAAGCTTGAGTTTCTTGGCTTCCAGGAAGTTCGCGAAATACGATTTTTCCAGTTTACCGTGCCCTTTGCCGCCCTCTCGGCTGGAATACGGTGAATTGATGGCAATTTGCTGAGCCTTGACCATGAGAATATGCCCAAGCAGACAGTTTATACCGTAATCGGCGGGAAGGAATTCTTTCCGGTATCCCACGCCGGACCAGCGAACTGAGTACGTCAGCCATGGGTCGTTGTACCTTGTCCATTTTAACAGACCATATACGTCGAATCTACCCCGATATTTAGGGAGTGGTCATAAATTGAAATCCGGTCGCCGGCGACGGGCCGGGTGAGGAGCGGCGCCAATAAAAAATGGAAAGCGGAGCGAACGGAACGACGGATTTGCGTGCGGTCGTCAAGCCACACGCCGGCCGCCGGCAGGATCCCGCTTCGCAGCCCATGCGATCGCATCGGAAACTCGAGCTACGGCAGAGGTCACCCGCTCAGCCATGGCGTTCGCGAATGACGTTTAAGAATAGCTCGGACAGATCATCCTCCTTGCGCACAATTTGAGAGGCGCCGTGGGTCGTTTCGATGCTGTTCGGATTAATCCACACGGCCAGGTTGACCGAATCCACCAGGATCTTGCGGGTATCGAAGAAATCGCCTAGGGCAGTATGCAAACTGTCCAAGCGGGCCAGCCGCTCACCGTCCATGCTCAGTGCCTTGGCCTGCGCGAAAGCCCCTTCCACGTCGTATTCGTCGTAGTAGTAAGATCGCAGGTTATCCCGGGAGAGAATGGAAAGCCGGCCGAACTGCCAAAGGTTGAGGAAGATAAAACAGTCGGCGATCTTTCGTTCGGCGCGGATTACGTCCAAATAGTCGTACTCCTGGGGGGGGAAGTGTTCCAGGATCTTCTGTAATATGCGATCAACTTCGTCCGGCCGGACAAACGCCAGGGTGTTGTGGATCGAATGGCCCAGGTCCAGGTACTTGCCGTCGAACACCAGGGCGGTTTTCGATTCCTTCAGGGTACCCTTGTTGAGAATGCCGTAGTAACCGTTGATGATGCAGTGAGCCAGTCCCCCCAGGAAGCCCACGTTCTCCTGCAGCATCACATCGCCCGGCAGATGATCGAGAATTCCGAAGGTATCGAACCGCTTGCCCACCCCCGACTCCTTTTGCAGTGATTTGAAAAACCATCCTTTTCCTGGCCGGAATCCCATCTGCAAACGGCCTCGCGGCACCTTGAGGTGGTTCATGATGGAGCGCTCGACCATGTTAGGGCGCCCGTCGAAGTTGCTTTTGTAGTAATGGTGCCAGAGGTCGAACTCGTCCTTGTTGATCTTGTCCTCCGGGAGATCAAAGGCGGCAATCTTATTGCGCACCCTTTCCAGGCAGCTTTTGAATAGCTTGCGCATTTCCGTTTCGAAGGCGTTGACTGCATAAACGTCGCCGGCGAAGATACGCTGCATATGATCCCGCTCCGATGAGCCTTCAGGGAAGGCACGGCCGAAGAAATCGACCAGTACCCGTTCGCGATGCGTCTTGAACTCGCGCCGGTCCCCCGGTTTCGTAAAAATGTCGGATATGCGCACGTGCAGGCTGAAGGCGAGGTCAATAATCTTGGAGACCCGTCGCCTTTCTTCAGGTTCCAAACCGGATACGCCCTTTTCTTCGGCAAAACCGATTTTCAGCGCTTTGTAACGCAACCACCAAGGGTCCCTGAGCAACATGGGATGGTCGGACTCCAAGCCCATCAAGTTCCAGGGAGCCATGCCCCTGTCTTCTCCCGCCTCTTTGCGCGGTCCGAATCCTTTTTGCTCTTCGGGCCGCGGTGTGACGCCGCTATCGAGACAGCGAGGATTGGTTATGAGCTGGATGACGGTGACCAGGAAGCGCTCGTCCAAGAGCATCTCGTAGCGAAGCAGATTGAGGATCGCCTTGGGGAGATTGCCCGACGAGGCTTTGAAGGCTTCCCAATAGATCGCACCGGAATGGCGTGCGATATACTTGGTCGTCATCTTCGGTGCCGCACCCAAGTTGACCAGACGGTCCCTTACCGGGGCATACAAATCCATGACGCCGAAGCGGATGTAATCGTGTAACTGGTTGAAGATGACGGAGTTGTTGTTGATCTCGGCGCGAAAAATGAAAAAGGAGGGTACGACGGGCGTGAATTGGATCCCTGGCATCAGCGTTTCGTAATTCAGAATCAGCTCGTAAGCGGAGCCCGAGGATTCCTTGAATTCCAGGGTGGAACTGTAACGACCGCGGCGATAGTCGTCTACCGACATGGGGAACATGTAGACTTCCGCGCTGGGAAATTTGCCGGCGATGTAAACCTGGAGGCGCTCAATCCGTTCCCGCAGCGCCTTTTCCTGCGTCTTCAACTCCGTTTGCTGTTTTACCTTGGAGGATCTTTTGATCAGATTGATCAGTTCCTGCAAGCACTGGATACGAAGAGCGGGTCCTGAAGCCCCACCGAAATCCCGCCGATAGTCCCGCTCATCGGTCAGCAAGTATTTGCGGAGATTGGGATAATTCTTGGCGATCTCGCCGTCGGCGGCTGCCCGAAGCTTCTGGAGCAACTGCGGGTTCCGCAGTTTATCCGGCGTCAATTTCTTGCGCCTGGCCAGGGCTTTGGCCCAGAAATCCCGCTCGTGCAACAGCGCGTCGCGGAGTTCCCCGTCACTCAATAGCTCTGGTTGCTCGGGAAGCGGATCGAGGTCGAAGATCACCTGTAGGTCCAGGTCCGAAGTGCCTGACTTGTGTCCCACCGTGCCGATGGAGCCAATGGAATGCAGACTGGTGATGGGGCGGTGGCGGGGATATCCGGCGGTGCGCTGATCAATGTGGAATTCGGAACCGATGTACGCCCAGAAATCGTCGCGGATGGCAGGGGGCAGTTGCTCGATACCCTGTACACCATAAGGCGCGCCGTCGACGAACAAGTTGGCGGTTTCTTCACGCTCTTTCTGCCTGGGCACGCCGCCAACCGATTCGATGTATGCGACAGTGTATTTGAGCTCGGCAACGCGTTGGTCATTTACGTGGAGCAGGAAAATGATCTCGTAGAGCGCCTTCACCATCTCCCTATCGAACGAGGACAAGGCGAGTTCCAGCCTCGATTTATTCCAATCCTCGTAGAATTCTAGGCCCTCTTCCAATCCTTCGCGCAGAAGCCGCTCTCGCTCGGGCGGAAGGGAGATGCTGCGGAGCAACTGGGCGGCCAGACCGCTTCCCCGGGCGGAATCCGCCGCTTCCGGTGAAGCCGTGGCTTTACCTTTATCCTGCGATCGTTTCCAGACAGAACTTAGGGCCATGTTGATTGTAGGAACGACACGATGGATTGTGCTGTGTTCCCGACATCACCCCGCAAAGGGCGTGCTTTCCCCCCGCGGGCCGACGCCACGTTGGCCGGCACAAGCGCCCGGATCATCGGTGTCGGGTGATCTGTGGTACCCTAACACACCGGTCCTCATTCACGGTATGAAAGGGCCAGCTATACGGGCAGATTGAAGGCTTCGGGCGAATCAATCATTTCGCATACACGCATCGCATGGCCATCGGAATTCGGGATGGCCTTCGCGCAGACCAAGAAAACCTAGGGTTATTTATCATGAAACCACGGGTCTATTTCCAACCGGGCTGAAGTTCCTGTACGCGGACGAAAGAATTGATCTCGTCCTGGGGTGTCGAGTTCGAGCCCGTCAATATCCTGGGCAATCCTGAGGCCCAATCCGAACTGCGCAAGCTGGGAGTTCCCGCGGTACCGGCTACCGTCGTGGAGGATCGGGCGGTGCACGGGTGGAATCCGGAAGCTCTCGCACGCCTCTTGGAGGTTCCCTACCAGGGCGTGCCGACCCTGCCGCCGCTGGAGTTGGCCGAAAAACTGGATGCCATCCTGGCCCAGGCACAGTACACCATCGGCAAGGCTCCCAGCTCCGCGCTGGAGACGGTACATCCCGAGCGGCCCCGCACGGTGCGCGATCTCGCCTTCCACCTGTTCCGCCTCAGCGCCGGCTTCGTGGACACCTTCGAGGCCGGTTTTCACCATAAGGATTGGCTCTATGAATCGGCGCCGGATGCGATTCGCAGCGGTGCGGACATCGCCCGCTACGGTTCCGAGGTGCGCCGGCGGCTCGAAAAATGGTTTTCCGCCGCTGCCGATCACGTGTTCAGCGAGTCCGTCTCCACCTATTACGGCGAGCAAACCGTGCAGGCCCTGCTGGAACGAACCGCCTGGCACGCCGGCCAGCACTTGCGTCAGGTCCATGCCCTGCTGGAATCGGCCGGGAACCTGCCCGAGGAAAGCCTCGATTCCACACTGTTCGATGGGCTACCCATGCCGGCAGCCATCTGGTGAGAGCGGCGGTAAAAATGATTATGGGCGCCGGCTGTCAGCCGACCCGTCAGTCGAAACTTCTCTCATCCCACCACGGATAGTAATCCGGCATGTCGCGGCTGGTGCGCATGGTGAATCGGGGGGGGCGTTTTTCCAGGAAGGAGAGCACGCCTTCGCGACCGTCGGCTGAAGCTCCCATGGCCCGCACTCCCTGGGAGTCGATCTTGTGGGCCTCCATGGGGTGATCGGCTCCGAGCATCCGCCACATCATCTGCCGCGTCAGGGCCACGGTCACGGCCGACGTGTTGTCCGCGATCTCGCGCGCCAAATCCCGCGCTGCATGTATCAGCTCATCAGCCGGGTGGAGGCTGCGTACGAGGCGCCCGTCGAGTGCTTCCTGGGCGCCGAAGACCCGGCCGGAAAAGGTCCACTCCAGGGCCTGACCGATCCCCACGACACGCGGCAGGAACCAGCTGGAACAGGCTTCGGGTACAATGCCACGCCGGGGAAATACGAAGCCGAAGCGGGCGTCGTCGGCAGCCAGCCGAATGTCCATGGCCAGGGTCATTGTGACCCCTACGCCCACGGCGGGACCATTGACGGCGGCGATGATCGGCTTTTTGCACTCGAAGATGCGCAGGGTGAGTATCCCCCCTCCGTCACGCCTCGTCTCTTCGCCGGTGGCGATTTCCGCGCGGTTGAAGGTGTTGGGCCCACCGGAAAGATCGGCACCCGCGCAGAATGCCCGTCCGGCACCGGTAAAGATGATGACCCGCACGTCGTCGTCGGCATCGGCTTGATCCAGCGCATGGAGCAGTTCCTCCATCATGCGCGAGGTAAACGCGTTGAGCCTCTCTGGCCGGTTGAGTGTGATGGTGAAGATCCGGTCGCTGATCTCGGTCTGAATTTGCTCGTAGTCCAAGATTCCTCCTTTCTGGTATTGAGGTGAGGAATTTGCGAAGTTTCCCGGACTTTATCAATTCTCCCGGCGACGGGCGATGTAGTGCCCGTTGCGGAACCCGGAAAAGAGCCGGTCGATCAGTGGATGCCAGACGGGCTCGCCACTTTCGTCGGACTCCAGATTTCGCTCGGCGACATAGGTAGTTTGCGAAAGATTGCCCACCAGTACGTGGTACCACGGCTGGTCCCGCGGCGGACGCGAACGGGCCATGACCTCGTACCACTCTTCCGAGCCTTGAAATATGGGATCCACGTCGTAGATCACACCCCGGTATCCGAACCGCTTATGGTGGATCACCTGGCCCACAAAATATTTGCATTCGGCACCGTCCATAGAATCTATCCCATCCGCTTGCCGCCCCTGTCTTTCTTCGTGCCCGAGTCCATCGGGACGGCCTCGGAGAACCCCGGGCCGTGGGGAGACCAGACGTAAGATTTCAGATCAATATATCAAAAGGTTTCGGTTTCCAATTCGATCGCAGCATCGATCCGCCTGGATGTCCATCCGGCTGCAGTCTAGCAGCCTGCCGAGGCGCTGTTTGTAATGGGATCCCGATTCGACATCGTGGCCTCGTCCGTGCTACATGCGACCGAATCTGGGATAGATGGCCTTGACTCATTTCCTATGCCAGCCTCATCACGGACCATCCTCAATCTTCGAAAGGAGACGCGATGAAGTTCTTGTGGTTTCACCTCATGCCTTATACGGATTTGCCCGACGATTTCCGGGAAAAGCATCCATCGGTGTGGGTGGACATCGACTCGCGGCTGTTCGACCCGCAGCGCGCCCATCACATGTACAACGAATTCATCGATGAACTGGAATTCGCCGCGGAATGCGGATTCGATGCGGTGTGCGTGAACGAGCACCATTCCAACGGTTACGGTTTGATGCCTTCACCGAACCTCATCGCATCGACGCTGGCCCGCAGCACGGGGGACGCCGCCATCTGCGTTCTGGGCAATTCGCTGGCGTTGTACAATCCCCCCACACGCGTGGCGGAAGAGATGGCGATGATCGACTGCATCTCGGGAGGACGGCTGATTGCCGGCTTTCCGGTGGGCACACCCATGGATACTTGCTACGCCTACGGACAAAACCCCAGCACCCTGCGCGAGAAGTATTACGAGGCCCACGACCTCATCATCAAGGCCTGGACCACGCCCGAAACCTTTGCCTTCAACGGGCGCTACATCCAACAACGATACGTGAACATCTGGCCGCGGCCGGTGCAAAAGCCCCATCCGCCCATCTGGATTCCCGGCGGTGGTTCGGTGGAAACCTGGCGCTGGTGCGCGAAAATGGACTACGTCTATTGCTACCTGTCCTACTTCGGTTACAAGCTGGGCAAGGCAACCATGCAGGGTTTCTGGGAAGAAATGGAGCGGCTGGGCAAGGAACCCAATCCCTACCACGCGGGTTTCCTGCAATTTGTCGGGGTGGCGGATACCCGTGAGGAAGCGCTCAAGCTCTATCGTGAGCCGGCGGAATATTTTTACGACCGCTGCCTGAACGTGGATCCCCGTTTCGCCAGCCCGCCCGGCTATACCAGCGAAGCCACGATCCGCGCCAAGGTGCAATCGCAGATATCTGCGGCATCGATCCGGGACGGGATCAAAAGCATGCAACGGGATTGGCAGGCCATCCTGGACAACGGGTATGTCATCATCGGCGGACCGGACGAAGTGGCCGAGCAGCTGCGCCAAGTCGCGACCGATCTCAACGTGGGACATCTTTTACTCCTGCTCCAGTTCGGCAACATGGACAAGGAATTGGCCCAATACAATACCCGTCTCTTTTCCGAAAAGGTCATGCCCTCTCTTGCCTCCCTCTTCGACGACCGCTGGGAAGATCGATGGTGGCCGAACGCCATGCCACCGGAAAGCCGGGCACAGCCGCGGGCGGAGGCGCGATGAGCGGCCCCACCGAACGCAACGTAGAGATTGGTGGTCTGCCCTGCCGGGTCTGGGAAAAAGGCGAGGGTGAGCCCCTGGGCTTCCTGGCCGGAATCGGAGGCCTGCCCAAATGGCCCCCGCTTCTTGAACGCCTCTCCGCCGATCGGCGGGTCATCGCGCCGTCCCTGCCGGGTTATCCCGGGGCCCTGGGCCATGACCAGCTCGATACCCAGCTCGATTGGGTACTCGCCACTCGGGATTTGCTCTGCGCAGCCGGTCTGGAAGGCGCCGATCTGATCGGGGTGTCCGTGGGGGGCGCTTTGGCGGCGGAAGTGGCGGCGATCTGGCCCACCATGGTGCGGCGTCTGGTGCTGGTCGCGCCGTTGGGGCTGTACGATCCCGATCAGCCGATGACCGATTTCTTCGCCATTGCGCCCAAGACCCTGCCCCAACTGGTCTGCGCCGATCCCGCGAATTACGACGCCCTGGTCGAGCGGCCCGAGGGCGCCGACGAGGTGGAATGGAAAATCCAGCAGATTAGGGCTGCCAGTGCCGCGGCCCGGCTGCTCTGGCCCTTGGGTGATACACGGCTGGCAAAACGCCTGCACCGCATCGGCAACCCCACCCTGTTGCTTTGGGGGACGGAAGACCGGATCGTTTCACCCCGACTCGCCGAAAAATTCTCGGCCGCTATCTCTGGTGCGACGGAAATACAGGCCATACCAGGAGCCGGGCACCTGGCTGATCTGGATGCGCCCGATGCGGTGGGCGACGCGGTGCTGACGTTTCTAGGCCGGGCGTAGGTTGAACACGACGGTATGGCCCGGCTTCACATCCATCGCGGAACTTGTCTTTCCAGGAGCATAGTCTTTCCAGGAGCATGAACCATGGCTCGCGTGTCCTTTATCGAAAAAGAGACTGCCGCCCCGGATGTCCGGGAGCTTTTCGATAAGCTGGAGGCCGGCAGCCAGCAACTCCTTAATATTTACAAGGTGATCGGCCATAGTTCCGGCATCGCCCCCGATTTTTTCCGGCTGGCCAACCGCATCCTTTTTCGGGGCAAGCTGCCGGCCCCGATTCGCGAATTGGCGATACTGCGGGTGGGGCACCTGGCACAGGCACCCTACGAGTATACGAAGCACGTGCTCATAGGCCGAAAGGCAGGCCTTTCCCAAGCCCATATCGATGCGATCCCCGCTGGGCCAGGCGCCTCGGTCTACGACGAGCGAGAGCGGGCCGTGCTGACATACACAGACGAGGTTTCGCGAAACTATCGCACCAGCGACGAGACCTTCGCCGCCTTGCGGAACCATTTCGACGAGGAGCAAGTGGTCGAGTTGACGATCGTTATCGGCTTCTACGAGATGATTTGCCGCGTGCTGGAGGCGCTCGAGGTGGAACTGGAAGACGATTTCGAACCATTTTAAGGGAAGATCCCGTTTAGGTAGGCCACGGGAGGGG
Organism: SAR324 cluster bacterium; assembly: GCA_022574555.1. Lineage (GTDB taxonomy): Bacteria > SAR324 > SAR324 > SAR324 > JACQKK01 > JACZRV01. Next base: position 18,552 of record JACZRV010000047.1, read on the forward strand.
GTGGGGCGTGCGGACGGCTCCGGCTCGCGCCGAGCACCGGCCGGCCGCCAGCAAACGGAGACTTCCTATCTGCCGGGTCATCATGTCCAATGTGAAACGCAAACCCCGCTTGGGATTGCTCCTGCCCAACCAGGGAATCGTGTTCGGCGCGACCACGGTGCGCGAACTGATCGAATTGGCCGAACTCGCCGACGAATCCGAAGTATTCGATGCGGTGTTCGTGGGGGACAACCTTTTGGCCAAGCCCCGGCTGGAATCGATAACCACACTCTCAGCACTGGCGGTTCGCACCCGCCGTGTGAAGCTGGGCACAGCCTGCATGGCCAGTTTTCCCTTGCGCGACCCCATCGTGCTTGCGGCGCAGTGGGGCGCGCTGGACAACCTTTCCGAAGGGCGCGCCCTGCTGGTGGCCTGCATCGGAGGAGGCGGCGGAAAGGCCCAAATGGAGGGACAGTTCAACAGCGAATACGCCGCATTCGGTATCAGACCCACTGAGCGCGCAGCCCGGCTGGAAGAAGGCATCCAGGTGCTCCGCGCACTTTGGAGCCAAGATCCGGCCAGTCATCACGGGCGTTTTTTCAACTTCGATGAAATCGCCGTGCGCCCTGCTCCGATTCAAAATCCGCCCCCAATATGGATCGCCAACAATCCCCATGTTTTCCAAGCCCGCCCCGACATTGTGAGGCGCACCGTGGAGCGGGTGGGGCGATTCGCGGATGGCTGGATGACGGTCAAAGCTTCGCCCGAGCAGTTCCACAATTTGTGGCGCGCGATTCGGGAGAGCGCCAAGGCTCATGGCCGCGATTCGGAAAAGCTGGAATCTTGTCTCTACTTCAGTCTCAACATCAACAGCGACCGCGACCGTGCGTTCGAGGAATCCAAGCGCTTCCTCGATGAATACTACAGTGCCGACCATTCCCGCGAACAGGTCGACCAATGGGCGGTATACGGCCCACCCGAGCATTGCGTGGATGCCTTGCACGCCTATTCGGACGCGGGGGTGGATATCTTTTGCCTACGATTCACCGCTTATGACCAGATGGGGCAGTTGAATCGATTTTTGCAGCAGGTTGCACCAGAATTGTGATTGCCGGGAAAACCGCGATCTTCCATATATGCCTTTGGTAATACGCGCAATACGGACTAATATTGGTGCGGCGACTAGGGTCGCTCCAGGTTGCGCCCTCGGGCATCTGTATAGACGCAGAAAATATTGCCGGAGCGGATTGTTATCGGGACCGACGGCGCCAATTTGCGGTTAACTGACGCCATATTAGCGAACTTGTAGATGAGCTGCGCGTTTCTATCGAATCATCATGAAATGGGATTGGAGTTGGGACAACAAGCGGGTCGTGTTTATGATTCTGGCGTTGGCGTTGGGATTGGACCTAGCCGTCATTTACCAGTTCACTCCGCAAGGTAGAATCGTCAAACCAAAGCAGATCAACGCCCAGGTGGTCCACATCGAAACGCGGGAAGTGAGCCATCGAGAAGGCAGATATAAAATTACGATGCGCTTGCAAGGCTATAAACAAGAATTCCGCATGCATCTGTTCAAATACGAGCATGACTTGTTGGAAAAAATCGTCGGGGACATTCGGGTCGGCGATGAAATCCTGGTAGTCGTCAATAATTTCAGGAAGAAAGATAAAAAGGCGCGCATTGTCGGTCTTCGGAAAGGGGATCGCGTTTATCGTCACGCGATCACAAAACGGTACACACAGCCGTTCCCCTGGCCATCTTTTATCGTGTCCTCGGTTATCTTCTACCCCATTTTCGCCGGCGCATTTATTTTGATGCTAGCCGCCGTGGTCCGCGTTTCCAAATTCGGCAAGCGCGCTCTCGCCGGTAGGAAATAGCCTGGATTGACCCGTTTGCCGCGGTTACCCGCCGGGCCAGCTTCCGCCGGCCCCCTACCACACGCCTTGTTCCTTCAGGGCGTCGATTTCCTCATCGGCGTATGCAAGGTCGCGGAGGATATGACGGGTATGCTCGCCGAGTTCGGGGGCTTGGAAGTCTACCCGCCCGGGCTCCTCGGCAAACTTGATGGGGATACCGATGTGTTCCATGCCCTTTTCGTCGTGAAGCAGCATCCCCCGTTGGGCCATGAAGGGATCGGCGAACGCTTCGGCCAAATCGCGCACCGGCCCGAAGCAAATGTCCTTGCCCCTGAACCACTCCACCCACTGCGCCTGGGTCTTGCCGGCGAAGGTTTCTGCCAGGAAATCCTTGACCGGCTGCTGGGCTGGGCCGGGGGGCTGCTTGCACAGTTCGATCATTTCAGGCCGGCCCAACGCCTGCATCAGGTTTTCCGCGAACTTGATTTCGCTGCCCCCCAGGGTGATGTGGCGGTCGTCGGCGGTGCGGTAAACCTGGTAGAGCGCCGCGCCGCCCATGGTTCGTTCTTCGGTAGGGATGGGCGCCCGGCCCGCACCGAAGACGGGCACGGCGGAATTGGCCGTCCACGATACGAGGGCATCGAACATGGAAATGTCCAGAAAATCGCCACGGCCGGTCTGACCGCGCCGAACCAGGGCCATGAGAATCCCGGAAAGGGCCATCGCCGAACCCAGCATATCCGCCGCAGGCATGTTGGGAATAACTGGCGTTCCATCCGAGCCCCGGGCAAGATCGGCCAGACCCGCCAGTGCCTGGACGCTCAGGTCGTGAGCCGGCTGGTCGCGATACCTTCCCTCCTGGCCGAAGGCCGAAATGGAACAATAGATCAGGCGTGGCGCGCGCTGCCTCACCGAATCCGGCCCCACGCCCAACTTGTTCACAACGCCCGGACGGAACGATTCCACCAGCACGTCCGCGGTCTCGGCCAAACGCAGCAGGATTTCCCGTCCAGCCTCGTGTTTGAGGTTGAGCGTCAGGCTTCTTTTGCCACGCTGGGTGTTGCGGAAGTAGATCGATTGACCTCCCTTGCGCAGGCCGATGTTGCGGGTGGGCTCGCCGGTGGCCGGATTTTCCACCTTGATCACGTCGGCGCCGTGGTCCGCCATCATCATCGTGAGATGGGGTCCGGGCAGGAACTGGGAGAGATCGATCACCCGGATGCCTTCCAATTTCATCGTGTCCTCCTCATCCCCCCGCCCTTCTCCATTTCATGGAGAAGGGAGCTATGCCAAAGTTAGTTCCCCTTGTGTCTTGGAAAGGGAGTAATGTGAAGGGGAGTAGTGGGACACCCGTGCGGCAGCTCACTATCCCCCAACCGGGCCTGATAGGCCTCCAGGTCGATGGAAAGCTCAGCGAAGCGCAGCATCTTCGAACCCTGTGTCTCATCGGGCGGGGTATCCGAGGCCTGCGGCTTCCTTTCGGCGCGGCGTAGTACCGCCTTGATCCGGGCGGTCAGCTCGCGTGGGTTGAAAGGTTTGGGCAGATAATCGTCCGCGCCCAGCTCGAGCCCGACGATGCGGTCCACTTCGTCCCCGCGCGCGGTGAGCATGATTACGGGCACGTAAGACCCTTTGCGCAGTTCCTTGATCACTTCGAATCCGTCCAATCCAGGCAACATGATATCCAGCAGCACCAGACTGTAGGCGCCCGATCTGGCTCGGGCCAAGCCTTCGGTGCCGTCGCCGGCCACTTCGAGCCGGAATCCTTCGCGGCCGAGATAATCTTCGAGCAGATTGCCCAACTCCGCATCGTCGTCGATGAGGAGGATCGGTTTACCGGCCGGTATGGCAGCCAATGTTCCTCCGTTTTACCGCTGAATGATTAACGCCGTATGTCGATAAAAGCCGAATTGTTAAGCTCGCGTAAATCCCAGTGCGCAATTTTACCCAGTCCTTACACCAGAGCAAAACGGGCACAACAAAAGCAACCTACCTTGGAATCAGATGGAGCGGTCGATTTCTCTGCTCCCGCATTTTAATAATCATTGAGGAGATGAACCATGCACCGACATCGCAAATCGATTTTCCGCTGGCCCTTGCTGGTGTTGCTCTCGCCGCTCTTGCTGATCGTGGGGTTGGGCGCCTGCCACCGGGGCAACTGGCACGACCCGGAGCGCATGCAAAAGCACATGGACTCGATCGAAAAGGATCTGGAAGAGGACCTGGCCATCCGCCCCGAGCAACGGGAGGCTTTCCGCGCCGTGAGCGGTAAGATCAAGGCGCACGCCTTGGATCGTATGACCCAGCGGCGCAATTCCGTGGTCGAAATCAAGACGGAATTCGAAAAGGACACGGTGAACATCGACCAGGTCGCGACACTGCTCAAGCAACACGTGCATGCCAGGTCCACGAATGCCGAGCTCGAATCCATCATCGATGAAACCGCGGCATTCTACAAAACCCTGGATGCGGAGCAGAAAGTTACATTCAACAAAAAGGTTGCCCGCAAGCTGAAGTGGTTCGAATAGCAGATACTTCGGTAACCTGACGATGTCCAACCAATAGCCAAGCGGTCCCATTGCGGCCACTCCGGCCGCCAGCCCTCCTCCGAATTGGGGAGGGCTTTTCTCTGCTCCAAACCCCCGCCACGATTGATGACAAGCCCCGCTGCCCGCCCGCCGTACACCGCCGTGATGAATTGCATTGGGAAAACCCTTGGCAAGCCGGTGGGATGGCGATATGGATACTGATTGGAGCAGGATACCGGTGACCGTCTTCAGGCACTGAACAGTTTGGGGAGCGCACCCCGAATCGGACTATAAATTGTCAAGGAGCAAATCATGCTGAAACCGCTGGATATCCATCCGGGTGTCGGTGACCGCCGCGCCGTCATGGAAGAGGTGAATCGCACCGCCGCGGGCAAGAAGCTTCAACATCCGGCGTCCCATGCGCCCCGCATCTTCGCCGATACGGCCGACATCGAAGAGATTCGCCCATTGCAGGAGCGGGGCGTGATCAGCGGCGTGACCACCAATCCGACGCTGCTCAAGCGGGCGGGTGCCGACTCCTGGGAATCGGCGATGAAGATCATGAAGGATATCGTCGATCTGGTGGCACCCGATCCGGTGTCGCTGGAATTGACCGAGCTGGAACCGGTGGGAATGATCGAACAAGCCAAGAAACTGGCCGGCATTGGGGAAAACGTGGTCGTCAAGGTGCCGGTGGGCGGATACAAAGCCATCAATGAAGAATTAGACTCCTTCACCGGATTGCGTGTCATCAACCAGCTTTGGAAAGACGACATCAAAACCAATTGTACGCTGATCTTCAATTCCACCCAGGCCTTCTGGGCGGCCAACGCCGGTGCAACCTATGTCTCGCCGTTTCTGGGACGCGTCGCCGACTACCTGTACCAGAACGACCAGGTGGAACGCCCCCCGGGCAATTCCCTGTACTACGTGGAAGACCACAAGATACCCGAAGGCGGCGCCGACCGGGTGGCCAACACGGCCTATGTCGCCATGGATGGAGCGCGCAAGGACTCCGGCATACGCCTGATCAACGAGATCGTGGCGATCTTCAACAATTACCGGATCAAAACCGAGGTGCTGGCCGCCTCGTTCCGCAACGCCGTGCAGGTCACCGAGTGTCTCCTGGCCGGGGCGGATATCCTCACGGTGCCCGCGCCCCTTCTCATGGGGGTCACCGATCACCCGCTGACCAGCCAGGGCATGGCGGCCTTCGTGGAAGATTCCAAGGTATTCGAAAAGTAGTGCCACGGTAAACCAGGTCAGCGGATAGGTAGGACCAGGGACACGTAAGCCCACAACTCGGTGGTTGCCTGCGGTGCACGTCGGCGTGTTTAGCGTGCCGGGAGTCTGAACCCGCTGCAGGTCATCACATCCGTCACCCATCGCGACAAACCTATGAACCGGGTGCCGTCAAGGACGCGGCATGCCGTGGCCCAGCGCCCCTGCCGGGAAACCCAAAGGGCAACGGCGCAGGATTTTCCCTTGGCGCTGGCGGGGTGATCGCCAAAACCCTCGGGAAAACATGATCGATCTAAGGCCCGTAAGAGGCACGCGGGATTTCTATCCCCCCCAGCTGCGCCTGCGTCAATGGCTCTTCGATATCTGGCGCCGCACGTCGGCACAGTTCGGATTCGAGGAGTACGACGCCTGCATTCTGGAAAGCGAGGCCCTCTACGTCCGCAAGGCCGGGGACGAGATCACCGAGCAGCTTTACAGCTTCCAGGACAAGGGAAATCGCCGCCTGGCCCTGCGGCCCGAAATGACCCCCACCCTGGCGCGGCTGATCCTGCAGCGGGAAAAGGCCCTGGGCTTCCCACTGAAATGGTTCTCCATCCCCCAGTGCTTCCGCTACGAGCGCATGACGCGCGGCCGCAAGCGGGAGCACTACCAGTGGAACCTGGACATCGTCGGCCAGCCGGGCAACGTGGCCGAAGTGGAGGTCATCTCCGCCCTGATCATGTCCCTGGAGGCGATGGGGCTCGATGCCTCCCGCGTGCGGCTTCACGTGAACGACCGGCGGCTGCTGGGCGAGGTGCTGGACCACATCGGCATCCCCGCCGAGCGCCATCTGCCGGTGATGGTGGTCATGGACAAGCGGGACAAGGTCGCGCCCGAGAGCCTGGCGGCCATGCTTGCCGAGCAGGGTCTCACCGGCCCCCAATTGGAGAAGCTGAACGCCTTCCTGGCCATGGAGGGGCTGGACGAGGTGCAGCACGCCCTGGGGGACGAGTCCGCCGGAGCGCGGGCGCTGGACGATCTGCTGTCCCTGATGGGGCGTGTGGGGTTCGGCGACACCCTCGTCTTCGACATCACCGTCGTGCGGGGGCTCTCCTATTACACGGGTACCGTTTTCGAGTTGCGCGACCGCTCGGCCAGCCTGCGCGCCATCTGCGGAGGCGGACGCTACGATTCCCTGCTCTCCACCTATGGCGGGCCCGAAATTCCCGCCATCGGCTTCGGCTTCGGAGACGTGGTGATCCTGGAACTGTTGGGCGACCTGGACCTGCTGCCTGACCTGCGCAGCGAGATCGACTACGTGGTCTTCCCCTTCTCCGACGAGCAGGTGCCCGCCGCCCTGGAGATCAGCCAGCAGCTCCGCCGCAAAGGCTACCGCGCCGATGCCGACTTCGGATCCCGCAAGCTCAAGCGCGCCCTGCAACGGGCCGGCGACATGGGCGCCCGCCACGCGATCCTGCTCATGCCCGACGAAATGGCCCGCGGCGAAATCGTCGTCCGTGACCTGGAGCGCCGGGAGGAGCAGCGAGTCGGGCTTGAGGAATTTCTGAAACAGACCAAATAAGCCATTGCCCGCGCGGGGCAATTGGTTCCGTTGAGCTCTAGTTCGATGCGGCTATTGACTTTTTTTTGATTTCGGTCTGGGGGGTTTTGCGCTGGTACCACCTTTAGGCAGGTTTGTAGTAGGCAACGACGATTTGGGCTTGTAGCCTTCCGTAACGACCGTACCAGCACGGGGGGAATACCCGTCGTGTCGAATCATATTTTTTAGTTTGTCAGTCATTATCGTTATCTTCTATCGGCAGTTCAAAAAATTCTATTCGGGAGCATTCCGAATGTTTTATCAGCATACCAGATGACCCATCAACTAATCCAGCAAATTCTCCGGTATCCTGGTCGACGTAACACGCCTTTTCAAGATAAATATCCTCATTATCTGGATACGAAGACGCGAAGGAATTTTCTCCAAATAGCCCACCCACAAGATTTCCGTCTTTTGTTTGGATTACAATATAACTTGGTTTTTGAAGGGAGAAAATATAGTCCCAAGCTTTTGGTATGGGATGAATAGCGCCGAATTGTACAATTTTGGTCCTCAAAAAATAGAAGATCGCTGCAAATCCAGATGGTAAGACAATAAATACCAACAATAAACCGGCCGACAATATGATGAAGTTGTCATAAAATTTTAACACGTAAATTGCCGCAATAAAATTGAAAGGAAATAGAAAAACACTCGCGGCAAAATAGTTAAGTAATTTTTCCTGCGTCTGCAGTGACGTATCCGGGACAAATAGATGATAGATTCTAAATGCAAGAAAACCAGGAAATAGCAATACGATAACTGTTAGAATCTTATCAATTTCTGAAATATTTTCAATGCTCATCGGAAATTACTTTATTATATCTCAGCCAAACACATTAACGGGGCTATGACGCTCCGCCCGTCTTCTTGTGCCTACCCCGCCTGTGCCTTGCGCTGTTTGGCGATGAGCCAGGCGGCCCAGGCTGCTCCGCCGATGACCATGGGCAGGCTGAGGGTCTGGCCCATGGTGACGAAGCCGAGGAAGAGGTAGCCCAGGTGCGCGTCGGGGAGGCGCACGAACTCCACAGCCATGC